>JBGPNN010000206.1:0-6337 GCA_041487495.1 bacterium
CCTGCGGTTCATTTCAGAGCAATGCGGAGCGAGCAAGTCACGATGCCGGGTGTTGATCTCGGGCAGTATCAGGCATTGGCGCAACAGAACCTTCAAAACGCCGCGCTGAACAAGGCGGCCGGGGAGCGGATGCGGGACCGTGAGCTGTCGGACAAGAGGGACAGCGTGTACAGCGAGCAGCAGTTCGAGTGGATCCTCTTGCACCTGGACACGGAGAATCGGGGCCGTCCCAGAGAAAAGGAGATCGGCCTCACCGGAGTCGTGTTTGTGCGCGGGATCGTGACCATCAGGGGCTCCCTTCGCATCGACGAGGGCGCGCTGGTCGTTCGGGGGATCATCGGAATCATGGGGCGGGCGCGCCTGGAGGTACACCACGGCCCCATGACCACGACTCTGCCCGGAGTGATCGCGTTCGGTGACGGCGGCAGAATCAGCCTGGCGCCGGAGGCTGTCGTGGTCGTCGACGGAATGCTGCTAGCGGGCACGGGTCTGGAGGTCTTCAGGGCGAATCTGGATGTCTCCGGCGCCATCCTCACAGCGCAGGGGCTGCTGAATGACGGCGGATTCATCGTTGTGCGGTACCAGCCGGGCGTCCTGGGGACTGTCGGGTTGACGCGGACCACGGACGCGATTGTCCGTCGAGTGAGTTGGCAAGAATTGCACTAGCCTCCCGTCTGCGGTCTGGTCCTGGCGCGCGTCAGGGTCTCCAGCGTCGACTCCCACTCTTCGGCGCGTTGCTCCCACGAAAGGTCACGTCGGGCCGTCTTTCGCGCATTGCTGCTGAGGCGTTCCCAGTCCTGCTCGTCTCTCAGCAGGCGGAGGGTCTCAGTGACGAAGGCGGTCTTGTGCGCGGCTGAGGACGGATCGCCGTCGATGAGCAGGCCGTTGGTGCCGCTGTCGATCAGTTCGGGGAGTGCCCCCCGACGGCTGGCGATGACGGGCGTCCCCGCCGCCATGGCTTCCATGGCCGCAATGCAGGACGTCTCGGCGAAGAAGCCCATGCGAGGCCGCGGCCGATGCGGGTACACCCAGAGGCCCGCCTGCGCGAGATCTCGTGCCAGGATCGGATGAGGATGACTGCCAACCAGACGGACTCCGGGCTGACTGCATCGCCGGAGGACCGCGCGCGTGTATCGTCGATCGCTCCCGGTCACAATGCCTCGGTACAGGTCGCAGTAGATCCACAACTCAGCCGTTTGAATCTCGTGGCGTATGTGGGGAAAGATGTCCAGCAGCAGGTCCAACCCCCGCCAGGGGATGCTGGTGTAGATGAGCCGGTGCCGGTGCCTCGGTGGCGGGGGGCCATCAAAGTACGCAAGGTGGACGCCGTTGCGGAGGACATGGATGCGATCTCTTGGATAACGAAGAACCGTGTGAAGTAAGGACGCCAGCCACTCGCTGACGACGAACACGTGGTCCGCTCGGCGCTCGATGATCGGGCCGGCCACTCGCCGGAGCGCCAATCGCCCCAACGCGCCCCACGGGGCGCTGGCGGCCCAGACGCTCGAGAGGTCGTCGTGTCCCCAGTACACTTTCAGATGCCCGGTGAAAGGCCAGCGTAGCGCCGGAAAATCGCGAAACGCCACCAGCACATCCGGGTTGACGCGACGGCTAAGGGCCACGGCGTCTCCGGGCGTCGTGTAGCTTACATAGCGCACGCCGTCAAACACACCGGCCGCGTCCGGGAGGCAGGTGTTGACGATAGTGATATCGTGACCGCGGCGCGCGAGCGCTCGTGTCAGGTAGAGCAACGCCGATTCGCTGCCGCCCAGCGGTTGCGTGAGCACGGTCTGCGGTATGAACGGGGTCGTCAATCTGGCAAAGTACAGAATCTTCATGGGAGCCACCACTGCGCCACTCTACTCGAAGACGCCCGCGATCGCCCCCCGCTCCTCCGCGGTCAGCTGCATCCCAAGCGCGTCGCGCGCCGGCTGCAGATGCTCCGGCCGGCGCGGCCCAATGATCGGTGCGGTGACGAGCGGGTGCGACATAACCCAGGCGAGGGACAGCGCGGCCATGCTCACGCCGCGCCCATCGGCTTCCATACGCAGCCGCTCCAGCCTGGCAAACGTCCCGGGGTTCACATACGTCGCATACGGCTGGGGCCGCAGCGTCATGCGAGATCCGGCCGGGTAGTCGCCCGGCCGGCGATACTTTCCGGTGAGCCATCCCCCGGCCAGCGGACTGAAGGGTGTGTAGCCGAGCCCGTGATCAGCGGACAGCGGCAGCATCTCACGCTCATCATCGCGCTCGAGCAGGCTGTAGTTATTCTGCACCGACGCGAACTCGCACAGGTTGTCTCTCTCGCTCATCCACAACGCCTGCGCCATCATCCACGCGGGCATGTTGCAGGCCCCGACATACCGGACTTTGCCGTGACGAACCAGGTTGTCGAAGGCACGCAGGGTCTCCCCGAGCGGCGTCCCCGAGTCAGGCCCGTGGATGAGGTACATGTCAAGGTGGTCGGTGCCGAGGCGTCGCAGGCTGGCCTCGATCTGGCGCATGATGTGGTCGCGTGAGAGACCTCGATCGTTGGGTCCGTGTCCAACGGGGTTGAAGACTTTGGAACTCAGCACCAGCTGATCGCGGACGCTTGCCCCTCTTGTTCGCAGCCAGCTGCCAATGTAGGTCTCGCTGCGCCCGCCGCCGTAGGCGTTTGCGGTGTCAAAGAAGGTGATACCCATCTCCCACGCGGCATCCATCACGGCAAACGCCTCGGGTTCCGTCTCGCCCTTG
Source organism: bacterium (assembly GCA_041487495.1). Classification (GTDB taxonomy): domain Bacteria; phylum Sysuimicrobiota; class Sysuimicrobiia; order Sysuimicrobiales; family Humicultoraceae; genus JBGPNN01. The sequence goes on from JBGPNN010000206.1 coordinate 2,737, forward strand.
CCGAAGAGCGCGGGCGTGCTCCCGATCCCGCCGAAGTTCCCGCACCCTAGACCCACCGCCGAGATCTTCAATCCTGTCCGGCCAAGCCTCTTGTAATGCATGCGGAGGAGTTCGACCTGGAACGTGCCGAACCCCTCAAGAGCCATGCCCGCGATTACGCTCGACGAAGTGCTGCACCTCAGACATCCAGACCACCACCGCTGGTCGCCGGCCGGCGGGCGGGTGGCGTTTATCTGGCACGATTACGGGTTCGATCAGTTGTGGCTGGCTGAGACCGCGACCGGCGAGGTCCGTCAACTATCGAACGGCAATGGACGCGTGACCGAGTTCGACTGGCACCCGCGAGGCGACGCGCTCAGCTACATCCAGGCGGACGACGTCTGGGTGCTCTGGGACATCCGGGCGAGGGAGCGCGCGGTTCGCGTCACGGACACACCGTCGGACAGAGAATCCAGCCCCCGCTGGGCACCTGACGGGAACCTGTTGGCCTTCACGCGCGACGGGCGTCTCTGGTTGTGGTGGCCCGCAAACGGCTCTTCGCGTTCAATCGATCTCCCGGGACGCCTGGAGGGCGATCCGCGCCGGCCGGCGTTCCGCTGGTCGCCCGACGGCTCGACCCTCGCCTGCGTGCTGGCGCGTGGCGACGGCACGCTCCACCGCGACCTGGTGGTGGTATCGGCGGCCGACGGCTCGGTCGCCTGGCGGGTAAGCGTCGGTGAGCCGGGGGGGCATATCGTCTGGATCGACACGCGCCGCTTGTACTACGCCGTCACGCTCGACACCGGCCGCCGCCGCGAGCACTACGTGGTCGACCTGGCCGAGGCACCGAAACCGCGGCTGCTGCACGTGGAGCACGATGCGAAAGGCCTCCTTTTTGCCGTGGAGCCGCAGCTGTCCCGCGATCGATCGACACTGCTGTTCGTCTTGCGCCACACCGGCTGGGATCATCTCTTTGCGCTCAACCTGGCCACCGGCTGGATGCGTCAACTTACCGACGGTCCATGCGAGGACATCGGGCACGCCGACGATCTCCCCCAGTGGTCACCCGATGGGCGTCAGATCCTCTTCTCATCGAGCCGGACCAATCTCGGGCATCGGCAGTTGTGGACCCTCGATGTACCCCGTGGCGCGCTGCGGCAGCTAACCGTCGAGCCTGGGACGGCGACGCAGGGCTCCTGGTCCCCCGATGGCGAGCAGATCGTGTACGCGTTTTGTGGGCCGACCGAGTCTGTGGACCTGTGGCTGATGGGCGCCGGGGGAGAGCATCCCCGCCGGCTCACACGGTCCCTGCCTGCGTCGTGGACCCAGGCCAAGATGGTCGCGCCCACGCACGTGACGTTCACATCCGCGCGCGATTGGACGATTCACGGCTACCTGTACTCGCCGCCGAGAATGGAACCCGGTCGGCGATACCCGGCACTCGTCTGGGTGCACGGCGGGCCGATGTCGCAGATGCGGGACGGCTGGCATCCGACACCGGGCTCCGGCATCTTTCATGCATTCATGCTCTACCTTGCGCACCGCGGCTACGTCACGCTCGCCGTGAACTTTCGAGGCGGCATTGGATACGGCGTCGGGTTCGAGCAAGGGAATCACCTGGCTATGGGGACCGAGGACGTCGCCGATGTGGTCGGTGCGGCACGCTATCTCAAGCAGTTGCCGTACGTTGATCCGAACGGCGTCGGGGTGTGGGGAATCAGCTACGGGGGCCATTTGACACTCGGGGCGCTCACAAAGCATCCGGAGGTCTTCGCGGTGGGCGTCAATATCGCCGGGGTGTGGGACCGGTCGTTGTGGGCCCGCTGGGTCGAACGGGCGCGTCCCCAAGCCGCCGGGTACTTCACGGCCCGCCTGGGCGGGTCGGAAGAACAGTTCCCCGAAGTCTGGCGTCGAGCCTCGCCCCGACACTGGGTCCACCAGATGTCGGCCCCGCTGATCAACCTGCACGGCACCGGCGATGAGGCCGTCTCTTTCGAGCACCTGGACCAGATCGTGCGGGACTGCGTGAAGCACGGGCGAGGCTTCGAGACACACTACTACCCCGGCGAGAGTCACGTCTTTACGCACCGCCGCACCTGGGCGGACGCGTTCCCGAAGATTGAGCGGGCGTTCGAAGAATACCTTAAAAACGCTGCTGAATGACCACGTTGCCGTAGGGCGCCGACGTGCTGCTGTTCTGAGTCTCCTTTCCGTCCACCAGGAGCCTGATGATCAGCTGGCCTTCCTCGACACTTTTGGTGAACGCCGCAACGACGGCGACAGAGGTCTTGACACTGTACTGGGCCGGGACGACGCCGCGAGCCGAGGTCGTGCCGGACGGCGTGCCGTATGAACCCTCGAACGGCAGGCCCGGCGTGCCTTCGAGCGAGATCGTGATCGTGCGTTCCGAAAATCTGCCCGGCGGCATGTCCGGGCGCACGGCGAGCATCAGGCAGCCGCTCGCCAGCAACGCCACGACCGAGATCACCACCGCCCTCCACATAGGCCTACTAGTCCTATGCCCAGACGCGGGCCGCCTAGGCCCTGGGGGCGCCCCTCAGGCGGGTTCCGGGTCGCGGGCGAACATCAGCGCCGAGTAGTCGAGGTTCTGCGCGGCGACGCCGCACTGCCGCAGCATCGACATGACCTGCGACCGGTGATGGACTTCGTGAAAGAGCATCTGGGAGACGATGCCGTCCTTCGTCGTCCGAATGCGGACGGCCGGGGCGTTGGGAGGCGCCATGCGGTAGGAAACCGGCGCGTCCCAGTCGGTCGTGGCGGCCAGCCAGGCGCGGGTCTGCGCGGTCTGCGTGCGCCACGAGGCCTCCAGGTCCCCAAACGTGGGCAGCTTTTCGGCAGTGAACGGCGACTCCGAGATCGCCACCGCCTCGCCGCGTATGCGCCGCGGGTAGATCCACTCGGCACTCGCCGTGTGCAGCAGGGTGGCGCGGATCGTCTTGAGGCCGTAAGGGAACTCTCGCACGTATTGCTCGTTGGCCAATGGTCGGACCCAATCGAGGAGCCGTTCCCGGGCTTTGACGAGATAGTCGTACAGGTGGGCTGGCTGCATACCTCGACCTCCGTGACGCGGTGTTGGAATGTTGAGGAATCTTCTGGCGGCGAGTGGCGCAGTCCTGTTGATGACAGGACGCACACGCGACCGGACCGAAATGGATGAGCGCAGACTCCCGAGAGGCACGGGGAGGTCCAATCATTGCTGGTGGAGCGTGGGAGCGCGATGAAGAGGGCGCAGTGTGTGATTCTGGGCGGCGGATTCGGCGGCGTGGCAGCCTCGCACCGGTTGAGGAAGCGCCTCGGCGAAGCTGTGGACATTACGCTCATCGACCGGCGCGGTACCTTCATGATGGGGTTGCGCATTCTTTCGGTGCTGGTTGGACAGGCCGACCGAGCGTCGGGGACGCGCTCCCTGGAGCGCCTGGCAGCCAAGGGCATCCGCCACGTGCGCGACGAGGTGAGTGGCATCGATCTGCGCTGCAAGACCGTCACCACGAGAACCGGGTCATTCGCCTATGACGCGCTGGTCGTCGCCCTCGGCGCCGAACTTCGACCCGATCTGGTGCCCGGCTACGATCCCTCCGCCTCAAGCCTGTACGATCCGGAG
>JBGPNN010000207.1:0-6234 GCA_041487495.1 bacterium
CCGACTCTGATCGGAATGTCGCGACAGCGCGTGCCGGCATAGCTGAGAAGGCATTTGCGGCGGGTTGGGCAGAGGGTCGAGCGATGATGTGAGAGCAAGCAATTGAGTACGCATTGAGCGACGACGATGGCGCCTAATGGCGTGGCTTTCGAGGATCAGGTCGCGTGGGCGACCGGGTCGCGGCGCTCCCACTCGCGTACCCGCTCGACAAACACCCGCACCTTCTCCGGATCCTTTCGCCCATCGGCTTCGACGCCGCTGGTCACGTCAACGCCATAGGGGTCCAGGGTGTCGAGCGCCCGCGTGACGTTCTCGGGCGTCAGGCCTCCCGCGACAACCAGCCGGACGTCGTCCGACAGCCCCGCGGCGACGTCCCAGGGGAACGTCACGCCAGTGCCACCGTAGATGCCTTCCACCCTGGTGTCGAGCAGGATCGCGGATGCCGACGGATAGCTCGCCACCAGGCGACGGTCGAGCCGGTTGTCGACCCGCATGGCTTTGATCACCGTGATACCGTGGTCGCGCAGGGTGGCGCAGGCGTCCGGGGGTTCGTCTCCGTGCAACTGCACCGCCCCCAGGCCGAGGTGGCGCGCCACCGCCTCCACGTCATCGACGGACGCATTCACGAACACGCCCACAGGTGTGACGAACGGGGGCAGGGCCGTAATGATCTCGCGCGCCCGGGCGACGGTCACCTGGCGTCTGGCCGGTGTGAGGATCAGCCCGACGGCGTCGGCGCCCGCCGCGGCCGCGGTCAGCCCGTCCTCGGGCGACCGGATGCCGCAGATCTTGACGCGGACCGGCTTCATCAGTGCCCGGCTGCGATGAGCGCCCGCACGGTCGCCCGGGGGTCGCCGCTCTCCACCAGTCCCGCCCCGACCAGCACGCCGTCGACGTGATCGCGGACCACGGCGACGTCCTCGGGCGTGGCGATGCCGCTCTCGCTCACCACAAACGCGTCGTCGGGGATGAGATCACGCATACTGACCGTCTTGCCCAGGTCGACGTCGAACGAACCGACATCTCTATTATGAATGAACAACGTCCTGGCGCCCGCGTCCAGCGCCGTCTCGACGTCCTGATCGCGGTGCACGGAGACCGCCACCGCCATCCCCAGCCCCTCGGCCAGTTCGATCAGGCCACGCAGCAGCGGGACATCGAGGATCGCGGCGATCAGCATCATCGCGTCTGCGCCGACCGCGCGGGACTCGTACACTTGGTAAGGGTCCAGGATGAAGTCTTTGCGCAGCACCGGCAGCCGGGTCGCCGCGCGCATTTCGCGTACCATCTCCGGATACCCATTGAAGTAAGGCCCGTCCGTCCAGACCGCCAGCGCGTGCGCACCCGCCGCGGCAAACCGCTGTGCCTGCTCAGCGGCGTCGAGGGCTCCATTGATCAGACCCGCCGCGGGCGACGCGCGTTTGATCTCCGCGATCAGGGCAAAGCCGGGGGCGCGCACCGCACTCAGAAAATCGCGGGGTGGGGGCTCCCGGTGGGCCTGGTCACGCATCGCGGCCAGAGAGACGGCGGTCTGCGCGTCCGCGATCTCCCGCCGCTTGTACGCGGCGATCTCGAAGAGGCGGGACACGTCGCCGGCCACGACTAGCCTTCACCCTTCGTCATGGTACGCAGGCCCTCGAGCTTGTCGTAGGCTGCGCCGGAATCGACGGCGCGTGACGCCATCGCAAAGCCTTCAGGGAGATCGGCGGCCAGCCCTCCGGCAATGAGGCCGGCCGCCGCATTGAGCAGGACGATCTCCCGCTTGGGGCCCTGCTCGCCCCGCAGGATCGCGATGGCGGTCTGCGCATTCTCCTCGGGGGTGCCGCCGGAGAGCGCCTCGCGATCCGGTGCCTGCAAACCAAGCGTCGAAGGATCCACGGTGTACGTCCGCGCCGTCCCATCCCGCACGTCGGTGATCTTCGATGGTCCCATCGTCGTGAGTTCGTCCATGCCGCTGCCGTGCACGACCAGCGCCCGGCGCGTCCCCAGTTCGATCAACACCTGGGCGACGACCTCGGTGAGATCGGCCCGGTAGACGCCCATCAGGAGATTCGGGGCGTTCGCGGGGTTGGCGAGCGGGCTGACGATATTGAGCACCGTCGGAAACCCGATCTCGCGTCGTGGCGCGACCGCATGTTTCACCGCCGGATGATAAAGCGGGGCGAACAGAAACCCGATCCCGAGGGATTCGATGCATCGCTCGACGACATCGGGCGCCGCTTCGATATTGACACCCATCGCCTCGACCACGTCGGCGCTGCCCGAACGGTGGCGGTACGTCCGGCCACCGTGCTTGGCGACGTTGGCGCCGGCCGCGGCCACGACAAACGCCGAGGTACTCGAGATGTTGAAGGTCGTGAACTGGTCGCCGCCGGTGCCGCACACATCCACCAGGTTGTCGACCCGCGGAGAGATCTTGCGGGCGCGCTGGCGCGTCTCGCGCACGAACGCGGCGATCTCCTCCACCGTTTCACCCTTCATACGCAGGGCGGTGAAGAAGGCCCCGATCTGGGCAGGCGTCGCCTGACCGTCCATAATCACGCCGAGCGCCGCACGGGCCTCGGCGGCGGTCAGGTTCTGCCGCTCAACGAGTTTCCGGATCACGTCGCGCAGGTCCACGGTGGCCGTCATTATACCAGCGGCGCGCAAGGCCTGCCCATGCGCCGAACGGTGGATTTGGCTTCATCCGAAGGGTGGTTGGGAGTAGTATCACCCGTGCGGTCAGGCCAATTCGCCCATCGGGGGGATACCCATGGCCCTCTGCATAGGGTAAAAAGAGCAGATACAGGGAACAGCCAAGGGGGGACCGGATGAATACAGTTACACACTTTGGGGCCGGCACGCAGCACACCGGCGCGCAGGCGCTGGGCGGGCTACTGGGAGCGCTGGCCTCGGGTCAGGTTGAGGTGGTCGAACTCGGCGCCACCCTCAACGAAACCACGCCTGTTATACAGTTGCCACCTCCGTTTGCCAACACGCCGGGATTCAAGCGGCACGCGGTGTCTGAATACGATGAGAAGGGGCCGGCCTGGGCCTGGTATTGGTACGAGGTGGGCGAGCACGCCGGCACGCACTTCGACGCACCCCGCCACTGGATCACCGGCCGCCACCGCGAAGCGCTGCATCAACTCGATCCGCGCACGCTCGTCGCGCCAATCATCGTCATCGACATCGTCGACGAGGTCAAGCGCAACCCCGACGTGGTCGTCACGAAGGACATGCTCCTGGCCTGGGAGGCGCAGCACGGCCGCATCCCCAACGGCGCGTGGGTCTTCGTGCGGAGCGGTTGGGCCGCGCGCGCCGATGATCCGGTCGCGTTCGACAACAGGCGGGAAGACGGGCCGCACACCCCGGGAATGGGCGCGACGGGCGCAAAGTTCTTGACCGAGGAGCGCAACGTCACCGGTGTCGGTGTCGAAACGCTCGGCACAGACGCCGGGCAGGCATTCCGGGAGAACCCTCCCTTCCCGAATCACGCGATCATGCACGGCGCCGGGAAGTACGGGCTGACCTCGTTGATCAATCTCGACCGCCTGCCGATGACCGGCGCGGTCCTGGTCGTACTACCAATGAAGGTTGAAGGCGGTACCGGATGTCCGGTGCGGCCAATCGCACTGGTACCCAAAGGGTAGGGGGATAACTGTGAGCAACGGAAACGATGACAAGATCGAACTGCTGAAGCCGGTCCTCTCGGGGAACGGCGGGAGCGACTACGAGCGCTATCTGCGGACCGATGAACTGTTGGCCCTGCAAAGGACGCCGGAGGAGATGTCGCATCGGGACGAGCTGCTGTTTCAGACCGTGCACCAGTCGTCCGAACTCTGGCTGAAGCTCGCGTGCTGGGAGGTCGAGGGTGCCACACGGCTCATCCGGGAGCGCGACCTCCGCAGGGCGATCGGCCTGCTCCGCCGTGCGTCGCACGCGATGGATATCGTCATCGAGGATGTGGCGATGCTCACGCACCTGTCGCCCTGGGACTACCAGTCGATCCGGAGGACCCTGGGGCACGGCAGCGGGTTCGACTCGCCGGGGTTTCAGGCGGTCAACAAGGTTTCGCCACCGCTGGGCGACGCTTTCGAGGACGCGCTGCTGGCGCAGGGGCTGTCCCTGATCGAACTCTACCAGCGCGGGCACGAGTTCCCCGACCTCTATCAAGTCGCGGAAGGGATCCTCGACTGGGACCACCGCCAGACACTCTGGCGCGTGCACCACTTCAAGGTCGTCCGCCGAGTAATCGGTGGCGGCGTCACCGGCACGGCCGGCACACCGGTCGAGATCTTGGGCAAGTTGATCCACAAGCAGCGATTCTCGGCGCTCTGGATGGTGCGGGACGAGCTGACCGCCATCGCCAAGGAAAACGAGGCCGCCATTGACGGGATCGCTTCCACTAAGACTTACTGAGTGCACCTGGACTGAAGCGCGAGAGCGTCTCAAGACCGCGAAGATCGCCATTCTGCCGACCGGCGCCAATGAGGCGCAGGGTCCGCACATGCCCATGTCCGCCGATGCGATCATGTCAGACGCGATGTGCGTGCGCGGCGCGGCGGAACTGCGACGGCGTGGGATCGAGGCGCTGGTGCTGCCGACGCTGCCGTTCGGCGCGTCTTACGCATCCTATCCGTTCCCCGGCACCATCGTCCTCTCGCCGACGGCCATTCAGGCCGTGGTCACCGACGTCGGCCGCAACATGGAGCGGCACGGCATCGCCTACCTGCTGCTCGCCAGCGCCCACCTGGAACCGGGGCACCTGGCGGCCCTGGACGCATCGGGGTATATCCTCGAGCGGGAAACGTCGCTGAAAGTGAGTGTGCTCGATCTGCGCGAGTCGCGCTGGGCGGAACGGCTCTCGGAGGAATTCCAACGGGGCGCGCGCCACGGCGGTCGCTACGGCACCTCGCTGGTCCTGGCCCTCCGTCCCGATCTGGTGCGCATGGATGTCGCCCGGACGCTGCCGCCGCTGTGGATTAACCTGCTGGAGGCCGTGCAGAAGGGCGCCCGCACGTTTGACCAGGCGGGCTCGCCGTTGGCCTATTTTGGGGAACCGGCGCTGGCGAGCGCCGAAGAGGGCAAGCAGCACCTGGACGCGCTCGGCACGATCATCGCCGACGCCGCCGAAGAGTTAATGCGGCGCTAACGGTACCCCGTCAGGCGCGCTCCCACACAATCTGAGTCGTTCGCTCGACGCCACCAATGCGATCGGGCGGGCTGGTCAGGGTCAACTTGCCGTCCGCGATGTGGATCGAGCGCTCGAGTTCAGTGCCGACCCAGTTCGGGAAGAGACTGACTTCGACGTAGTGTACCACCTTGCCGGCTTGAAACTCGTACCGCCCAGCGTAAGACAAGTAGGTGTCGGCGGCCTCTGATTTCTGCTGGACGGTTCCGCCGCGCAAACCTCCCGAGGCGAAGGGAGAGCGGTTGTCGCCCATGATGGCAACCGACATGAACCCGGCCTCGTCGTACAAGATGTAACCCCGGGGATTTCTTCCGTACGGGTAACTGACGCGCCCGTCTCCACGCTTGACTTCGCACGAGACCAGTTTCCAGGTCCCGACGAGTGGATTGTCGCCCATCAGCAACACCGTCCTTAACTCTCCGCTTCTTCCTCAAACAGCTTCTCGCCGCGGTGCAGTCGTTGGGCGATCCGATAGGTCTGTCCCTGCGCGCGGACCGTCGGGGAGTGCGCGGCCAGATACCGCGCCCCTGCGACAAGGACCGGCGCGCCGTCGCGCACGGTGGCCTGGCCGCCAAACTGCCGGATCGCGGTCTCGACGGTCTGAATGGTATGGAAGTTGCGGTCTTCCCGCAGCAGCAGCCTACCCAGCGTCGCGATCAAGCGCGCCGGATCGCCGCCGCCGTAGAGATATCGGGCCACCAGCCGTCCGGCTTCGTTGACTTGCTGCTGGCGGTCGAGCAGCGCGGTCAGGTCGTGCAACGCCTCGTCACCTCGCGCGCCCGCAAACCGCTCGCCTCCCGCGTCCGACGGGTCCGGCAGCCGCACCGGAGGCACATTCAGGAAGCGATCGAGATAGACGCTCGCCGCCGCGTCGAAGACCCCGCGCAGCAACTCAATGGACGGCGCCCGTCGCAGCCCTTGATGGACGGCGTTGGCGAACGTGAACGTGTGCAGCGCCGTGTCCCAGTCGCCGAACTCGTTACTGGTGGGGAACTGCGCGATGCGCAGGGCCGCGGCGTACGTGACGGCGCCGGCCAGGTCGTCCTCGCTGGCCCCCTCGC
>JBGPNN010000208.1:0-6196 GCA_041487495.1 bacterium
AAGGGTATCGTGGCCGTGAACCGCCGCATGTTCGTGTGGATCCCGGCGATGTGGGTGATCAGCGTGCTGAGCGCCGCGGCCGTCACCTACCTGCTGCTCTTCGGATACGCGGCGTTTCGCTAGCGCTGCTCGCGAGGACCGGGGCCCTATCACGCAGAACCCCTTTCGGGCCATGAGCACGCTCTTCACAAACGGGACCGTCGTCACCGCGTCCGACACGTATCAGGCCGACGTCCTCGTCTCCGGCGAGAAGATCACCGCCGTCGGCCGTGACCTGCCGCGAAGCGGCGCCCGGGTCGTCGACGCCGCGGGCCGGTACCTGCTGCCGGGCGGTATCGACGTGCATACCCACCTGGAGATGCCGTTCGGCGGGACAACGTCCTCCGATGACTTCTACACCGGCCACGTGGCTGCGGCGTTTGGGGGCACGACCACCCACGTCGACTTCGTGATTCAACCCAAGGGCCGCAGCCTGCGCGACGCGCTGGACATCTGGCATGCCAAGGCGAAGGGCAAGGCGGTGATCGACTACGGGTTTCACCTGGCGATCACCGATCCGACCCCCGCCGTGTTGGACGAGATCGCGCGCCTGCCGGACTGGGGCGTGACGTCGGCCAAAGTCTTCATGGCCTACAAAGGGGCGTTGCAGGTCGACGACACGACACTCTTCGAGGTTCTCAGGCGCACCGGTCCGGCGAGGATCCTGCTGATGGTGCACGCGGAGAACGGTGACGCCATCGACGTGCTGATCCGGGACGCGGTCGCGACGGGCAACCTGGCGCCAAAGTATCATGCGCTGACGAGGCCGCCCGAACTCGAGGCCGAGGCCACCGGTCGGGCGATCGCCCTGGCCGCGGTCGCTGGCGCCCCGCTGTACGTCGTACACTTGACGTGCGACATGGCGCTGCAGCAGGTGCGCGCCGCGCAGGCGCGCGGGAACCGCGTGTGGGCCGAAACCTGCATCCAGTACTTCTTCTTCACGGCGGACGACCTGGCGCGGCCAGGATTCGACGGCGCGAAGTACGTGTGTTCACCGCCGTTTCGAACGCCTCGTGACCACGAGGCGCTGTGGGGCGCAGTGCGCGACGGATCCGTGGCGGTGGTCTCGACCGATCACTGCCCGTTCAACTTCGAGACGCAAAAGTCGCTGGGTCGTGACAACTTCGCCAAGATCCCCAACGGAGTCCCCCCGATCGAGGAGCGAATCAAGGTGCTGCATGAAGCGGGCGTGCGCGGGCGGCGCATCTCCCTGAACCGCCTGGTGGAGCTGACCGCCACCAATCCCGCGAAACTGTTTGGGCTGTATCCGCGCAAGGGCACGATCGCCGCGGGGGCCGACGCGGACATCGTCCTCTTCGACCCGGACGCCGAGCAGACGATCAGCGCCAAGACCCACCACATGCGCGTCGACTACAATTTATTTGAAGGCATGCGCGTGCGCGGCGCCCCGGAGGCGGTGTGGGTCCGCGGCCGGCAGGTCACCGACGGCAGTCGATTCGTGGGCGAGCAGGGCTCCGGCCAGTATGTGCACCGTTCGAGGTTCGCCCAATAGGAGGACGGGATCATGGCCATAGCCGCAGGCAAGCAGGTCTACAAGAACTTTATCGGTGGCCGCTGGCAGGACTCGGCGGCGGGCCGCACCGTCGTCAACCGGAACCCGGCGACGGGCGATGACCTTGGACACGTGCCGCTGTCGACCCGCGAAGAGGCCCGTGCTGCTATCCAGGCGGCGATCGATGCCTTCCCCAAATGGCGTGACACCCCCGGGCCCGTGCGCGGCCGTATCCTCTTCAAAGTGCTTGAGATTTTCGAGCGAGAGATGCCGCGCTTGGCCGAGGCTCTCACGCGCGAGGAAGGCAAGACGCTATCGGAATCCAAGGGCGAACTCATGCGCAGCCGCAACATTCTCGAATACATCGCCGGCGAGGGGCGCCGGCTGCGCGGCGAGACGCTGCCCAGCGAACTCGCCAGCACGTTCACCTACACAAAACGCGAGCCGCTCGGCGTGGTCGCGCTCATCACCCCGTGGAACTTCCCGGTGGCGATCCCGGTGTGGAAGATCGCGCCCGCGTTGATCTGTGGCAACACGGTGGTCTTCAAACCCGCCACTTTGACGCCATGGAGCGCCTCGGTGCTCATGGAAATCTTTCAGGAAGCCGGTCTCCCGGACGGCGTGCTGAACATGGTCATCGGCCCCGGCGCCACGGTCGGCGACGAACTGATCACGCACCCCGCCGTGCGCGCGGTATCGTTTACCGGGTCGAACGAGGTCGGCACGAAACTCTACCAGCAGGCCGCGGGCCATGGGATCCGGGTGCAGGCGGAGATGGGCGGAAAGAACCCTGTCGTCGTGCTGGACGACGCCGACATGGACCTGGCCCTGACCGGAACCATCTCGGGCGCCTACGGGTCGACCGGTCAGCGATGCACCGCGACCAGCCGGGTCATCGTGACCGAGGGGATCGCCGATCGCTTCGTTCAGGAGCTGGCCGCCCGCGTGTCGCGTCTGACCACCGGGGACGGGATGGATCCGAAGACCGACGTCGGCCCGTCGGTTGACGAGTCGCAGATGAAGACGGTGCTGCGATATCTTACCATCGGGCGGGAAGAGGGCGCGACGCTTGTCGTGGGAGGGCGGCGCCTCGACGGCGGATCGTATGCCCGCGGGTATTTCGTCGAGCCCACAGTCTTCGACCACGTAACGCCGAAAATGCGAATCTTTCAGGAAGAGATCTTCGGTCCGGTGCTCAGCGTCTGCCGCGTCTCAGACTTCGACGCTGCGGTTGAGGCGGCAAACGACGTACCCTTCGGTCTGGCCTCGTCGATCTACACGCAGGATCTGACGAAGGCCATCCGGTTCGTCGACCGCAGCGAGGTGGGCATCGTGCACGTCAACAACCCCACGGTTGGCGGCGAGGCGCACCTGCCGTTTGGCGGGTCGAAGGCCACGGGCGTGGGGCCGCGGGAGCAGGGGAGCGTCGCGATCGACTTTTACAGCGAACTGAAGGTCGTCTATCTCGACTACACGGGGAAGAAACGAAGCGGCAACCTCTTCTAGAGCGGGACTGGCGGCGTGAGGGGCGTGACCTTGGGCGCGCGGAGCCACCTGCTGCGGCAACTTCCGGCACTGTCTCTGCTCGCGTTCATCGTGATCGTCTGGGAAGGCTCGAAAGCGCTTTTCGACATCCCCACCTACAAGCTCCCCCACATTCACGACATCCTGAGTGTCTTCATCAGCCGCGCCGGGTTGGGCGATTTCTGGATCGTGCTGGTGGCCCGCAGCGTGGCCTACACAGCCTGGGAAGCTCTGGTCGGCTTTGTCCTTGGGGGCACGGCGGGACTGACCCTCGCGGTGGCCTTCACCTATTCGCGTCTGCTCGAGCGCGGCTTACTTCCCTATGTGGTCGCGTCGCAGACCGTGCCGATCCTGGCCATCGCGCCGATGATCGTCGTCTGGTTGGGTCCGGCGGCGTGGCTATCGAAGGCCATGATTGCCGCGTACCTGACGTTCTTCCCAGTCACCATCAACATGCTGCGCGGCTTCAAGTCGGTCGATCCGGATGCCGTCTCGCTCATGCGGGCGCTCGCCGCCACGCCGCGGCAAGTCTTCCTCAAACTGCAGTTCCCCGCGGCGCTGCCGTACCTGTTTACGGCCCTGCGTATCTCGGCGACGGCCAGCGTCATCGGGGCGATCGTCGGCGAGCTGCCGGTCGGCAGCCGGTTTGGGATGGGCGTGGAGATCATCAACGCTGCACAATATTACAATTCCTCGCCGCCGCGGCTGTGGGCCGTCGACATCGTGGCGGCGTCCATCGGGATCGGGTTCTATCATGCCGTCGCGTCCGTCGAGCGGCGCATCGTGCGATGGCGGCCGGTCGGAGCGGGTGCCCAGTGGGAGTGAACGACGGGCCCGTCATTTCGGTGCAGGGCGTGAGCAAGATCTTCGGCAGCGGATCGCAGACGACCCACGCGCTGCACGAAGTCTCCCTCGACATCCAGCCGCGCGAGTTCATCTCGATCATCGGGCCGTCGGGGTGTGGCAAGTCGACGCTGCTGCGGATCGTCGGCGACCTGGTCGACACGTCCGGCGGGACTGTCACGGTCAAGGGCAAGACGCCGCACCAGGCCCGGCTCGACCGCGACTATGGCATCGTGTTCCAGACCCCGGTGCTGTACGAATGGCGCACCGTGCGTCGAAATGTCGAACTCCCGCTCGAAGTCATGGGGGCCCCGCGCGCGGAGTGGGGGTCGCGCGCCGAGGCGATGCTGTCACTCGTCGGCCTGCAAGCCTTTGCCGGGCACTATCCCTGGCAGTTGTCGGGCGGGATGCAGCAGCGTGTGGCCATCGCGCGAGCCCTGGTATTCAACCCGTCGATCCTGTTGATGGACGAGCCGTTTGGCGCGCTCGACGAGATGACGCGCGAGCGGCTGAACCTCGAACTGATGACCATCTGGAACCAGACCTCGGCCACCGTGCTGTTCATCACGCACAGTATCCCTGAGGCGGTGTTTCTCTCGAGCCGGGTGATGGTGATGAGCCCGCGACCCGGCTGCATTGAGCGGGTGGTCACGATCGATCTCCCGCGACCACGTACCGCGCCCACCCGCGCGACCCCGCGCTTCTTTGAACTGGTGACGCAGGTGCGCGAGGGGCTGCATGAGGATCCGGCGGTCGGCGCCGGCCGCGATCTGATCGGAGACGGCGCATGACCGTGGCGACAGGACGGCGCCCCCGCCGGGTGCTCCAGGACGCGCTGCCGGCCGTGTTGATCTTCGTGGCAGCGATCGCCGCGTGGGAAGCGTTCGTGGCGGTCTTCAAGATCCCGTTCTACCTGCTGCCGTCTCCGAGCGTCATCGTGCAGGCCTTCCGGGCGAACATGCCCGTCTTGTTTGAGATCGGGTTCTACACGTTTCGCGAGGCGCTGGCGGGCTTCGCGATCGGCTGCGGCGCCGGCGTCCTAGCAGCCATGCTCGCCAGCCGCTCGCCGGGCTTTGCCGGCCTGATCCTCCCGTACGCCGTGGCGTCATCATCCGTGCCGATCATCGCGCTCGCCCCGCTGGCCATCGTGTGGTTCGGCATCGCACAGGGCTCGAAGATCGCCATCGTCACGCTGATGACGTTCTTCCCCACCTTCATTAGCACGCTGCGGGGCCTGCTGAGTGTCTCGCCGCAGAGCCTGGAGCTCATGCGCTCCTACGCCGCCGGCGAATGGCCAACGTTTGTCAAACTTCGCCTACCCACCAGCCTGCCCTACATGTTCAACGCCTTCAAAGTCAGCACGAACTTGGCCATGATCGGTGCCGTGGTCAGCGAGTACTTCGGGGGCCCGCAGAAGTCGCTGGGCGTCTACATTGTCAGCAACAATGCCATCTTCAAGACCCGAGAAGCGTGGGCGGCGATCCTGGTGGCGTGCGCGCTGGGACTCGCATTCTACTTTACCGTGATGGTGGCGGAACGGCTGGTCATGCCGTGGCATGTGTCCACGCGCGAAGGGTAGGGAAGGAGAGAAGGGCACCTCGCCCGAAAGCCTTATACAATCCATGCGAACCTGACACATAGGGGAGGGACGGCGGTATGCCCAGACGATGGGGGTGGATGACGCTGGTCGTGATCGTCGCGCTGATCGGCGCGGCGTGCGGTCAACGTCAGGCAGCAGTCGAGAAAGCGAAGGTCCGTGTCCAGTTGAAGTGGGTCACGCAGGCGCAGTTCGCCGGGTACTATGCGGCGAAGGAGAAGGGCTATTACGATCAAGAGAGCCTGGAGGTCACGATTGTTCCGGGTGGTCCGGACATCGTGCCCGAGCAGGTCGTCGCCGGAGGTGGGGCCGAGTTCGGTCTGGACTGGCTGCCGAGCCTCCTGGCCTCGCGCGACCAGGGCGTCCCCCTGGTCAACATTGCGCAAATCTTTCAGTACAGCGGCATGCGGGAACTGTCGAACAAGGACTCGGGGATCAAGACGCCGGCCGACTGGAAGGGTAAGAAGGTCGCGGTCTGGTTTGGCGGCAACGAGTTCGCGCTGCTCGCCACGCTGGAGAAATACAAGCTCGACAAGGACAAGGACGTCACCCTGGTCAAGCAACCGTTCGACATGAACCTCTTGCTCAAGAAGGAAGTCGACGCGGCGGCGGCCATGACCTACAATGAGTACAAGCAGGTGTTGGACGGCGGGTGGAAGGCCGAGGACATCGTGGTGATC
>JBGPNN010000209.1:0-6120 GCA_041487495.1 bacterium
CCCCCGCCACTGACCGCCAAACCTGGTAAAGCGCTTCTTCGTCATCTGTTAACGAAGCGAGGACAAACCACCTCAGTCGATCTATCTCTTCCACGACATCCTCATAGGGTTCCCACCTGCGTCAAGATCCCAACACCTGCCGGTACACGCGCATCCAGTTGCCGCCAATGATCCCCAACAGTTCCGCATCAGAAAAGCCGAGGTCGATCAACGCGCTGGTCAGGTTCGGCAGCCCGCGGATGTCCTCCAGCCCGTGTGGAGGAAAGCCCCCGTCCATGTCCGACCCGTAACCCACGTGGGCCGGGCCGCAGACATTCGCGGCGTGCGCAATGAAACGAGCCAGGGCGGTCACATCTGCGGTGTCGTCATCGAGCTCACGGTTCGCCGAAAAGAAGATGCCGACCACGCCGCCCTTCGCTGCCAGGCCCTTCATCTGGTCATCGGTCAGGTACCGGCTGGGGGCGTGCGTGTGGAAGTCCTTGACCATCGCGCGGCACGATGTATGCGAGCAGATGATGGGAGCGTCGGATATCTCCAGGGTGTCCCGGATGGTTTGCTCTGTCGCATGCGCCACGTCGACCAGTATGCGCAACTGGTTTAACTCTCGCACCAACTGCCTGCCGAAACTGGTTAACCCGGCCCCGGTATCCTCCCAGTTGCCCTCGGCCGCGGCGTTGCGGTACATCCAGTTGAGCCCCATGCTCCGCACGCCCATCTGGTGGTACACGTGGAGCAGGTCGAGGTCTCCGTCAAGACCTTCGGCCCCCTCGATGGTCAGCAGCACCGCCACTTTGCCCTCGCGGTGCGCGCGCTCGATGTCCGCCGCCGTCGTGGCAAGGAGCGCCAGATGGGGCGCTGCGGCCAGGTCCACCTGAAGCATGCGGTAGGACTTCAGAATCGACTTGATAAACGGCCCGTCTTTGATCCAAGGAATCATCAGGTTGGTCATCTGTCCCGATTGTCCGGCTTCGAGCGCGCGGGGAAAGTCCCAGTGGCCGGACTCGCCCTTTTGCGACAGGCGCCGCGGACGCGCAGGACGATGCCGCAACGCATTGTATCTGAGATCGCCCTGCAAGACCGCCTGCAGACTGTCGTTGTGACAATCGATCACCGGCACTTGCCGGTGTAGTCGCATCACGTGTTCTCGCCGTTCCGGTGTCACTTCTACTCTCCCTTCAGCTGAGCGTCGCAAGCCCGGCTTCCAACGTAGGATACGTCAGGGTTGGGATCAACTCCTCACGAGTTCGGCGGGTGTCACGCCAGTAGGAGACTCGTCCGATCCGAATGAAGTCGCGCCAGGTCCCGCCCTTCGCCAACAAAATGTCGAGGCAGCAAACTCCCGAGGTTGCCTGAAGCGCCGGTAATCAGGGTGACGGGAAACGTCATCGCCCTGTGAGCCGGCTCCGTTCCTGGAGAGACAGGTGCTGCCTGTTTGTCAGTACAGGCTCCGCGAGCAGCGTTTGCGTGAAGCCAACCGCCCCGAATGCAATCTCGCCCGCCTTCGGCCAGTTGAGCAGAATCCGCCAGCCATAGTACGGCCGATCGAGGTACACTTTCTGATTGCTCACGCGCTCGCGGTCGATTCTGTCGATCGACACCCCGTGGAGCGCGACCTGAAACCCACTGTTGCGCCAGTCGATCGTGATCCGCGGATCGGTCACTCCGTGGAACGCCAATGTCGCCGGCGCCACGCGAAACTGGGCGCCGCCGGTGACGCCACACATCCACTCAATGATAAAGTCGATATCGAGCACGAGATCGCTCGTCCAGTCACCCTCTTCCGGTTGACCCACGTGAAAATCCAGACCCCAGATGTGGCAGTCATGCCAGGACAGGCGCTCGAAGTCCGCTTCTGTATGTGTCATGCCCGATGGGGCATCCACCGCCGCACCCGTTCACAGTAGGCGTCGTACGCCTCTCCGAACCGACGCCGAAGCATTGGCTCCTCAACGAGGACCACAAAGAGATGAAAGATCACGGCAACCACCGCCCCGTACCCCAACACAGCCCTAGACCCAAACAGCGCCGCCCACGCCGCGATCATCAGCAGCACGCCAACATACATGGGATTGCGCACGTACCGGTACAGCCCGCGCACGACCAGGTGCTTAGGCGGATCGATCGGCGCCGGCGTGCCGCGGCCGGCGACGGCGAAGTCCCACAGGCACCACAGGTAGGTGGCCGCCCCCAGAATGATCAACGGTCCGGCAAACAGTACCCGGACAGGCGCGACGTGAAGCGCCTCGCCGTCGCGCACAACGATCCGATAGGGAAGGAAGACCGCCACGGTGCCCGGCACAAGGACCGTGAACAACAGATTCTTCAGAAGCAGGCGCATACGCCTGTCCAACTCGGTCTGGACCGAGTTTGTCACTCGGAACTCACGTCCGCAACGGCGGGAGCGGTTCTCCCGCAGGGACAAACTGGACAGCCAGGCCGTTGTTGCACCAGCGCTGGCCTGTGGGAGCCGGCCCATCGCTGAAGACATGGCCCTGGTGGCCGCCACAACGGGTGCAATGATACTCCGTCCTCGGCCAGATGAGCTTGAAGTCCCGCTTGACTACGACATGGCCCTCAATCGGCTGGGTAAAGCTGGGCCAGCCCGTTCCGCTGTCAAACTTGGCGTCGGAGGTAAAGAGTGGCAGAAAACACGCTGCACAGATGTACGTGCCTGCCCGTTTCTCATCGTTCAACGCACTCGTGAAGGCTCGCTCGGTGCCTTCCTTAAAGAGCACTGCGTATTGCTGCGGCGCCATCAGGTCCTGCCACTCCGAGCGTAGCTTCGTCAATTTGTCCATCGCCCTTGACTCTGGCTGAGACACTATTTTCCCTCCCTACACGTACCGTCTAACCCGGGCTTTGTAGGCCCGGTAGAAGTCCCCGAACTTCGCCTCTAGATAGCGCTCCTCCCGCAAGATGATACCGTAATGGGTCACGATCACGAGTGGAACAAGGAGCAGTAGGGGCCAGAGCGCGTCGACGAGGAGAGTCACGCTCAGGTAGAGGCCGGCCAGGGACACGTAGAGGGGGTTGCGGGTAAAGCGAAAGGGGCCAGCGGTGACGATGACGAGGCTGGGCTCGTTCGGATTCACGTTGGTTCCCGCGCGGCGCATGGTCTTCTCTCCCCACCTCGCGAACAAGACGCTGCCGATGAGAAGCCCCGCGCCCAAGAGGCGTGCCGGCAGGGATGGCAGCGGGTGCCGGGGGACCAGCCAGTGGAGCAGTAGTCCACTCACGAGAGTGGCGGCGTAGAGGATAGGCGGGAGGACGATGACGCCCGCGTTGTCAGAGGTCTGGGTATCCACGGATCAGATCGGCTCCTGGTAGCGCAACCAGACCTTCAACGGCTGAAGCAGATCAAAGCCCACTGCCTGCGCGACCGCGAGTTCTCTCCCGCGTTCATAGCCTACCAGAGGCAATCCCGGAAAACTCTCGTGGACTGTGGCGACGCAGCCGGCCCAGAAAGACACCGTGTCTTCCGCCGACACAAGCACATTCGACAGGCCCACGACGTCGTCGGTGCGATTCGCAAGCGGCGCCGGCAACGATCTATGGAAGCTCACAGGATGGACAATAAGCTTGTAGCGTCCCCCCGTCCCGCCAGTAAGAACCGAGCGTCGCCGGCCTGCAGAATCGGGTCGTCCAGCTCTTTCTTTCGACCTGCAGCACCCGCATCTCTGGCCGTCTCTCACTCAAGGCGTTCAGGCGCGCAGGCACCCGCAGGAGATCAGTGCCACGCCTGAGCCCACAATACGCCACGCCCGCGGCCTGCAGGTCCGCCCGGACGCAGCGCACCGGCCGACACACCGAATCGATCCGTTCGCGCTAATGATTAGCGCACAGAACTCGAAAACACCGCCACCCCCGCTCCCAGGCGGGTCGGTGTCGTCTGGCGCGGTGCACGCACACTTAAACTTGCCGTCTTGAAAGCGGAACTGACAGGGCGAGGGACATTCCGGGAGCGCGAGCCCTCCCCCAATGCCCGGCGTCTCAACGAGCCTGATGCCTCTGAACTGTGCAGGGGGGTTCTCCGAGGAGTAGGTCAGCCCCTCGAGCGCGCGCTTCCACTGCGTGCGAGTGAACTGAACGGCAACGGATTGGCGACGCGTACCCTTAAGCGAACGGAACTGCGCCACACTGATGACGGTTTCCCGCGGCATGCGTACCTCCTTTGTAGAATGCCCGTGTCTAAAGCGGATGCGCAAAGGGCGCGCTCGTGCTGAAGATCCGACGGTAATTGGAGCGCAGACCATCTCACCATTCAACCATCCCGCCTGTCGCAGCCTAACAGCCTCGAGAGTGTAAACATTGATGCCCCCATCCCCTACTCCATTCGCGGGCTGTCGCGCTCTGAGGCCCATCGCACGTCACGCGATAGGCCGATCCGCATGGCGCGGCGTAGCCAACCCGTCGGTAACCCCTCCATGAGCACAGTGCCCCTTTGGAGCGGATTATCCTGCGTTCAGCAAGACTTTACAATCCAGTGAGGAGTGGACCGCGGTCGAGCAGATGGTAAACCGGGGTGAAGCTGCGCTCAGTGCGTCCCCGCCAGCAGCCGCCGCAGCACGAACGGCAGCACGCCGCCATGCCGGTAGTACTCCACTTCGATGTGACTGTCGATCCGGACCGTGGCCTGGAAGGTGGCGACGCTGCCGTCTTCGCGCCGCGCCCGGACTGTCACCGACTGCCCCGGCGTCACGCCCTTCGCGACGCCCTCGATGTCAAAGACCTCGCGCCCCGTCAGCCCGAGTGATTCCGCGTTCTCTCCTCGCTTGAACTGCAGCGGCAGCACGCCCATCTGCACCAAGTTGGTCCGGTGAATGCGCTCAAAACTCTCGGCGATCGCGGCGCGCACGCCGAGCAACTTTGGCCCCTTGGCCGCCCAGTCGCGCGAGGAGCCGGAGCCGTACTCTTTGCCACCGATCACCACGAGCGGCGTGCCGTCTGACTGATACCGCATCGCCGCATCGTAGATTGCCATGACTTCACCCGTCGGCACGTACGTCGTCCAGCCGCCTTCCTTGCCGCCGGCCAGCTTGTTGCGCAGGCGCACGTTTGCAAATGTCCCGCGCACCAGCACTTCGTGATTGCCGCGCCGGGAGCCGTACGAGTTGAAGTCGGCCTTCGCCACGCCGTGCTCCATCAGGTACCGACCCGCGGGGCTGTCGGCGGCGATCGAGCCCGCCGGTGAGATGTGGTCCGTGGTGATCGAGTCGCCGAGCACCACGAGCACGCGCGCTCCTTTGATGTCAGTCACCGGCGGAGGATCCATGCTCAGGTCGGTGAAGAACGACGGCTCTTGCTCGTAGGTCGATTTCTGATCCCACGCGTAGAGACCACCGGCCGGCACCGGCAGGTTGCGCCAGGTGTCGTCGCCATGGAACACGTCCCGGTAGCGCTCCTCAAAGAGTTCGGGGCTGAGCGCGCGCGCGATCGTGTCCTGGATCTCCTTCGACGTCGGCCAGATCTCGCGCAGGAAGACGGGTTTGCCGGCGCGATCGCGTCCGAGAGGCTGCTTCGTCAGGTCGATGTCGACTGTCCCGGCCAACGCAAACGCGACGACCAGCGGCGGCGACGCGAGATAGCTCGCACGCACCTGCGGATGAATGCGGCCCTCGAAGTTGCGGTTACCTGAGAGCACCGCGGCCACGACCAGATCATTCTCCTGCACGGCCTGCGCCACGGGATCGGGCAGCGGCCCGCTGTTGCCGATGCACGTCGTGCAACCGTAGCCGACCAGGTGAAACCGCAGCGTCTCGAGATACGACATCAACCCGGCGCGCTCGAGGTACGACGTGACGACCATCGACCCAGGAGCCAAGCTGGTCTTCACGGTGGGCGGCACCGTCAACCCGCGCTCGACCGCCTTTTTCGCAAGCAATCCCGCGGCCACCATCACCGCCGGGTTCGACGTGTTCGTGCACGACGTGATCGCGGCGATGACCACCGACCCATCGGTGAGCGGTACGCGTGCGCCGTCCATCTTGACGTCGACCGCCCTGGGTTTGGCCGCCACGGCGACGCCACCGCCCGCAGCCCCGCCGGCGCCACCGGCGATCCGCTCGTCAAACGCCGTATGGAAACTCGCCCCGATCGCAGCCAGCGACACGCGGTCCTGCG
>JBGPNN010000210.1:0-5992 GCA_041487495.1 bacterium
CAGCCCTGGCGTCAGCCGCGAGCACCAGCCGCATCTGCTGTTCCAGCGCTCGGCGGTACGTCGTCAACTGCAGCAGTTTCTCGGCCGACGGCCGCTGGGAGGGATCGGCCAGCAGCGCCCGCTCCTCCTCAGCAAGAGAGGACATGATCTTTTCGTGGTCGGCCTTCTTGATCTGCAACTGATTGCGCAGCGATTCGAGGCGCTGGATGTCCTCGCGTGTGACGAAGCCATCGGCCAGCGTCTCCCGGACCGCGTCTTTGTAGGCTTCCATGACCTGCGCGTACCCCGTCTTGCGCTCGGACGATCGAGCCTGGTGGACGAGCAGGGCTTCGTGCAGGTCCTTTGGTGGCCGCATATCCGGCCATTCCCACCGCTTGATGATGCTCAGCGCCACGGTCTGCTCGGCGAATGCCTTCTGCGTCCGGGCGTAGCGTCGTGCCAGGAAGAGCGTCCCGACGACCGCGGCGAAGATGCCGCCCAAGGCGCCCAGCCAGGGGACCATACGGAGCAGCGGCTGGCCGGCGAAGGCATAGAAATTGAGAAACGAGACGAACGCGGCGATCGTGAACATCAAGTGCCGCACCTGCGTGTCGTCCGCTTCCGGCTGCTGCCGGCGAATCGAGCGCGCCATGCGCGGTTCAAGCCAGGAAAAGAGAGCGTAGCTGAACGCCGACCCGATGAGCAATGTGACCATGGCCGCCACGGAGCGGGGTAGTTCGGGCCAGAAGAAGAACCCGAAGGACATGGGGTGGTCGTCTGCGCGGAATGCACGGTAGATCAGGTGCGGTTGATCGACCCATCCGCCGTTGAAGTAGTAGTCCCAGGTCCCCGCCTGCAGATAGAAGTACAAGTAGAAGGTAAACACGAGCCCCGGGAAGGCGTAGTAGGCGAACCGCTTCGATCGCAGGCTAATCTCTTTCCAGTAGCCGTTTTCCTCGTTGATGTCGGGGCAGGATTTCTTGCAGGCCGTGCACTTGGCGCACTGTGAGTTGGGCGACTCGCGGAGCCCGAACGGCTCGGTGTTGATCTTTTCGATCAGCGAGACGGGGCAGATGTAGTTGCACCAGGTCTTGCCGGTGAACAGCGCGCCGGTGACCAGGGCGGCGAGCGAGAGCAGAACGAAGAACGCGGCCGACGCCTCGCCGACGCCGTTGATCACGGTCAGGCGGAGCCAGAGTCCGATCAACAGGAAGCCGAACATGATGTAGTAGTAACGCTCTTCGAGCCACGGTGAGGCGCGCCGGCGCCCCGGCCAACGCAGC
Organism: bacterium; assembly: GCA_041487495.1. Taxonomy (GTDB): domain Bacteria; phylum Sysuimicrobiota; class Sysuimicrobiia; order Sysuimicrobiales; family Humicultoraceae; genus JBGPNN01. The sequence continues at coordinate 1,263 of JBGPNN010000210.1, forward strand.
ATGACGGGGATCTGGCTGAAGAACGCCAGCGGGCAGATGCGGCGCCAGCGATGATACCCGATCAGGATGATGAAGAGCGGCAGCCCGGCGATGAAGATCGACCAGAGGACGTGCGCCGCCCAGGGCCGGTAGATGTAGTAGTACATGAAGACGGGGATCGCCAGCCAGACGGCCAAACCGGCCCATTGCAGCGGCCGGAGCCACCACTCAGACGGAGCAAGATCTTTGGGTGCCGCGACAGCCACGGGTACCCTCTCGCCTAGAGCGTTTCCCACACGCCGGATAAATCCCTTTCTCGAGACCGCACGGAGGAAGGCCGCCGACCGCTGTGAACATTCCATTGGGGTGAGACACATGATGATTGCGATCAAAGGGCGTCGCATGCTCGACGGGACCGGGAAGGTTCCCATCGAACACGGGGTGGTCCTGATCGAAGGCGATCGTATCAAAGCCGTCGGCCGCCAGGCGGATGTCGCGATCCCGCAGGGCGCCCACGTCATCGATTGCGGGAACCAGACGGTCCTTCCGGGGTTCGTCGACGCCCACTCGCACGCATCGATCGTCCCGGGTCTGGGCGATCAGATCGGGCAGCTCCGGCAGCCGCAGGCGCCGCAGCTCATCCGCGCGGTCCGGAACCTGCGTACGGACCTGCGCTCGGGCGTGACGACGATGCGCGTAGTCGGTGAAGAGTACTTCATCGACGTCGACCTCCGCGACGCAATTGCCGCGGGCGACCTACCGGGGCCGCGCCTGAAAGTCGCCACGCGCCCCATCACCGCGCGGAACGGCCACGGCGCCGCATTGACATTTTCCGATGGTGAAGACGAGATCCGCCGCCACGTCAGGGAAAACGTCGCAGGGGGCGCCGACCTCATCAAACTGTTCATGACCGGGGGTGTATCCAGCAAAGGGACCGCCGCCCGCTGGTACGCGTACTCGCGCCACGAAGTCGACGTCACCGTGGAAGAGGCGCATCGCAACAACAAGCCGGTGGCGGTGCACGCGCACGGCGGCCCCGGCGTTCGGATCTGCATCGAAGCGGGCGTCGATACCATCGAGCACGGGAAGCTCTGCGAGCTCGACGACCTGGTCGAGATGCGCCGGCGCAACATCTGGCTGGTCACCAACAACGCCGTCGGCGGCCATCCGGAAGGCATTGAGAAGGGCGACGGTCACGTGCCGTCGATCATGGCGAAGCTGCGTGAGTCGCGAGAGAAATCCCGCGAGAACTTCACGGCGGTACTGGAAAGCGGCGTGAAGTGGGCGCTCGGCACCGACTCGATGCACGGGCTGATGTGGTGGGAGATCGCGAAGGTGGTCGAGTGGGGCGCCGATCCGCATGACGCGATCCTGGCCGCCACGCGCCGGGCCGCCGAGGCGATCGGCATGGGCGACGACGTGGGCAGCCTGGAGACCGGCAAGCTGGCCGACGTCGTCAGCGTCGACGGTGACCCGCTGTCCGACATCGCGTGCCTGCAGCGAGTCCGGCTGGTGGTACAGGGAGGGCAGCGGGTGGATACGCTGACGGCTTCGTAACGCGCGTCGGGTCGCTACGCGGCAGACACGAGGCGGTCCAGGGCGGCCTGCGTCGCCGCGATCGCCTCATCCACCTCTTTCCCCGTCATCGCCAGGCTGAGCGCCATCATCCCTCGCGGCGCGCAAAAGAGCCCCTCGTTCAACCACGCCAGGTGGAACGCTGTGTTCAGGTCACGATCGGCGGTCGCCGCGTCGCGGTAGTTCACAATCTCGCGATCGGTGAACAGCACGGTCAACAGGGAGCCGACACCGGTCACGCGCGCCGGAACGGCGGCGCGCTCAAAGAGTGTTGTGATTCCTCGCCGCAGGTCGTCGCCCAGACGGTTGATCCGTTCGAACTCTGCCTCCGTCAGCAATTCGAGCCCGGCGATGCCCGCCGCCACGGTGACCGGGTTGGCGTTGAAGGTCCCTGACTGTACCAGCGCCCCGGGGCGGCCCGGGTCGAAGAGCCGCATGATTTCCGCCCGTCCCCCAAACGCGCCAACAGGGAAGCCGCCCCCAATGATCTTGCCGAGGACCGTCAAGTCCGGCCTCACACCGTAGCGACCCTGCGCGCCGTGGTAACCGGTTCGGAAGGCGATGACTTCGTCAAAGATTAACAGGATCCCGAGTTCCTCCGTGATCTTCCTGAGAAGCGTCAGGTAGCCGTCATGTGGTGGGATCGTGCCGATAGCGCCCGGGATCGGCTCGACGATCACGGCCGCGATCTCTCCCCGGTGTGCCCGCAGGATCGCGTCGATGGCCGCCGCGTCGTTGAACGGCACGTCTACGACGTCGCCCGCGTCGTAGCCGCCGTGATACCCGCCCTCCATCTTGACGATCGTGCTCCGCCCGGTGAACGCTCGCGCAGCGCGGATCGCATGCATGGCCGCCTCGGTCCCTGAGTTGGCGAAGCGGATCCGCTCGATCGAGGGCAACCGTTCGCAGAGCATCTCACCGAGGGTCGCCTGACTTTCCGTCGGCGCGGCGAATCCGGTGCCCCGCGCGACCTGGGCGTGTACGGCCTCGACGATGCGCGGATGCGCGTGACCCCAGATGATCGACGTGTAGTTACCGATGAGATCCAGCAGCGTGTGGCCGTCGGCGTCGTACAGGCGGCAGCCGCTGCCACGGTCGATGTAGGTCGGAAACGGGGCGAAGTACGTGACCGTGCGCGTATCGCCGCCCGGGAGCGCGGCCTGCGCCCGCGCGTGAAGATCGCGCGAGCGGGGATGACGTGTGACGTACTCAGCAGTTACCCGCTCCTTGAACCGGATGATCGTCTCGTGCGAGACCCGCGTCGTAGCGGGCGCGGTCTCAGCCATGGCAGCACCCTCCTTCGGGCATCAGCCCCCGTGGCCCTGTTCTCCTTCGAGGGAGGCGTCTCCTCGGCGCGCATGTTGAGCACTATTGGTATCTACTCGGGCGCGTCACGAAGGCCGACTGCGAGCGCCAGTCCTCGGGAATAACCGCTTTTAAGGAAGGCAGGAGGACGCATGGGTCCTCTGTGGCGGCCCCGCCGCACAGGCATTGAGCGCCGGAAATTACCCCGGATTCCCCTCGCGGTCCCGGTCCGATACGCGACCGACCAGGGGCAGGTGGGTATCGGTGTCCTCATCGACGTCCACGCGAAGGGCGCGGGCCTCCTTGCGCCCACGATTGCGGTCGATGCGTTCCACGTCTGGATACAGTTCATGTGGTTCAATGATCGGATGGGCATCCAGGGCCGGGTCGTGTTCGTCCGCGAGACGCCTGATGGCTTCCACGTGGGACTGGAACTGCACCCGTTGCCCGCCGAAACCAAGCAGTTCCTCACCACGCTGCTGATTCCGTACGGGCTGCGGAAGTTTCAGCACGACAGGAAGCATCTACCCTCGTTCCTGGCATCCTTCTTCGGAAGGCGATCCGACTCAACGATCCGGCAGCGCCGGCGGCGGTATTTGCCGGTGCTCATCGAACAGGGATCGTCGAGGACGTGGGCCGTCACGGAGGATCGAAACGACCTGGGCATCGTGTTGCTCCTGGCACATCCGCTCGAGAAGGACATTTCCATCAGGCTCACGACGTGGGGCAGCGTCGAGTCGCAGGATGGGACGATCACCCGCGTGGAGAAGCTCGAGCTCCCGCAGGCGACGCTCTATCGCATCGGGGTGTTGTTCGAACACGCGCTGCTCGCCGCAGATCCGGTCGTGACCGATCCGTCGATGGCCGCCTCGCAGGACCGCTCCTGATCACGCGCGGCAAAGGACTTCGACGCCGGGGCGCGTAACTGCTACCTCGCAACCTCAATCCAGCGCGAAGAGGTCTTTCATGGACACCCGCACCGTTTCCGGCCTGGTGCAGGCCGATCACGCCCATCTGATCCATCCGCAGCACCTTACCGCCGAACACCAGACACCCATCGTGTACGTCGAGGGCGAGGGCGCGGTGCTCCGCGACGCCGAGGGCCGCGAGTACATCGACGGTCTATCACAGTTGTGGAACGTGAACGCCGGCCACGGCCGCGGCGAACTCGCCGACGCGGCGGCAGCGCAAATGCGCCGCCTAGCGTTCGCCTCCGCCTACGTGGGATTCACGAACGAGCCGGCGGTGCGGCTGGCCGAGCGCCTGCTCGGTCTGACGTACAAGAATCTCTCGGGCGTGTACTTCACGACAGCGGGTGCCGAGTCGAACGAGGCCGCGTTCAAAATTGCCCGGTACTATTGGAAGCGGCGCGGGATCCCGACGAAGACCAAGATCATCTCGCGCATCCATGGGTATCACGGCTTGACAATGGGGGCCATGAGCGCCACCGGCATGCTGGGATTCCACAAGATGTTTGCGCCGATCGTCCCGGGCTTCATCCACATTCTGCCGTCGTATCCGTATCGGTACCCGGGGTCGGGCGCCGACGCCCTTGAGGAAGCGATCCTCCGAGAAGGTCCCGATACCGTCGCCGCGTTCATCGCCGAACCCGTGATCGGCGCCGGCGGGGTCATTCCCCCGGCGCCGGACTACTTCCCCAAGGTCCGCGAGATTTGCAACCGTCACCAGGTGCTCTTTACTGCGGACGAGGTCATCACGGGTTTTGGTCGCACGGGCCGGTGGTTCGCGCTCGAGCACTGGGGCGTCCAACCCGACATCGTGACGTTCGCCAAGGCGGTCACGAGTGCATATCTCCCGCTGGGAGGCGCGATGGTATCGCGCGAGATTCATCAAGCCATTCTGGATGCGCC
>JBGPNN010000211.1:0-5991 GCA_041487495.1 bacterium
GGCCAGAAACAGCAGCCCGTCTTCGAAAATCACGTCCAGGATGACGTCGGGACTGGAGCCTGAGGCCGGCTTGTTCGCCATGACCCAATGTTATACTGAAAGCCGCCGTTACTCGAGGCACCGGAGGCTCCTGTAGATGAAACTCGGCGTGGTCTTTCCCCAAACCGAGATCGGTGCCGATCCCTCGGCGATTCGCGACTTCGCGCAGGCCGTTGAGGACCTCGGTTACGATCATCTGGCGACCTACGACCACGTCCTGGGCGCTGCGACCACCAACCGGCCCGGATGGATCGGCGCATACGCGATACAGGACATGTTCCACGAACCGTTTGTCCTCTTCGGGTACCTGGCGGGCCTCACGCGCCGGATCGAGTTCGTGACGGGTATTCTGATCTTGCCCCAACGTCAGACGGCGCTCGTGGCGAAACAAGCGGCGGAAGTCGACGTGCTCAGCGGTGGGCGGCTGCGGCTCGGTGTGGGCGTGGGTTGGAACTCGGTCGAGTACGAGGCACTGGGGGAGGACTTCCACGCGAGGGGCGCCCGCATGGAAGAGCAGATCGGGCTGCTGCGCGCGCTGTGGACGCAGCCGTCGGTGACGTTCGAGGGTCGGTGGGACCGCATCCCCGACGCGGGGATCAATCCCCTGCCGGTGCAGCGGCCGATCCCCATCTGGTTGGGTGGCGAATCCGACGCCGTGATCCGGCGGGTGGCGCGGATGGCCGATGGATGGTTTCCCGGAGGCGGCCTGCAGACGCCCTACCGGAGACACGAAAGCGTGAGCCGCCAGGACCAGATGAAGAAGCTGCACGAGTACCTGGCGGCGGACGGTCGCGATCCCGCATCGGTGGGCATCGAGGGCCGCATCGGCTTCGCCGGAACCGGACCGGACGACTGGCGCCGCAGCGCCGACGAATGGCGCGCGCTCGGCGCCACACACCTGAGCGTGGCCACGATGCGGGCCGGGCTGGCCAGCACGGCCGCGCACATCGAGGCGGTCCGGAAGTTCCGCGACGCGGTGCGCGGCTGAGCCGCCGGCTCAGGCCGGCCCTCGCAAGAGCCTCCCCAGGATGCCGACGTGGTCGATGATTGTGCCCACCAGCGCCACGACGAGCAGGGCAAACCATGCGTGGTCGAGGGTCTGCCACGAATCCGCCTTGAGCCAGAACGTGCGCGCCAGCAACAAGGGTAGGTAGAAAAACTCTATCTGTCCGACGAACTTTCCCACGAGGACCCGCTGAAACACCAGCGCCTGGGTCTTCACCACGCTCGTCACCTGCGTCCCGCCGATCAGAATCCCCACCGCCATGATGGGCAGATATTTCCACCACGCGAGCGTCCCGATCAGGAAAAACACGGTAAACAGCGAGTGGATCACGACCCAGTCGATGGTGCTGTCCAGCATCGCGCCGAACGCCCTCACCTGACCTAGCTTGCGGGCGAGCCGGCCGTCGACCAGGTCGGTGCCGATCATGACGAGGAGTGTGACCGTCGTTAGCCGCGGCAGCGACGCGACGAGACCGTAAATCACGTACGGGAGCAAAAAGATGCGCATGCCGGTCAAGATATCAGGGTACGTGAACTGCGGGTCCCTCCAGGTGAAACGACGCTCAGTCGTCATGGGTCACCTCCAGCGTGGATCCAGCGCCTCGGCGACGCCCTCGCCGACAAAGGTCAGCGCGAGGATCGCGCCCGAGAGCGCCACAGCGGGAATGATCGTGAGGTGCGGATAGGTCCGCAGGTGTTTGAATCCATCGGAGATCATCACGCCCCACGAAGGGATCGGCGGCTGGATGCCGATGCCGAGAAACGAGAGCGTGGCCTCGGAGAGGATCACCGGCCCGATGTCCAGCGAGGCCCGCACGAGAGCCAGGGTAAGCACGTTGGGCAGAATGTGCCGTCGAAGGAGGCGGGCATCGGTGGCACCCAGTGCCCGGGCGGCCGCGACGAACTCGCGCTGGCGCAGCGACAGCGCCTCGGCGCGCACCTGGCGCGCCATCCCGGGCCACCCCACCAGTGACAGCCCGAGCACGATATTGAGGATGCTGGCGCCCAACACACCCGTGATGAGGATCAGAAACAGCAGCGGCGGGAACGCCAGGACAATGTCTACGATTCGCATCAGCAGGGCATCGGCGCGACCACCAAGGAAGCCCGCCGAGATGCCCAGCCCCAGCCCGATGACCGCGTGCGCCGCCACGGCGATCCCGCTGACCATAAACGAGATCCGCCCGCCGTAGGCCAGGCGTGTGAGTATGTCGCGGCCCAGGTGATCGGTCCCCAGCCAGTGGCGTCCAACCGTCCCGGGGCTGGTTGGCCGTTGAAAGGTCTCGTCAAGGTTCTGCGCTCCGTAGGAATAGGGGCTGGCCACCGGCACGAACACACTTGCCGCCACAAAGAACGCCAGCACGCAGGCGGCGATCACCGTCGGAGGATTGCGCAGCGCCCGCCGCACCCCGCGTCAGCCCGAGTAGCGGATCCTGGGATCCAGACCCGCATACGCCAGATCGAGCATCAGGTTCAACAGCAGGAACAGCAGCGTATAGACGATGACCACCGCCTGCACCATCGGGTAATCGCGCTGCAAGATCGCCGTCACCGCGGCCCGACCCATGCCCGGCACGCTGAAGATGGTCTCGGTGACGAAGGCACCGGTGATGGCGACATTGAACGCCAGACCGATCGTGGTCGCGACCGTGATCGCCGCATTCCGGAGCGCGTGGGTGATGTGGATGCCGCGTGATGGCAGCCCCTTGGCCCGCGCGGTCCTAATATAGTCCTCGCCGAGCACCTGGAGCATGGCCAGGCGTGTGATGCGGGTGATGTAGGCCATCGGCCGCAGCATGAGCACGATCACGGGCAGCGCATAGTGCTCCGGGCGGCCCCATCCTGCAACCGGCAGCCACCGGAGTCGCAGCGAGACCAACAGGATGAGCGCCACCGCGATGACGAAAAAGGGGACAGCCACCCCAAGCAGAGAGATGAGTCGCACAAACCGGTCGATCGCGGAGTCACGCCGCACCGCCGCGAGAATGCCGAGGGGTAATCCGATGACGGCGGCGAGGGTCACGGCGATCGCACCCAACTGCAGGCTCACCGGCAGCGCCTGGACGATCATGCCGCTGATCTTACGGCCCGGATACGCGTAGGAGACGCCAAGGTCGAAGCGGGTGAGACTCGCCAGGTAGCGAAGATACTGCACGGGGAGCGGGCGATCCAGACCGAGTTGCGAGCGTACCCTGGCCTCTTGTACAGGGTCGCGGATATCGCCGAAGAGCAGCTGCACCGGGTCGCCGGGAGCCAGGCGCCCGACGACGAACACAATAAGCGTCGCCCCGAGCAGGATCGGCACCATTCCCGCGAGGCGCTGGACGAGATACCGCAGCACGGGGACAACCGTTCCACCAGCGTGGCACGATACCTGCAGTTGGAGAGGCCATGAGCCTGCGCGGAGTCTATCTGGAGCAGTTGACCTGGGCCGAGGCTGAACCGATCCTGCGCGCGGATCCGCTAATCGTGATTCCCGTCGGCGCCGGCGCGAAGGAGCACGGTCCTCATCTCCCGCTGGGGACGGACCGCATCACCGCCGATTATCTGGCGCGACGGCTGGCCGAACGGGTCGCGTGCGTGATCATGCCAACGGTGAACTATGGGTACTACCCGCACTTCACGGCGTTTCCCGGCAGCACCCACGTCGAGGCGGCGACGTTCGGCGCCATGGTGAAAGAGATCATCCTCTCCATGGTGCGCCACGGCCCGCGGCGCTTCTTCATCCTGAATACCGGCGTGTCAACATTCCCGGTCCTCGAGATCGTGGCCAGGGACCTCGATCGAGTTCACCGCTTGTTGGTCGGCGTGACACGCATCGGTGAGCTCGGCGGGCAGCGCATCTCCGGGCTGCTGAGCCAGCCCAAGGGCAGCCACGCGGACGAGTACGAGACATCGCTGCTGCTGGCGATCGCGCCGGACGTCGTGCGGATGGACAAAGCTGCATCAGAGATCCCCGACCGCCCGGATTCGCGTGGCGTCTTCGTGCCGGCGGCGTACCACCGCGAGCCTGGGCCGGGGTATTCGGCCACGGGTGTCTACGGTGATGCGACCTTGGGGACGAAGAGCAAGGGCGAAGCGATCGTAGACGCCGTCGTGGAGGATCTGGTGGCGGGCGCTGAGCGCCTGCGGACGGCGCCGGCGCCTTCACCACGGCCGGGAATTCCACTTTGGGGGGTGCAGTAGTGATTCGGTCCATCTTCGTCGTCGTCACGATCGTCCTGATCGGGTTCAGTGTGCTGAATCCGACCGGCGCACGGGCCCAGGCTCCGGCGCCGTGCCACTGCTCATCCACGAAGTGATGCCGGCCATCCGCCAGACCGTGGCGCGCTAGCCGATGTTTCTGACCCCCGTGTTCCGCAAGATGCTCCTCGCCGCGGCGCACAGCGACACGCTCGAGGGGTGGATGCGCCGTTACGGCATGCGGCTGGGCGCCGCCCGGTTCGTGACCGGCGAGACCCTCGACGACTGTGTAAAGGCGCAGCGCGCCCTCAACGCCCGAGGGTTGAAGTGCGCTACGACGCTGCTCGGCGAAGGCGTGAAGGACGAAACGGTCATCCGCTCGGTCGTCGACCACTATGTCGAGATCCTCGATCGCATCAAGCGCGAGCAGTTGAACTGCAACGTCGCGGTCAAATTGACGCAACTCGGGCTGGACCTCGGCGTGGACGTCGCCTATGGCCATCTGCGGCAGATCGTGCAGCACGCGGCGGGCCTGGGCAATTTCATCCGCATCGACATGGAAGAATCCGGCCGGGTCGACGCGACTCTGGAGATCTACCGGCGGCTGCGATCGGACGGGCTGGACAACGTGGGCACGGTGCTCCAGTCATACCTGTACCGCAGCCAGAAGGATCTCGGGGGCCTCCTTCCCCTGCGTCCGAATCTCCGCATCGTCAAGGGCGCCTACCTCGAGCCGCCGTCGGTCGCCTATCCCAAGAAGACCGACGTCGACCACAACTACCTGCACCTGGTCGAGCGCATGTTGAATGAAGGCGGCTACACCGCGATCGCCACGCACGACGAGCGCATCATTGCGCACGTCATCGAGTTCACGCAGCGCCAGGGGATCGGTCGCGATCGCTTCGAGTTTCAGATGCTCTACGGCGTCCGGCCGCAACTCCAGGTCGATCTGGTGGGTCAGGGGTATCGGGTGCTGGTCGCGACGCCGTTTGGCCGCGACTGGTATCCGTTCTTCATGCGCCGGCTTGCCGAGCGCCCGGCCAATGTCTTCTTCATCTTGAAGAACTTGCTGCGACGGTAGCGTCGCCGGGCGGAGGCGGGTCGATGCTGAACCGCGTAGACAATGACACAGGCCGCCTCGAGGCGTTCAGCGACGGCGTCTTCGCCATCGCGATGACGCTCCTGGTGCTCGACATCAAGGTCCCCCACGACTTGCCCGAGGGGGCCTCGCTGGCCGAAGCGCTCGTGAGACAGTGGCCAACCTACCTGGCGTTCCTCACCAGTTTTGCGACGATCGGTATCATGTGGATCAACCACCATCGGCTCTTTCGTCTCATTGCGCGCACCGACCACACGCTCCTGCTGCTGAACGTGTTGCTCCTGCTCGTCGTGACCTTCGTGCCGTTTCCTACGTCGCTGGTGGCCGCGTATGTTCTCCGCCCCGAACGGCACGTAGCAGCGATGGTGTACAGCGGCACAGCCATCCTGATTGCTGTGTTCTACAATCTCCTCTGGCGCTACGCGACGTGGAACAACCGGTTGCTCGACGATCGCGTGAATCCCGCCGCAGTGCGCGAGATTACCAAGAGCTACTCCTTTGGCCCGGTCCTGTATTTGCTCGCCTTCGTGGTCGCTCGGTTCAATGTGGTTGCGAGCCTCGCGATCAATTTGGGCCTAGCGTTGTTCTTTGCCTTGCCGCCGCGGCACTCTCCCGGTGACTGGTAACGCCTGTGCCCGACTCGAAACCAGCAGGACAAGAACCCA
>JBGPNN010000212.1:0-5964 GCA_041487495.1 bacterium
GAGCAGCGTCAGGAGGGGCAGGTGCCCGCGCAGCGGCTTCACAGTGGTGTCCAAACTGAGTTGACTTCGCGGACGGCGGGCATCATCCTTGCGGGCGGCGAGAGCCGCCGCATGGGGCACGACAAGAGCGACGTGCTCCTGGGCGATCGCACGCTGCTGGCGTGGGTCGTTGGGCGCTTGGCGCCGGTCTGCGACCCCGTCATTGTTGTGGCGCGCAAACCCTCAGACTATTCCGGCTACGGGGCCGTGGTCGTTGCGGATCGATGGCCGGGCGGCGGACCGCTCGGCGGCCTGATCACGGGGCTCAGCGCGACCGAGACGCCGTGCGCCGCGGTGGTGGCGTGCGATCTGCCGTTTGTCGATCCCGCACTGCTGTCGGGTCTGATCGGGCGGCGCGCGGCGTGGGACGCGGTCGTTCCCGATCTCTCCGGTCTCCCGCAGCCGCACTGCGCGGTGTATGCGCGCACCGCGCTAGAGGTGGCCGAGGCGGTCTTCAGCGGCGGCGGGCGGTCGCTGCGCGAGTTACTCGACACGCCCGATCTGCGCGTGCTGTATGTCGGCGAAGCGGAACTACGCACCTGGGATCCCACGCTGCGGAGCTTCATGAACGTCAACACACCCGAGGATCTGGACCTCGCGCGGGCGATGCTCGAGGATGGCTGAGCGGCGCGAGGGCTTATCCGTCCAACCCGACCCGCTCGGGCCCCGCATATACGTTGAAGCGCTCGTCGCGAAGAAACGCGACGAGTGTCATCCCAAACTCGCGGGCGAGATCGATGGCCAGGCTGCTGGGCGCCGAGACCGCGCAGACGATCGGGACGCCGGCGACGACACTCTTCTGCACGAGTTCAAACGAGGCCCTGCCGCTGACCATCACCACGTGATCGCGCAGCGGCAGGTGGCCCTCCAGGAACGCCCACCCGATCAGCTTGTCCAGGGCGTTGTGGCGCCCGACGTCCTCGCGCAGCGCGGCAAGATTCCCCTGCGGGTCGAAAAGGGCGGCCGCGTGCAGCCCGCCGGTCGTGCGGAAGAGACCCTGCGCGTCCTTCAATTTCCCGGGTAAGGCGGCCAGGAAGTCGGGCGTGACCCGCGGGCCGGGCGCGAGGCTGTGGCACCCCCGGAGGTGTAGTGCATCGAGGCTGGCCTTCCCGCAGACCCCGCAGGCACTCGTCGTGTAGAAGTGTCGCTCCAGAGTAGCCAGATCCGGAAGTGCCTTCCCACGCAGCCCGACCTGGACGATGTTGTAGTGTTGGTCAGCGTCGATGTCGGGATCGGTGCAGTATGTCATGCGGTGGATCTGGTCGCGCGACGCCAGCACCCCTTCGGCGAAGAGAAACCCGGCCGCGAGTTCGAAGTCGGCTCCGGGGGTGCGCATCGTCACCGCCACCGTCCGGCGCTGCGTCCCGGCCAGCAGCCGGATCTCCATGGGTTCCTCGGTGGCCACGTCATCGTCGCGCTTTTGCGCCCGCCCGGCGGTGACGGCCCACAGGGCGGTGCGCGTCTTGCTACCGGACCGGCCCATCGGCCCTTTCCACACTGACCACCGCGTTGTAATCGGGGATGCCCGCCTGCGGTGACCGGCGGCCACGGTTGATCAGCACGTTGCCTTCCGGCCAGTGCACTTCCAGGTTGCCCGGTTTGACCGGTGCGATCCGCACGCGGCCGCGGAACTCGCCGGTCTCGCTGCGCAGGATCACGGGATCGGTGTCCCGCAGGCCCCGCCGGTCGGCGTCGTCCCGGTTCATCAGCACGGCCTCCCGCACAGCGCCGGTCAGTGCATCGTGCCGTTCCTGTACCATGCTGTTGAACTGTTTCCCGCGTCGGGTCGCGACGGCGAACATTCCGTCGGGGACGTCTCGGGCCGGCAACGGGACGACGCTGAAATGTGCCCGGCCGTCCGGCGTTGGAAACGTCCAGCGGTCGCACAGGCGTGGCCCACCATACTGAAACTGATCTCCGGCCTCCGCGAGGTCCTGGATGCCGTCATAAAAGGGAATCGCGCGCGCAATCTCTTCGCGAATGGCCGCGGTACCCGCAAACCGCAGGCGGTCGGCGAATTCCGGCCGGACACGACGGGCCAGGTCCATGAAGACCTCCCACTCCGGCCGTGCCTCGCCAATGCGCCGCCCGGGGATTTCGGGACTAAAGATCACCCGGCGCTCGGTGCTCGTCTCGGTCACACCGCCCGGTGTCTCGTACCGCGTGGCCGCGGGGAGCAGCACCGCGACCTCGGCCGGGTCGACGAGCATCTGTGTCGAGAGCACGATATCCATGTGGACGCGCAGCGGCACCCGCTGCATCGCCGCCCTCGCGTGCGTCGGGTCTGGGAGGACTTCCATGAAGTTCCCCCCGACCGAGAAGAGCACGTCGAGGAGACCATCGTGTGCCGCGTCGATCATCTCGGGCGCCGTCATGCCGCGCGCCTCGGGCACCGGAAAGCCCCACAATGCCGAGAAGTGCCGCACGTTGTCCGGTGTGAACGGCAGCCCCCCAGGCAGCACGGTCGAGTACGCGCCCATCTCCGCGCCGCCCTGGACGCCAGAGTGCCCGCGGATGGGCATCAGTCCGCATTTCTCGCGCCCGACGAAGCCCCTGGCAAGTCCCAGGTTGATGATCGCCCGGACGTTATCCTCGCCGAACTCGTGCTGGGTGATCCCCATGGACCAGACCAGCACCCCGGTCTTTGCCTGGCCGGCCATCCGGGCGAACTCGAGCATCTCATCCCGCGTGGTCCCGCTCTGGCGTTCCAGGGCGTCCCACGACTGCGCATCGAGGGCGTCCCGCAACGCGTCAAAGTCCGCGGTGTGGCCATCGACAAAATCCTGATCGACCCAGTTGTTGGCGATCATCCACTTGAGCGCACCGTTGAGAAACGCGATATCGCCGCCGATGTTGACGAGGAAGAACCGATCGGTGATCTTTGTGCCGAAGAGCGCGCTCTCGACGACCGAGGGGACCCAGTACCGCTCCATGCCGGGCTCGCGATAACTGTTGATGCACACGACCTTGGTGCCTGCCTTGCGCGCGTAGTACAAGTACTTCATCGCCACTGGCTGGTTATTGGCCACGTTCGATCCGATGAACACGATCAAGTCGCTGCCGATCCAGTCGGTGTAGGAGCAGGTGGTCGCCGCGACCCCGAGCGCCTGCTTCAGCCCAAAGGTGCTCGGCGCGTGGCAGACACGCGCGGCATTGTCGATGGAACTCGTCCCCATGGCGCGGACGGCCTTCTGCGCGGCATAGTACGCTTCGTTGGGCATCCCGCGGCTGGTCAGGTAGAAGCCAAGACGATCGGGGCCCGCGTCCCGGATGCGGGTGGCGATGAGGCTCAGCGCCTCATCCCAGGACACTCGTGTGAAGCCGGGTTCTCCGCGCCGCCTGACCATCGGGTATGGCAACCGGCCGAGGCTCCGGAGTTCCTCGCTTCGCAGGCGCTTCAAACCCGAGACGTCGCGCAACCGCCCGACGTCCAGCGACGGCATGGTGTTCAATCGTAGGAGCCGCAGCCGGATGTTACACAGGTGAATACCGTCGAGCGTCCAGTCCCGGAGCCCCGCTGTCCCGAGCGCGCACCCGTCGCAGACGCCCTGGGTCAAAATGCGGCGGGCGAATCCAAGCTGGTCCCGGTTTTCCCAGACCGCGTTCCAGATTTCGAGGTAGTTATTGGGCCGCTGCTCGCCGATCCCAAACGGCACCCGGCTGGCCCACAGGGCCGGACTCCACGATTTGATCTTGAAGGCGCACATCGGTCATCGGGCGATTTCGCGACCGCGCGTTGTTCCCCCTACCGATTAGCCCGTGGTCACCCCTGCCGTACCACCACCACCGCCGGCTGCGAACGCCGGTTGAGCGCGTCCACGGCGGTCGCATTAATCGTCACTTCAGCGTCCGTCACCGGCGCATCCTGGTTGAATGTCACCGTCCAGTTCCCGGAGGAATCCACCGTCGCGGTCCCTTCGCCGAGCGTGCCGCGCACCTCGAAGACCAGAACCGATGCCTTGTAGTCCACGCGGACGACGACCCGGTAGCCTGGGGTGGCGCGGCCGCGGATGACCAGCGGGGCCCGCCCCCGCGCACCGGGCGCGGGGGTGGTGATCGTGGGCGCCGCCACCATATCGGCCGCGACGATCGTCAGACGCGCCGTGGCTTCGGACCGGCTGGTGATGCCCCCGCGCGTCAACTGCACCAGGATGCGGGCGCCTTGCGCGTCGTCGCCTGGGCGGATGGCGTACGTCCCGACGTAGGTCCCCGGCTGGTTAGCCGTCTCGACGAGTGGTCGCCAGTCGGTCACGCCCTCGACCCGGAACGTCGCCTGGCCGCCGCTCTCGCCGGTCACCACGAGCGTGAGGACATCCCCCGCTCGCAGCGGGGTGGTCGGTTGGGCGGTCACCGATCGGATCAACGTCGCCTGCTGCAGCACGACACGGAAGGTGAATTGATCGTCGGTGACGTTGCCCGCCCGGTCCACTAACACGAGCCGGACGGCGGCCCGGTCGCCCAGCGGACCCGCGGGGCTGTACGCGATCGCCGTCTCGGTCACGGTCGCGGCCGCGGTGACATCCTGCCCGTTGACGAACAAACGTACCGCCGCGGGATCCACACCCGACCCGCCCTGGTCGTCGAACGTGACCAGGATGTTCGGCCGCACGTTGGACACCGAAGTGCCCACCTCAGGGTAGCGTTGGACGATGACCGGCGGGATCGTATCAATGGTCACCGGCGTCCCGGCCTGGACGAGCGGCGCCTCTTGGGCACCGACTCGCAGCCGGCCGAAGACCGCGCTGTTGGTCGCGTTGTCTCCGGCCTTCACGACGTACGCGCCCTGATAGACGCCGCGCGATGCCTCCCGCATGGGCAGGCCGGTCGCGATGCCGGAGATGTCGAACGTTGCGATCCCACCGGGGCTCCCCTGGAGGGTCACCCCCACTGTCTGGCCCGCCCGCAGCGGTTGAGCCGCGCCGTGGGCGAATGATTGGATCCTGACGGCAACGACGGGCTGCGAAGGCTGGGGCGCGGGCGCCGGCTGTGCCACCGCCCGCGCGGAAACTTCGAGGACCAGGTTGGTCTGCGGGTTCAGTTGGAGGACCACGTCCATGCCGCTGCGCAACTGCTCGCGCGGCACATCGCGGCCATCGACGAGCACTCGCGCTTCGTCGGCAAACGTGAACGTCTGCCCCCCCGCCAGGGCGATCATCCGGTTCGTGACTGCATCGATGCGTCCACTCGCCTCTCGCACGGAGATCCTGACCAGGATGGCGTGGCCGGCCGCATCTGCCGTGACGCGGACCAGCGAGCCCGCCCGGACCTGCTCGAGCATGACAGCCGTCGTCCTGGTCGACACGACTTCCACCACGGTAATGGTGGAGTCGGCCGTCACCGTGAACGTGTAGATGCGTCCGTCGCGGTCAATCAAGATCCGCTGCGGCGCGGCCTGCAGGTCCGTGCGAAGGACCGTGCCGTCGACAACGGCCGCGCTGGGAGGCGGGGGGGGCGGCGGGGAGGCCGGCGCGGGCGGGGCCGCCGGTGGCGGGACGGGCTGTGCCATCGCGGCCGAAGTGATCAGAGCCGTACGCGAGGCATCGTCCCAATCCACCCTGGCGCCCATGGCCTCGCTGACGAACCGGAGAGGCACCAGCGTGCGCCCGCCGACGATCAGCGCGGGCACATCGAGCGCCACGACGCGGTCGTTAACGAACGCCTGGCGGCTCCCGACGGTGAGTCTGACCTGCGTGTCGCCTCTCACTGCGGTCGCCGTGCTGGTTGCCGGATCCCATCGCACGGTGGCACCAAGATTCTCGAACACGCCTCGCAGCGGCACCAGGATCCGGCCGCCGACCGCCACGGGCGGTTGATCGAACGCCACCTGCTGGCCGTCCACAAAGACACGGATCGTCTGCGCCGACGCGGGTGGAGCCGGCACCGCGCTCAAGCACAGAGATGTCACAAGCGAGAGAACCAGGAATC
>JBGPNN010000213.1:0-5964 GCA_041487495.1 bacterium
GCCCCCTCGGCCTCCTCAGCAATCGGCTCGCTGTGCTCGCCATCGTCACGACACTCGGCGCCCTCTTACTTAAGACGACATGTGCCTCACCGGCCTCGGGACAAGCCCCCTCGGCCTCCTCAGCAATCGGCTCGCTACGCTCGCCATCGTCACGACACTCGGCGCCCTCTTACTTAACAAGACGACATGTGCCTCACCGGCCTCGGGACAAGCCCCCTCGGCCTCCTCAGCAATCGGCTCGCCACGCTCGCGCGCATGCTGCCACACCCACGCTCTTACCGGGGTGGGAACGGCAGACCCCGTCCACCTCGCCCACGTTCTTCCATGTGCCGCATCAGCCGCCGCGCTTCGTCGAACTGCTTCAGCAATCGATTTACGTCCTGCACGACCGCTCCGCTGCCGCGAGCAATGCGTCGGCGGCGGCTACCATCGATCATGGCCGGGTTTGACCGTTCCTGCGGCGTCATCGACTGGATCATCGCTTCGATCCTGCCCAGTTGTTTCTCGTCCACCGTGAGGCCTGAGGCCTTCGCCTTTGAGAACCCGGGGATCATTTCCAATAGTTGATCCAGCGGCCCCATCTGCCGAACCTGGCGCAACTGCTCGAGAAAATCCCCCAACGAGAACTGGTGCTTTCGGAGCTTGCGCTCGATCTCGGCCGCGGTCTGCGCCGACATCGTCTGCTCCGCGCGCTCGATCAAGGTCAGGACATCGCCCATCCCCAGGATGCGCGAGGCCATGCGATCGGGGTGAAACGCCTCCAGGGCATCGATCCGCTCGCCCGTCCCGACGAACAGGATCGGCCGGCCGGTGGTCGCGACGACCGAGAGCGCCGCGCCCCCGCGCGCATCGCCGTCGATCTTTGTGAGGATCAGGCCGTCAATCGGGAGGCGCGAGGCGAACTGTTCGGCGCTCTTGACCGCGTCCTGCCCGGCCATCGCGTCCAGCACCAGGATCGCCTCGTGCGGCTGGATGGCCGCGTGCATCTGGGTCAGTTCTGTCATCAAGGCGTCGTCGATGTGTTGACGGCCCGCCGAGTCAACGATGACCACGTCGTGACCCTCTGCGGGAGCCCGCTCGACGGCCGCGCGCGCCACGGCGACCGGGTCCTTCGCCCCCGGCAGTGAGAACACCGGCACCCCGATCTGTTTGCCGACGATCTGCAGTTGTTGCACCGCTGCCGGCCGCTGGAGGTCGGTGGCCACTAGTAGCGGCGCCTTCCCTCGCTTGCGAAGCCATCCCGCCAGCTTGCCCGCCGTGGTGGTCTTCCCGACACCGTTCAACCCCACCAGCAGGTAGATGGTGGGCGGCTGTGGCGCCGTGCGCAATTGTCGCGCCTGCCCACCCAACAGCGCGGTCAGCTCCTCGTGAACGATCTTGACGATCTGCTGGCCGGGGCTGAGATGCTTCCACACTTCTTGGCCGGTCGCCGCCTGCCGGATACGCTCGACGAAATCGCGGGTGACCTTGAAGTTGACGTCGGCTTCCAGCAGCGCCATGCGCACTTCGCGCAGCACGGCATCGATATCTTCGGGGCGCAGGACGCCGCGGCCGGTGACCTTGCGGAAGATTTCTCCCAGGCGGGTCTGCAGGTTTTCAAACATCGGAGGGCTCCCGAGTAGCCTCGTACACCCGGTACCCGGCGGCCTGCCGGACCTGGCGGACCTGTTGGAACCGGGTCTCGATCAGCCGCGCGATCGTCCTGGCACCCTGCGCGGTACGGGCCACCAGATAGAAGCGACCACCGGGTCGCAGCACGCGCCAGGCATCGTCCACGAAGCTCGTGACCACGCGGCGTCCCGCTCGGATGGGCGGATTCGTAGCGACAACGTCCATCGACGCATCATGAATGGCCGCGGCCCCTTCGCCGATCACCACGCGCACATTGGGCAGGTGGTTCTCGATCGCGTTTGCCCAAGCCAGCGCTGCGGCCCGCTCGTTCGTATCGATCAGCCACGCCCGGCCGCGCACCGCCAGTGCGGCGCCGACAAGACCGACCGGGCCGTAGCCACAGCCCAGGTCGAGCACATCATCGTGGGGGTCGATCTGCATGGTTTCGATCAGCAGCCTCGTTCCGGCGTCGATGCCGCGGGACGAGAATACGCCGGCCGCCACCCGAAACGTCCACGGCCGCCCGCGCAGGGTCGCCCGTAGCACTCTGGAGCGCTCCGGGGCACGCGGTGAGCGCGTGAAGTAGTGCTCGGTTCGCCTGGAGCGGGCCACCAGGCCCAGCGCGGCCTCAAACCGCTCCAGCGACGCGTGTGCCCGCCGCAGGGCGTCGTGGACGGCCTGACGTGAGACACGTGCGTGTGCGGCGATCTCGCCCAGCGACAGGTCTTGCCTGTAATAGCAACGCAGCAACTCCTGCTGGCGGGAAGTCAACAGCGCGCCATAGGCGTCCAGCATGCGGTTGGCGCGATCTCGCCCCGCGAGGGCCCGTTCCACGCTCTGCACCGTGTAAAGGGGTTTCCCTTGACAACGATGACCACCATACCGCACCTGGAAGCGTCCGTCAATGGAGCCGCGCGTTTACGATTCGTCGCCGGCGAGGAGTGCGCTGGCGAAGGCTGCGGGGTCGAACAGATCCAGGTCGTCCAGACCCTCGCCGGTGCCGATGAAAGCAATCGGAACCTTGAGATCAGCGGCCACCGCCACCGCGATCCCGCCTTTCGCGGTGCCGTCCAGCTTGGTGAGCACGAGGCCCGTCAACCCCACCGCGTGGTTGAAGTGCTGCGCCTGCGCCAGGCCGTTCTGACCCGTCGTCGCATCGATCACGAGCAGGCGCTCCACCGGCGCATCCGGCAGCGCCCGGCCGATCACCCGATCAACCTTCTTCAACTCTTCCATGAGATTCGTTTTGGTATGCAGCCGGCCCGCGGTATCGACGATCAGTACGTCGGCTCGCCGGGCCACGGCAGCCTGTGCGGCATCGAAGACAACCGCAGCCGGATCCGAGCCTTCCCGGTGACGGATGACCGGCGCGCCGACACGGTCGCCCCAAATCTCCAGCTGCTCGCTCGCCGCCGCGCGGAACGTGTCGCCGGCCGCCAGCAAGACTCGCTTCCCCTCGCCGCGCAGGCGGTGCGCCAGTTTCCCGATGGTCGTGGTCTTCCCCGAGCCGTTGACGCCAAGGATGACGATCGCGGCAGGGGGCGGATCGAGGCGCAGCGCCTTTGGTGAACCAAGCAACTCGGTGAGGATAGTGGTCAGACGCGCGCGGAGATCGGCCGCCGTGCGCGCGCCCGCCGACTGCTGCCGCAGCCGCTCGGTGATGTCCGCCGACAGCCGCGCGCCAACATCCGCCTGGATCAAGAGCTCTTCGAGCTCGATGAAGAAGTGCTCGTCGAGGGGGCCGGCAAGGAGCGCGTCGACGCGGGCACCGAGTGCCTCACGCGTGCGGGCCAGGGTTGCGCGCAATCGGCCCAGGAAGCCGGAACGTTCCGCCATCGCTTCCTACTGTACCCCGCGGCCGTGTGCTATGCGCGTTATTCCGCCGGGAGGGCGACGGTCTCGCGCTCCGCCGCCGTGCCCGCCGCGGAGCCATTGTCCGCCGTCGGGACCAGGCGCACCGAGACCAGCGACGACACCCCCGGTTCCTGCATCGTGACGCCGTAGAGGACGTCGGCGGCGGCCATCGTGCCCTTGTTGTGCGTGATGATCAGCACCTGGGTCTGCTGCGCCAGGTCGCGGAGGAGCGTGGTGAATCGCCGGGTGTTGGCGTCGTCGAGCGCCGCTTCGACCTCGTCGAAAATGCAGAACGGACTGGGGTGTACGCGCAACATGGCGAAGATCAACGCCAGCGCCACCAGGACGCGCTCGCCGCCGGACAGCGCGACCAGCGCGCGACGCGCCTTACCGGGTAACTGTGCGATCACCTCGAGCCCTGGCTCGGTGTCCAGGTCCGTCTCCACGAGTTCCAGATGGCCTTCGCCGCCCTCGAACAATCGATGGAAGAGCCGGGTGAACTCGCGGTCCACTTCCTCAAACGTCTGTCGGAAGCGCACGCGAAGCCCGGCGTTGATGTGCGTGATCGCCTCACGCAGCGCCGCGCTGGATTCCAAAAGATCAGTGATGTGCGCGCGGAGCGTGTCCAGGCGCGCGGTCATCGCGGCATGTTCGTCGATCGCGCGCAGGTTGACGGGCCCCAACTCGCGCAGCGCCGAGCGCACAAACTCGAGGCGCCGCTGTGCGTCTTCGCGGTGGCCCTCCAGACGGCGGGCCGCCGCGGCTTCGAGGGTGACCCCAAACTCTTGCTGCAACCGCGCGGCCGCGGCGCCCAGCTCCGCCTCGGCCTGCGCGTAACGGATCTCCGCGCGATGCAAAGACGCTTCGGCTTCGTGTTGCCCGGCCAGCGCCGCCTGATAGTCGGCCTGTCGCGCCCCGAGCGCCTCGCGCAACTGCGCCCGCTGGCTGTTGATCTGTTCGAGTTCGGCCTTGCTGGCCGCCTGGCCGGCGAGCAGCGTCTGATACACCGCCCCAGCGTGCGCGCGGCGTTCCTCGATACGTGCTACCTCGACGGTGAGCCGCTCCTTCGCCTCGACCAATTCGGCCGCGCGCCGCGTGAGATCCGTGATCGACGCCTGCCGGTCATCGCGCAGGCGCTGCAATGTCTCGCGCCGGCCGTCCAGCGTCACGAGCGCGACCCGTTGCGCGGCGGACTCGGCCGCCGCGGATTCGCGCTCCGCGGCCTCGCGCGCCGCGTCCGCCTGCCGCGCCAATACCTCGTCCTCGAGTCGCCCGTGCTCGGCGTCCAGTTCGCGCGCTTGGGCTTCCAGGCGCGCGATGTCCTCCGCCAGCCGGCGCAACTCCTCCGCACGCGGCCGATCCTCGGCCGCCAGGGCCTGCCGGTCCTCGACGAGCCGCGCCGATTCAGCCTCCAGCCTGTGCAGATGCTGGAGATGCTCGTTGAGGGTCCCGGACACGCGGTCGGCATCCGCGCGGGCCGCGGTCAGCGATTCTTCCGCCGCCCGCAGGTGAGCGGCCGCGGATGCCCGGTGTTCGGCCACCTCGGCCCGGCGCCGTTCGATCCCGGTCAACGTGTCGCGCAGCCCGGCAATCACCTGGCTGCGACCGAGCGGCCCGGCTTCGGCCGGGGTCCGTCCACGAATCGACACAACCCCGTCTGGGGAGAGCAGGACACCATCGTGCGTGACGATGCGACCCTGATACCCTGAGGCGAACAGCCTCCAGGCCGCCCCGAGGTCGGGGACGATCGCGACATCACCGAGCAGGG
This sequence comes from bacterium, assembly GCA_041487495.1. Taxonomy (GTDB): domain Bacteria; phylum Sysuimicrobiota; class Sysuimicrobiia; order Sysuimicrobiales; family Humicultoraceae; genus JBGPNN01. The sequence goes on from JBGPNN010000213.1 coordinate 5,234, forward strand.
ACTCGACCAGCCGCTGCCCCTCGTGCGCGCCCAAGCCGTTGGCGAGTCGCACGATCTCGACCGCCCGCGCGAACACCGCACCCTCGCCGCTGGCGTTTGCGGAATCGCCATACACGGTGGTCCCATGCCTGGGCCGCAGGGTCTCTAACGCCAGGACGGTGGCGGCGCCGTGTCCGTCACCGTCGAGGAACCGGATGACCGGGTCAATCTGCGCATGCCGATCGACAATGAGGCAGTGCAGCCGGCGGCCAAGCGCTGCGATGATCGACGGTCGATACGATTCGGGGACATCCAGCATCTCGGCCAGCGCGCCGTGGAACCCAGGGAACCGTTCGGGGGCTGCGCGTGCCTCCAGGAGCACGGCGCGGACGCCGTCCTCGAATCCCAGAAACTGCTGATGCGCCTCCTCGAACGACGCCAGCCGCGCGCGGAGTCGCTGCTCGTCCACGTCAACGGCGTGCGCCTCTTCTACCAGCGCTGCCAGGGCGATGCGGCGAGACTCCAGCGCCATCGCGCGATCCGTGATGAGCGCCTCGGCCGCGTCAAGCGCCCGGCGGGCCGCGAGGCATGCCGCGTCGGCGGCCCGGCGTTCTTCATCTACCCGGTCGGCCGTTCGATCCACCGCTGCCGCCTTCTCGGCCAGCGCTTCGACCGCCTGGCCGAGGACATCGGCCCGCGCACGCAGCCCCGCCAGGTCGGCGTGCGTTTGCGCGAGACCACGCGCGGCCTCC
>JBGPNN010000214.1:0-5920 GCA_041487495.1 bacterium
GAGGATCACCGGCGGTCTCGTCTCATTTCTTGTCGTCGCCGTGATCGCGGCGCTCTTCGCGCCGGCCGCCCGCGCCGAAGCCCCAGCGTCCGATCGGCTCCCCCGGCGCGCGCTTTGGATCGAAACGTCGGCCAACCTGCGCGCGCTGTCCACCCGCGAAGGGATTCGGGCGCTCGCGTCGCGCGCCCGGGCCGCGGGGTTCGATACGCTGATCCCCGAGGCTAAGAACGCGTGGGGGTTCGTGATCTACGAGTCGGCGTTCGCGGCGCATATCCGGACATCGCCGGTCGCCCGCCCCGGCTATCCGCCGCCGATCGAATGGTACCCAAAGGACTTCGACACGCTGCGGGTGCTCATCGAAGAAGCCCACGCGGCGGGCCTGCGTGTTCACCCGGCGGTCAATGCCTTCGGGGAAGGGCTGAGGCTGGATCCGACCAAACCCGCCATCGGTCTGATTGAGCGCCGGCCGGAGTGGGAGAGCATTCACCTGCGCTCTGGCGCCGGCGGCCAGCCCGTGTGGCTCCCTTCGTCAAGGGTATCCACGATCGCGTTCGTCAATCCCTCTCACCCCGAGGTTCAGCTCTACGAACTTGGGGTGTTATGGGAGATCGTGTCGCGTTACGACGTGGATGGCGTGATCATCGACCGGGCACGATACTCAGGTGTGGATACCGACTTTTCGAATCTCAGCCGGACGCAATTCGAGACCCGCCTGGGCCGTCCGGTGGCGCAATGGCCCCAGGACGTGATGCAGACGGCGACCGGGGCGCTGCGTCCGGGTCCGCTCTTTCCGGATTGGGTCGCGTGGCGGGCCTCCGTGATCCAGGCCTACGTCCGTTCGGCGTCACGTCTCGTGAGACAGATGCGGCCCGGGCTTCCCGTGGGGATGTACGTGGGAGCCTGGTATCCGACGATCTTCGATGTCGGGCAAAACTGGGGGCATGCCGACGCACCGCGGCTCTTCCCCGCGTGGAGTCTCGGGTGGGCAGAGGCGAGCCTGCTGCCGGATCTCGACTACGTGATGATCGGTCTGTACTATCGCTCGATTGCGTCTTGGGAGGCCACGGGTCGCGGCGCCCCATGGTGGGCCAGCGTCGCTGGTGGCTCGACGCTCGCCACGCAAGTGGCCCGAGGATTTCCTGTGTTGGGCTCCCTCTGGCTTGAACTGTACAAGGACGACCGACCCACGGCCCGGCGGGCGATCCGGGCCGCATCGAGCCTCACCGACGGTCTGATGGTTTTCGACCTCTCCGACGTCGAGGAGGGGGATTGGTGGAGCACCCTGGCTGCGCCGTGAGGTGTAAGAATCGTCACCCGACGGCCAGCGCCACCACGCCCGCCACAATCGCCACCGCGCCGGTCAGCCGGCGCCTGCTGTCGCCCTCGGCCAGCAGCCGCGTCCCCATGACTGTGCCGATCAGGATGCTCACCTCGCGCGCCGGGGCGATGTAACTGACGGGTGTAAACACCAGTGCCGTCAAAACCATGATGTACGCGAGCGGCGCCATGATCGCGACGGCGAGAACCTCCACGCGGTGGACCCGCCAGTGGACCTGAACCTCACTCCAGCGGCGGAGGGCCATGGGCGTCAGCAGCACCAGCATGCCGAAGTTTGCCCCCCATTCCAGCAGCAACGGCGGGAGCAGTAACACGCTCACCGCGCGCTTGTCCCACAGCGTGTAGAGAGCGATGACCGCGCCGGTGAGCAACCCATAAGCGACGGCCCACCGGGTGTGAGCGCCGGATCGGCGGAACCCCTGTGGCCCGCTCGTCAGCACGAATACGCCGCCCACGATGAGCGCCGCTCCAAACAGCGCGACCGTGGTCGGCCGCTCGCCGAACAACATCACGGCGGCCGCGGTCGACAGCGCCGGGCCGGTACCGCGCGCGAGCGGATAGATGAGCGACAGATCACCCAGGCGGTACCCTTGCGTCAACAGCAGAAAGTACACAAGGTGGAGGAGCGCGCTCCCGGCCATGAACACGACCTGAATCGTGCCGATGCTCGGGTGCTGGACGAAGACGATCCAGGCGGCGAACGGCGCGTAGATCAGCCCGGACGCCACGTACATCAGCCATAGGAACGCGCCACCGGCGGCGGCCCGCTTGGCCAGCAAGTTCCAGGTCGCGTGCAGGAAGGCCGCGGCGATCACCAGGCCGATGGCCAGGCCGTTCATAGCCCTTCTTCTGCGCCGCGAGCGCCCCGATGCCCTGCTCCAACCAGGGGGGCTGCGAATGCGCATGGAACACTCGGGAGGCTGAATTACGGAGGTGGATGAATGCGGTTTTCGGCGACCGGCGACGCGCTCATCACGCGACGGGTCACCCGGTGGGGCGGCGCGGCCTATGATCGGCTGCTCGGCGCCACCGGCGATGCGGACGCCCGCTTTACCAATTTGGAAACCTCATTGACCAATGGAAAGGGATACCCGCAGGCTGGCTGGGGCGGGACATACCTCGCGTCACCGGCGGGCTGTCTGACCGATCTCGTCGAGATGGGATTCAACCTGTTCAGTCGCGCCAACAACCACGCGGGCGACTGGGGTGCCGAGGGCGTACTGGAGACCACGCGAGCGTGCGACACGGCCGGCGTGTGTCACGCGGGGGCGGGCCGGCACCTGGCGGAGTCGCGTCTGCCGGCCTACCTGGATCTCCCGGCGGGGAAAGTGGCGTTGCTGGCCGTCGCCACGGCGACGCCCGGCGCGGGCTACCGGGCCGGATGGGAGCGCCCCGACTGTCAGGGGCGGCCCGGCGTATCATGTCTGCGCTTTGAAGAGTACGCGGTGGTCCCTCCGACGGTCTTCAACGAGCTGCGCACCCTCGTAGCCCAGACGCACTTCGGGAAACAGTGGCAGTACGAGACCGATCTGGGATTTAGAGGCGCCGATCCGGAGGGAGTTCTGACAGTCGGGGGTGCGAAGTTCAAGCTGGGTGAGACCTTTGGTGAGACCTGGGAGCCACACAAGAGCGATGTCGAGGATATCCTCCGCCACGTGCGCGACGCCCGCCGCCAGGCCGATGTCGTACTGATGTCCTTCCATGGCCACGAGATGGGCGGCGGTGATCCCGACGGCGTCCCATCCTTCCATCGGGAATTCTGCCGCGCCTGTATCGATGCAGGTTGCGACGCGGTGATCGGTCACGGGCCGCACCGCCTGCGCGGCATCGAGATCCACGGTGGCAAACCGATCTTCTACAGCCTCGGGAACTTCATCTTTCAAAACGAAGAGGCCACGTCGCTGCCCGCGGACTTCTACGAGCGCATGGGTCTCGATCCCGTCGCCTCGACGCCTGCCGACGGATTCGACCAGCGCAACCGCCGCGGCAAGGGCGGGTTTGCGTCCGACCGGGCTTACTGGGAATCGGTCGTGGCGTGGTGGGAGACCGGGGACGGCGGGCTCCGCGAAATCCGTCTCTACCCCGTCGATCTGGGTCACGGCCGGCCCAGGCCGCAACGCGGCCGCCCGGTCATGGCTGAGGGACCACCGGCCCAAGGGATCATCGCCAGGATGGACGGTCTGTGCCGGCCGTTTGGCACGCAGGTGGGTTGGGACCCCCACGGGTACGGTGTCCTCCGCTGGTAGAGGGTGGCGCGGGGAACCCACCGAAACTACGGGGAAACTCCCGGGCCACGAGCGGGGCCTGGGGAGGGGGTGCGGGCGTGAAACCACAGGGTTGGAAAATGCGCGTCCTGGTTGTCGCGCTGATGGTCGGGTTGGTGGTCACGGTTCTGACCGGGCAGGGATTCTCGCAGGCCAGGCGGGGAGGGTTGATCACCTTCGCGCTCTATCAGGAGCCGGAGCTCCTCAATCCATTTATCGCCACGGCGACTGCCAGCTTCGAAGTGCTGAAGTTCGCGGTCGAAGGCCTGCTCGGCGTCAATGAGAACGGGGAGTTCTATGCGGTGCTGGTCAAGGACGTTCCGTCGCGCCAGAACGGCGGCGTCTCGGCCGACGGCAAGACGATCACCTATCAATTGAAGGACGACTTAAAGTGGTCCGATGGCCGCGCGCTGACGTGCGGCGACGTGCAGTTCACGCTGCAGGCCATCATGAACCCACGCAGTGGCGCGGTGAGCACCGCCGGCTACAAGAATATTGATGCTGTCGAGTGTCCCACGGCCACAACGGTCATCGTGAAATACAAGACGTTCTACGCCCCGTATCTGGCGCTGTTCGATTACGTCATGCCCAGGCACGCCACGGGCGACCCAGCGGAGATGCCCCGGTGGGCGTACAACCGGAAGGTTGTTGGCACGGGACCCTTCACGATGCTGGAGTGGCAGTCTGGCGATCACATCACGTTTATCCCGAACCGCTACTACCGCGAGGCGGGGAAGCCGTACTTGAACAGCGTCATCATCCGGATCGTCCCCAGCCGCGAAGTCGGTAAGCAGTTGATCCGGACCGGCGAGGTCGACGTGGTGTGGGACCTGGTGGAGGCCGACGTGCCCGAAGTGCGGGCATATCCAGGGGTCAAAGTGAGCGCCGCCCCCGGCGCCGACGCCGAGCGTCTGGTCTTCAACCTGGCCGACCCGTCCATTGATGGCGCGGCGGCGGAGACGGTGGCCAGCCGGCCCCATCCGATCCTCGGGGATCCCCGGGTCCGCGAGGCGATTGAAGTGGGGATCAACAAGAAGGAAATCATCGACAAGCTCCTGTTCGGTCTGGCCCCTATTGGCACGAACGAGTTGCACATCGGGTGGGCAAAGTGCGTCACGCGCGCCAGCGAGTTCGCGCCGGATCGCGCGCGGCAGTTGCTCGATCAGGCCGGCTGGCGGCCCGGGCCCGACGGCATCCGCGTCTCGCAGGGTGTCCGCACCACGCGCGACGGCACGCGTCTTCGGCTGAAGTACCAGACGACCACGGGCAACAGGCTGCGCGAGCAGGTGCAGCAGTTGATGATCGACTATATGAAGCAGATCGGCGTCGAGTTCTTCATTGAGAATGTTCCCTCGCCGGTGCTCTTCGGCTCGTGGGCCAGCGGGGCGTTCCGCCGGCACGGCCAGTTCGACGTGTTGATGTATACCACCGGTCCCGAGCTCGACCCGCAGGCGCAGGTCGAAGGTTACTTCGCGTCGTGGAACATGCCGTCGACGGGCAACGGCGGTGCGGGTTTCAACTATTCTCGCTGGGGCAACAAGGTGTTCGACGATAACGTCAAACTCGCCGGATCCAGCCCGGACATCAACGTCCGCAAGCGGGCCTACTGTGCCGCGATGACGGAACTGGTCAAGGACCGCCCGCACGTCTATCTGTACGCCCGCAGCCAGATTCACGCGTACCGGGCTCGGCGGCAGGGCGGGGTGGCCAACGTCTGGACCCGCCTCGGGTGGAACAGCGCCGACTGGTGGGTGCGCTACGAATGAGCGGAGGGGCCCCGGGGAACCGGGGCCCCTCCCCGCCGGTATGACCAGATATCTCGCTCGCAGGATTCTCCAGGCGATGCCGCTGCTCTGGCTCATCAGCCTGGTGGTCTTTGCGATGTTGCACATCATCCCGGGCGACCCGATGGCCGCCTACGAGGGCAACCCCAACATCACCCGGGAAGACGTGGCGCGGCTCAGGGCTGAGTTAGGACTCGACGCCCCGCTGCACATCCAGTACCTGCGGTGGCTGCGCGCGACGCTGCAGGGCAACTGGGGGTATTCATTGGCCACGAAGCGCCCGGTGCTCACCGAGATCCGCGAGCGGCTTCCTAATACGATCTACCTGATGAGCATCGCGACCGCGGTCACGGTGGTCGTCGCCGTGCCGATCGGCATCCTCTCCGCCGTGCGCCAGTATTCAGTCATGGATCACGTCGTGACCACGATTGCCTTTATGGGACACTCCATCCCCATCTTTTGGTTCGGTCTGATCCTGATCATCGTGTTCCACGTCATGCTGCGCAGCCCGTTCAGCGGGGCGCCGCTCTTTCC
>JBGPNN010000215.1:0-5915 GCA_041487495.1 bacterium
ACATCTACGTCGGGCCTTCACGGCGGGAGCGCGCGCAGGACCGCGATCCGGTGTTCCTGAGTGGTGATCCCCTGGCGATTGTCATGCGAAGTCTGAACTGAACGACAACTCTGACGTACCTTAAGGAGGCCAAGAGCATGAAGCACCGCATCGGTTCTGTGCTCAGCATGGTCGTGCTGGCCCTTCTGGCGCTTGGAACCCTGCCGGCGGCGCAGGCACAGCAGAGCCGCGACACGGTCGTCATCGGCATGGCGCAGGAGCCCGATTGTCTGATCAACAACTTCTGTCAGATGGCGGCGGGTGCCGCCATCGAAGTCAACTCGATCCAGTTCGGCATGGTCAACTACAACGACAAGTGGCAGCTCTTCCCCGGGACCGTCGAAAAGATCCCCACCTTGAAGGACGGGGACTGGGAGTTGCTCCCCGGTGGGAAGATGCGGGTCACGTTCAAGTTCAAGCGGGGGTACACGTGGCACGACGGGCAGCCGTACACGGCTCAGGACGCCTCGTGGACCAACCTGATGCTGCGCAACCCTCGCAGCCCGACGCTGTCGCGGACCATCTTGCGCAAGATCGACAACATGAACGCCCGGGACGCGTCGACGCTGGTCGTCCAGTGGAACGAGCGGTATCCGTTTGCGAACACGGGCCACACCGTGTACCCAAAGCACGTGTTCGAGAAGGAGTACCTGCGCGACCCGTCCACCCTAAAGGCGCACAAGCAGGCGCGGGCCCCGATCGGCAACGGTCCCTACAGGATCGCGGAGTGGGTTGCGGGCAGCCACATCACGCTCGAAGCCTACGACAAGTTCCCGGGCGGGCCCGCCAAGATCAAGAAGCAGGTGTGGCGGTTCATCCTGGACTCTACCGTGTTGCAGGCGAACGTCCTCGCCAACCAGGTCGACGCCACCGAGATCAACAACTTCTCGATCGAGCAAATGATCGAGATCGAGAAGCGGAACCCCCAGCAGACCGCCTACTACACGCCGGCGCTGATCTGGGAGCACATCGACCTGAACCTGGACAACGAGTGGCTGAAGGACAAGCGGGTACGCCAGGCGCTGGCACATTCCATCAACCGCGAGGAACTCAGCCAGAAACTCTTCTATGGCAAGCAGCCGGTGGCCCATACTTGGCTACCCGAGCGCCATGAGGGGTACAACGCCAACGTCAAGAAATACAACTACGATCCGGCCAGGGCGCGCCAGTTGCTCCAGGAGGCCGGTTTCACCATGGGCTCCGACGGCATCATGCGCGATGCCCGCGGCCGCCGGTTTGAGATGACCATCATGACCACCGCGGGCAACGCCGTCCGCGAGCAGGTCCAGCAGATCATGAAGGAGTCGATGCGGGCCGTCGGCATCGATCTTCGGATCGACAACCGGCCAGCCGGTGTCCTGTTCGGGCAGACGACCCGGCGGCGGGAGTTCCCCCATATGGTCATGTACGCGTGGGTCATGTCACCCCTCACGCTGCCCCACTCGTTCTGGAACACCGACCAGATCCCGACCGCCCAAAACAGCTGGGAGGGGTCGAACTACCCCGGCTGGCGGAATGCCGAGAACGACAAACTCAACAACGAGATCCTGCAGGAAATCGACTCTGGCAAGCGCGTGGCGCTGTTGAAGAAGCAGCAGGAGATCTGGGCGGATGAGTTGCCGGCGATCCCGCTCTACTTCCGGCTGCAGTTGAACACCGCCAACAAGAAACTGTCGAACGTGAAGCCCGCCGGGTTGTCCGGCACATACGTCAACTGGAACTCTCAGGACTGGGGCTGGACTCAGTAGCCTCGTCGAACCGGAGCCGAGGGGGGTGGGGCAACCCACCCCCTTTTCCGGAGGGCAGTCATGCAGCGATTCTTGTTCCGGCGGCTCGTCCACGGGGTTGTGATCCTGCTCGGCCTGTCGGTCTTGATGTTTTCGCTTCTCGTTTTCACCCCGGGCGATCCCGTCGAGCTCCTCCAGGCCAGCAACCCGGATATCCGGCCCGAGGATGTCGCGCAGCTCCGGAAGTACTACGGGTTGGATGATCCGGTGTACGTGCGGTACTTCAAGTGGCTGCGGTCGGTCGTCGTCGATCGCGACCTGGGGTATTCGCGCACGTACGGCACACCCGTGAAGAAGATCATTGGGGACCGGATCAAGAACACGCTATGGTTGCTGTCCGGCGCGTTTGTGGTCGCCTTCGTCGTGGGGGTGTCGGCCGGAATCTACTCGGCGCTCCATCAATATTCCAAGGCCGACTACGCCATCACGGTGGCGGCCTTCGCCGGGCACTCGGTGCCCGTCTTCTGGCAGGGGATTCTCTTCATTTTGCTGTTCGCCGTCTGGCTGCCCTGGCTGCCAGCGGGTGGCATGATGACACCGGGGGTGGCCGCGGGCTGGCCCGCACTGTTGGACCGGCTGTGGCACCTGATCCTCCCGGTGATCGTCCTGGCGACATTCAACACGGCCGCCTGGGCGCGTTACATGCGCAGCAGTATGCTCGAAGTGATCCGCCAGGATTACGTCCGGACCGCGCGGGCGAAGGGCAACACGGAACGGGTCGTGATCAACCGGCACGCGATGCGGAATGCCCTGATCCCCATCATTACCCTTGTCGCCCTGTCTGTCCCGGGACTCCTGAACGGGTCGGTGCTTACCGAGACGGTGTTCTCGTGGCCGGGGATGGGCCTGCTGCTGTTCCAGGCGGTGTTGGGTCACGACTACAACGTCGCGATGGCCGTATTACTGTTCCTGGCGGTCGTCACCGTCATGTTCAACCTGCTGGCGGATATGGCCTATGCGATGGCGGATCCGCGGATCCGGTACGAGTGAGGAGGGACGCTGATGGCACCTGAGGCCACCCCGCGAGAGATGGCGCTGGCGCTCGAGCAGCGCCGCAAAGAGGCAGCCGGGGTCGCTGTCGGCCAGTCCTACTGGCAGATTGCCTGGCGCCGCTTTCTCAAACACCGTCTGGCCATCATCGGTGGCACGGCAGCGATCCTGCTGACGCTGATGTCCATGCTCGCGCCGTGGATCGCCCCCCACTCGTTCGAGCGCATCAACCTGCAGGAACGGTGGGTGGCGCCCACTCCCAGGAACGTGTTCGGCACCGACGAGCTCGGGCGCGACGTGCTCACCCGGATCATGTTCGCGGGCCGCATCTCGCTGGTTGTTGGCTATGTTACGGCGTTTGCGATCTCGATCACGGGCGCGCTGGTCGGCGCGACCGCGGCGTTCTACAGCGGCTGGGTGGACACCATCCTGATGCGGTTGGTCGACATCCTCCTGTCCGTCCCGATCCTGCCGCTCTACCTGATCATGGCGGCGCTGATTCCCGGTGGAGGGGTCGGCCGCATCGTGCTGATTTTTTCCGTGTTCGGCTGGACGGGGGTGGCCCGGCTGGTGCGCGGACAGGTTCTGTCGCTCAAGGGCCAGGACTTCGTCGAGGCCGGCCGGGCGATGGGCGCCTCCGAGGCCCGGATCGTCCTGCGCCACCTGATCCCCAACGCGCTTGCGCCGGTCATTGTGGCCGCGACGCTGGCGGTGGGCAACGCCATCCTGGCTGAGTCCGGGTTGTCGTATCTGGGACTCGGCATCCAGCCGCCAACACCGTCCTGGGGCAACATGCTGCAGCGCGCGCAGGAGTACTTGCTGAAGGCGTCGTGGCTGGCGGTCTTCCCCGGGGTGTTCATCTTCATGACGGTCCTCTCGTTCAATTTCCTAGGCGACGGGCTCCGCGACGCGCTCGACCCGCGCCTCAAGACCTGAGGAGGGGTGAAATCATGCAGCGGACGCGTGCCATTCGCTTCGCCCGCCTGGCCGTCGCCTGCGGCCTGCTTGTGATTGTGGCGCTCCCTCTGCCCGGGACGGCACAGGGACGCCGGGACACCCTCACCTTTGCCATGGCCCAGGAACCCGATCTGCTCGGGCCCTATTCGGTCATGGCGGCGACGGGTGTGGTCCACAACATCGTCTTCGGTTCCGCCACGATGTTCAATGACAAGTGGGAACGGATCCCCCTGATGGTGGAGAAGCTCCCCACCCTCAAAGACGGCGACTGGGTGGTCCTGCCCAACAAGAAGATGAAGGTCACCTGGAAGTTGAAGCGGGGGTTCACCTGGCATGACGGGAAGCCGGTCACGGCGCTCGACTGGCGCTTCACCTACGCGATGTACCGAAACCCGCTCGCTCCGCCCCCGTCGGGCGGCCGGTCCGTGCTGAACAAGGTCGAGAACATTCTGGTCCCGAATCCGAACGATCCGTACGAGATGGTCGTCCAGTGGAACGAGCCATATCCATTCGCGGGTAGTCTCCCCTTCGATTACCTGTATCCGTTGCCGCGCCACATCCTCGAACCCGCGTACCTGCGCGACCCCGGCAAGCTGAAGGCGCACCAGAACTGGCGTCTGGCCGTGGGCACCGGCCCGTACAAGATGAAGGAATGGGTCCCGGGGAGCCACATGACCTTCGAAGCCCACGAGAAGTGGCCGCTGGGGGCACCCGCCATCAAGAACTTGACCATCCGGTTCATCCTTGACAGCACCGTGCTCCAGGCGAACGCGATTGCCGGCACCATCGATGCCTCTGATATCAACAACTTCAATTGCGAACAGATGGCACAGATTGCCCAACGCAACCCCCGGGTAGAAGCCCATTACCGCGAGGCGATGGTCTGGGAGCGCATCGATTACAACCTGGACGACGCGTGGCTGAAGGACAAGCGGGTGCGGCAGGCGATTGCGCATGCCCTGGACCGCAAGGCTATCGCCGAAGTCTCTTGTTCAGGCGGTCGCCAGCCCGTGGCGCACTCCTGGCTGGCTCCGGGCCACCCCGCTGCGCACCCGAATATCAAGAAATACGAGTATGATCTGGCCCGGGCTCGGGCGCTTTTGCAGGAGGCCGGGTTCACCATGGGCCCGGACGGCATGCTCCGCGACAGCACCGGCAGGCGGGTCGAGATGGCTATCTCGACGACCGCGGGGAACTCGATCCGCGAGCAGGTCGAACAGATCGTCAAAGAGCAGCTCCGGCAGGTCGGTATCGACGTCCGGATCGACAACAGGCCGGCCTCGGTGTTCTTCGGGACGCTGATCCCGCGGCGGCAGTTCACGCACATGGCCATGTACGCCAGCCTGTTCACCCCGGAGTCGATCCCGTTCGACCGCTTCCACACAAGCCAGATTCCCACGCCGGCCAACAACTGGGAGGGGAACAACCGCGTGGGTTGGCGGAATGCCGAGAACGACCGGCTGTGGGAGCAACTGAACTCCGAGCTCGACGCCCAGAAGCGCATCGCGCTCTTTCGCCGGCAGCAGGAAATGTTCGCGGAGGACCTGCCAAGCGTACCCCTGTACTTCCGGCTGGACCTCACGACGTACCCCAAGGTCATGAAGGGACCGCGGCCGGTCGGCTTAGGCGGGTACTACCTGCCATGGAACAGTTGGGAGTGGAAGTGGGGGGACCAGTAGATACCAGGGGGGTCTGAGAGGAATCCCCCGCCCGGCGGAGAACGTGAAGGGAAACCGGAAGAGGTGAGTCGCGTGGCAGAGCAGCCGCTGCTGTCGGTGCGCAATCTCAAAACGTACTTCTACACGGACGAGGGGGTCGTCAAAGCGGTCGACGGCCTCTCGTACGACCTGCACAAGGGCGAAACCCTGGGCATCGTCGGCGAGTCGGGATGCGGCAAGAGCGTCCACGCGCTGTCGATCCTGCGGCTCATCCCGACGCCTCCGGGCAAGATCGTCGAGGGCGAGATCCTGTTCGAAGGCAAGAACCTCCTGACCCTGAAGGACGAGGCCATGCGGCACATCCGAGGCAACCGGATTGCCATGATCTTCCAGGAGCCGATGACCTCGCTCAACCCGGTGCTGACCATCGGCGAGCAGATCGCCGAGGCAGTCATCCTCCACCAGAAGGTCGACAAGAAGGCGG
>JBGPNN010000216.1:0-5841 GCA_041487495.1 bacterium
CTCCGAGCTCCTCCACACTAATCGAACGGCCGTTCGGGTACTGGTGGGCGCTGCAGGATTTGAACCTGCGACCCCCATCGCGTCAGGATGGTGCTCTACCCCTGAGCTAAGCGCCCAATGCGTTCTCATTATAGGGACGGCCTCTGATCCGACGCAAGGCGATTACGGTCTTGCGACCCGGCGCCAGCGCCCCGATCGTCGCTCGCATCGAGGCCTCGGCGTCCGCGCCGACCGGGAACGAGTACGCCACCACGAGATCAGCGCCGGCATCGTAGTAACTCGCGCGGACCCGCCGGCGGCAGGCGATAGCGCAGGACGACGCCTATCGAGCCTACCAGTGTCATCGTGCGATAGCTATTGCTTTGGCGGTTGCTCCACGAACCACTTCTGGTAGAGGCGTTCCAGTGTGCCGTCGGAGGCCATCTGGGCCAGCGCCGCGTCAAAGGCTTCCTTGAGCGTGGTGTCGCCCTTCTTGATCGCGATCCCGAGCGCCTCGCTCGTGAACGGCTCGCCGACCTTCTTCAACTGGCCCTGCTTCAGCTGGATGAAGCCGTCGGCCGCAAAACTGTCGATGATGACGGCATCGAGGTCCTTGTTGATCAAGGCCGTAACAGCCAGGGCGAAGTTCTCATACCGGCGCACGGCCCCGATCTTGCCTTCCTTCTGCAGCACCGTGGCCTTCTCATCATTGGTCGTGCCGGTCTGCACGCCGACCGTCCGGCCCCGCAGCCCGTCCACGCCCGTGACCGCCGACTCATCTGCGCGCACCAACACGACCTGTCCGTACCGCAGGTACGCTTCGCTGAAGTCCACGGTCTTACGCCGTTCGTCGTTAATGGTGACGCCAGAGACAACCGCGTCGAACTGTCCTTGTGAGAGTGCCACGAAGATGCCTTCCCAGGCCGCCGTGATGAATTTCGCAGCACAGTGCGCGCGTGTGCAAATCTCACTCAGCATGTCGGGATCAAACCCGATGATCTGCTTGTTCGTGTCGATGACCTCGAAGGGTGGGTACATGGTATCACTACCGACCTTGATCTCACGCCCCCCGAGATCGGGCACCGCGATCGCTGGCGACGCCTGCGTCGACGGGACCGAAGCCTGGGGGGTCATCGCTTCGCGCGACTGACGGGAGCGAAAGAACAGCAGGACCACCACGACGACAACCAGCGCTACAAGCACGCTCCGGGCGCGTCCCTTCATCGCTCCCTCCCCCTCCCGCCCCACCGTGCACCCGCACGTTCGCCTAGGTGCGGCGTCGCTCCCAGACCTCGGGATTCACTAGGTGCGTCGGACGTCGGCCCGCCAGCGCCGCGAGCAGGTTCTCGACCGCCATGTTCGCCATCTTCGTGCGGGTCTCGACGCTCGCGCTCGCGATATGGGGCGCGACGATGATGTTCTGCAGTCCGAGCAGCGGGTGGTCCCGTGGCACCGGCTCGACCTCGAAGACATCCAGCCCGGCCGCCCAAATCTCACCCGACGAGAGCGCCTGATACAGCGCGTCCGGATCAACGATCGGACCGCGGGCGGTGTTGACGAGGACCGCCGTTTTTTTCATCAACCGCAACTGCGGGCCGCTGATGAGATGTCGTGTCTCGGGCGTCAGCGGGGTGTGGACGCTGACGAAATCGGCCCGGCGCAGGACGTCCTCGAAAGGGGTGAACTCAATCCCCAGCTCGGCTTCCAGATCTTCGCGGCGGATCACATCGTAATAGAGAATCCGCATGCCAAAACCTCGGGCCCGCCGGGCGACCGCCGCGCCGATGCGCCCCAGGCCGACCAGCCCCAGTGTGGCATTGTACATGTCCTGCCCCAGCAGCAGCATGGGCTCCCAGCTCTTCCACCGGCCCGCACGGGTGAACGCATCACCTTCGACCACGCGTCGTGCCGTGGCCAGCAGCAGCGCCATGGTGAAATCGGCCACCGTCTCGGTCAGCACCCCCGGGGTGTTGCCGACCACCACGCCGCGAGATGTCGCCGCAGGTACGTCGATGTTGTCAAAACCTACCGCGTAGTTGCTCACGACCTTCAAGCGGGGTGAGGCGTCCAGCAACTCGCCGTCAATGCGATCGGTCAACAGCGAGATGATCCCGTCGGATGCCGCGGCCTCTTTCATCAAAACCTCGCGCGGCGGCGGGAGCTCGTCGGTGGGCCACACGGCGACGTCCGCCTGCTGGCGCACGAGATCCAGACCGGGTCCGGGGATCCGCCGGGCGACATACACGCGAGGTCGCGGCATGCGTCAAACGCTCCTCAACACGGGAATGTGAGGAACGTTCGCGGCGGCAGCGGGCCCTCCTGCTCTCGAAGGCCTGATGAGGAACCCACGGCGACGGCGGCGAATGTGGGCGGCGTGAAACACAACGCGTGGATGATCGCGGGTGCCGCGGTGGCGGTCTTGATCGTGGCGGTGTATCTGCGGCTCGGCCGCGCGCCGGGGTCGCCGGATCTCTCGCCGCTGGTCAATCGCGGGCAACCAACCGCCCCCGGATCGCCCGCGCGCCCGATGGCCTCACCCACCCCGGGCGCTCAGGCGCCGCCGTCCCCGGAACCAGGGCTCGACCAAGAACTCTCAGTTATCTATCGAAAGGCCCTCGAAGGCCAGGGCATCAGGGTGCTCGGGCTGGCCATCACGGACCAGCGTGCGCGCGGCGGCGCCAGGCGCGCGGATATCCTCTACCAGACAACCACCGATGGACGAATCGCGTCGCTCCGGCCCGAGATCGTTCGCATCATCAGCCCGGGCGCGAATCCCCAATTGGCCCTGGACACCATCACCGTGCGCGCGGCCAAGTCAAACGGCATCGTGACAGTCGCGGTCTCGGTGACCGTCCCCGAGGTTGACCGTTGGCTAAAGGGCCAGATGCCCGACGACGAATTCTACGCGCGCTGGATCGTCCGCGTTCCGTCGCGCTAGAGCCACACGGACTTTTCGGCCGCAGGCGTGCGGCGTTTCTGCGGCACCTCGGCCGGATAGCCTGTATAGACGATCGCGATGATGCGCCGGTCGTCTTCCAGGCTCAACATGGCGCGGAGGTCGCGATCCGCCAGGATCGGACCCGTGCGCACGTACGTCCCCACACCGAGTTCCACGCCGGCGAGCATGAAGTTCTGCAGGGCGATAAACGTCGCGACCAGGTCCTCCTCCCGCTGCTCCTCGTCGGCCGCCTGGTGCACGGTCACGACGATCAGCGCGGGGGTGGCTATCGTATCCTGAGTGATGCGTTGGAGCGCCTTCTGCACCTCCGGCGCGTCGGGATTGGGGAACGACGACGCGCGGAGACGGCGACGGAGGTCCGCAAACCGCCGCTTGGCCTCCTCCCCGGCGATGATGTAGAAGCGCCACGGCTCCGTGAGCCGATGGTTGGGCGCCCAAACGGCCGCCTCCAGCATTTTCTCGAGCACGTCGCGCGGCAGCGGATCGGGCTTGAGTTTCGGGATGCTGCGTCGCGCTTTGATCGCCTCGATGACCGTCATGTGATTCCCTCCTGCCGGTCGAGGACCGCGATCGCCTCGACGTGATAAGTCTGAGGAAACAAGTCAAACGGCTGCACATCAATCAGACGATACCCGAAGGGCATCAATTCCCTCAAGTCAGGTGCGAGCGTGGTCGGATTGCACGAGACGTAGATGACCCGCCGGGCTTCGCTGCGGCCGATCTTGCGCATCACCCTGCCACCGGCGCCGGCGCGGGGAGGATCCAGGACCAGCACCGCGGGCGGCCCCGTCTGCATCACGGCTGCAGGCAGCGTGATGCGGGCATCTCCGGTCACAAACGCCGGCCCCTCAAGACCATTGAGCGTCGCATTGGCCCGCGCGGCCTCAACCGACGCCGGGACCAGTTCGATGCCCGTCACCCTCGCGCCCGCCCGCGCCAGCGCCAGCGAAAACGTGCCGACCCCGCAGTACACATCGATCACGGCGCGGCCCTCGACGGGCTGTGCGCGGCGGACGACGTGCTCCACCATGGCGCCCGCCTGCGCGGTGTTCGTCTGGAAAAACGTGTCCAGGCCGATCCGGAACCGGATCCCCGCCAGCACCTCTTCGAGATACGGCCGGCCGTCGAGCAACTCGATCCGGGTCACCGGCGCACCATCTGACGCGCCGGCCACGATCCCACGGACAATTCCGGTGACGTCGGGGGCCGCGGCCCTGACCGCCTCGACAAATGCCGTCGCGGCTGCGAATGGTCCCGGCCCGGTGAGCAGGCCAACCAGACGGTCGCCGGTCCCTCGGCCTTCCCGGATCACCAGCGAACGCAGAAACCCGGCCTGCGTGCGGGGATCGTATGAGGGGAGACTGTGCTCTCGCGCGAACGCGCGCACCGCCCGCACCAGCGAGATCGACGCGTCCGACTGCAGAAAGCAGGCGTCGATCGGCACGATGCGGTTCCACTCGCCACGGCGGTGAAGCCCCAGCGTACCCTCGGGATGGAACGAGAACTCCATCTTGTTCCGGTAGTACCAGGGATCCGGCGCGGGAACGATGGGGTGTACGATCGCGTCGGGGATGCCGCCCAGGTGTGCCAGCGCCTCTCGCACCAGGGCCTCCTTGGCGCGCGCCTGCGCCGGGTAGGCGACGTGTTGCCAGGCACAACCACCGCACGTGCCGAAGTGCGGGCAGCGCGCAGGGATCCGATCGACGGACGGCGTCTCGATGGCCACCGTGTCGGCCTCAGCGTAGGACCTTCGAGCCCTCGCCACTTTCACGCGGACGACATCGCCTTGCGTCGCGCCGGTGATGAAGACCACCTGCCCATTCACGCGCGCGACTCCGCGCCCCCCGTAGGCCAGGCGGTCCACCGTCACAACAATCTCGTCGCCCCGTTTCAGCATCCTGGCCGACATCGTACCATTGACCTATGGATGCCTACCACTGTGTCATCAGCAAACGTGACCTGCGCCGATACGCCGATCGCCGCCTCGACCGCGAGACACTCGCCAAGATCCTTGAGGCCGGACGGCGGGCCGGCAGCGCGCGCAACCACCAGCCCTGGGAGTTCGTGGCGGTCACCCAGCGGGACGGGTTGGAGCAGCTGGCGCGATGCGGCCTGGTCGCGCACCATCTGCGCCACGCGCAGACCGCGGTCGTGATTACGATCGACGGACCCAACGATCTTTTCGACGCCGGACGGTGCGCGCAGAATATGATGCTGGCCGCCTGGGCGCTCGGCGTCGCGTCGTGCCCGGTGACGCTACAGCGGGTCGGTGAAGTCAGACGGGCGCTTGCCATCCCTGCCGGCCGCACGATCGCCATCACGATTGCGTTTGGCTATCCGCACCCGGATGGGCGGAGCCGCACCGAACGGCTTGCGCTGGCCGTCGTGGCTCCCCGCGGCAGGAAACCGCTCACAGCAGTGGTCCATTGGGAGCGGTACGGCGGTCACGAGGGTATCTGACGCCAGTGCGGTCGGGCCCACGCCACATACCGCTCACCCAGCACGTGGAGCGGCTTGCGGGCAATCGTGAACTCGTCGGAGAGTCGACCCAGGACACGCGCCAGGGCCGGCCGGCTCGATTGCAGACGTTCCGACGCGAGCCTGTAGAACGTGCGTCCTTCTTCTTCATAGTCTTCCAGCCGCCATTCCCGCCTGGGGGCGGACGGCGAATAGGTGGCGGTCACGGGCGGGCGCCGGTCGTGGCGCACCGCCTCGGGGAAGAGCCCGGTCATGAAGAGGGCAATATCGCCGATCCGCCGGAAGATCATCGGGCGCATCGGCTCGTCCACCAGCCCGGCCAGTTCCAGCATGTCGTCGATGCTCATGGTGGATAGCCTGCGCACGCCGCCCCGGGGGGCCGGCCGCCGGATCGTCAACGTCTCTGCCCGCTCGAACGATACGAG
>JBGPNN010000217.1:0-5838 GCA_041487495.1 bacterium
CGGACAGGCCCACCAGGTAGATGTACAGTGACACCCAGAGGCCCCAGACGATGTAGGAGCCGTACCCGGCCAGTTGATGGCCGAACGTCAGGCGCTGCCACAGTCCCCACAGACCGAGGGCGAACGCCACCGCCCACGCCGCGTACAGTAGACGTCTCATGGTGTCCTCCCTCAGAGCAGGTAGTGCACGCGCGGCTTCGTGCCCAGCTCTTCCTTCAGCCGCATCACGTTCGGCTTCCCGATCAGCCCGGCGACCATGCTGTCGGGGTCGCCGGCGTCACCGAAGTACGTGGCGCGACCGATACAGGTGGTGACGCAGGCCGGCAGCATCCCCACATCCAACCGGTGGACACAGAAGTGGCACTTCCGGGCGTTGCCGACCGGAGAAGACCCGCCAGCGCGATCACGCGCCTGGCCGTACTCGTAGGCCGGCAGCGTCTCGACCATGCTGATGACCGGGGTCGCGTCGGTGTAGTGCTCTCCGGCGTCGAAGGACCGGGCGTTGTAGGGGCAGGCGACGATGCAGTAGCGGCAGCCAATGCACTGGTCGTAGTTGATCGCGACCACGCCGTCGGCCCGCTTGTACGTGGCGCCGACCGGGCAGACCGGCACGCACGGCGGATTTTCGCATTGCATGCAGGGTCGCGGGAGAAACTTGCGGGTGACATTGGGGTACTCGCCCATTTCCTCGTCGATCACCGGCCGGTAGACAACCCCCGGCGGCAGCTTGTTCTCCGCCACGCAGGCGATGGTGCAGGCGCTGCACCCGACGCACTTCCGCAGATCGATGACCATCGCCCACCGGCGCTGGTCCATCGGCTTCTGCATGGCGCGTTGCAGCTCGGCCTGCATCTGCACGAGGGGATCCTGACCGTCGCCTGACGGCAACGGTGGAGGCGGGGCAGCAGGGCGGGCCGGCGCTGTGGTGGTCGCCGCGGCCGCCTGGGCAGGCGGCCTGGCCCCTTCGAGTACATCCAGCGCCAGCAGGGCGCCGGTACCGGCTCCCAGGGTCTTGAGAAATGCACGACGTGAACGAGCGGGATCCGAAGCGGTGTGCGGTGGTTCGGACGTACGCGGGGAGTTTCGATCCACGCCCATAACCCCTCCTCTTAGCCGGACGTCGAGCACGAAGATCGCAAAAACACCTGCGGTAGGGCGCGGGTGAAACGCGCTTTTTTTCAGCCTAGAGGGTCCGTCGCAGACCTGACAATCGGGCGCCGGATGTATTCACGCCAGGATCGGGCAGGCGTCCGATGGACTGACCTCCCGCCCCTCTATACCCTGGGGACAACACGATCGCGATCGGGGGCCTCTGGTGCGGCAGTGGATGACGGTTCCACGACGGAGCCTTCAGACCCGCATCCTGGCCAGCGTCCTGCTCGGCCTTGGCTTCGTGGTGCTCGGACTGGCCGCTCTGGTCTTCAAGATCACCGACGAGAGCACCCGGTACGCCCTCGCAGAACGCCTCGCGCTCGCTACGACCATCCAGCAGGCGGTTGACCGGGAGATTTTGGCGGCCCACGAACTCGCTAGGAATCTCGGGACCATCGCCACCGTGCACAATGATCCCGACCTACGGCGTTTTCTGAGCCTGGCAGACCCGCTGGAGGCTGTGACCATCGTCGGCCCCGGAGGAAACCTGCGGGTCGCCGCCGCTCGCCACGGCGTCCGGCAGATCAGGCCCGACGGGGCTCTTCACCGAGAGACCGCTTCACCGATCTTCGCCATACCAGCCGATCCTCCCACCGTGGGCCTGGCGGTGCCGATGGCGTTCCGTCAGTTGCTGCTGGCTCAGGTGAATCGGGCGCGCCTCCTGCGCCTTCTTGCGGCGCATTCCGTCGAGGCCACGTACATGGCGGAAATGATCGGGCCAGCCGGTGCGCAGATCGCCCTAGCCCCGCTTCCACCTCGCATGGCCGGAAGCCACCTGGAGCTGGTTGAGCCCCTCATCCGCCACGGGGAGGCGGGGATCGTCATGCACGCGGTTCCGGACCACCGGTTCGATCACTACGTGGCATTCGCGCCGCTCGGCACTCTGCCCGGGTGGGGCGTGACCTTGGAGCAGTCGCGGGACGCAGTGGTCGCGCTGCCGAAACGGCTGAGGACGCTCATCTTCAGCGTCGGCCTGCTGACACTGATCGCGGGAGGCTTTGTGGCTTGGCTGGACGTGCGCCGCGTCGTGATGCCGCTCCGCGCGCTGGCGAAAGAGGCCGAGCGGATCGGGCGCGGCGACCTGGTGACGCCGATCCGGGTCACGGCGCGGGACGAGGTGTCGGTGCTCGCCGAGTCGCTGGATAGAATGCGGGCGGCCCTCGACGATTCGCTCAAGCTCGTCCAGCGGCGCGAGACGCAGGCCCGGGCGTTGCACGAGGTCGGGACCGGGATCCTGCGCAGCCACGAGGGGGCGAGTGCGCTCGATCTGGTCGTGGGTGAAGCCCGGCGGCTGCTCGCTGCTGACGTGTGCCTCTTGTGTCTCTACGATGTGCGGACGCAGGTCGTGCGTCCTACCGTAATTGCCGGGGCGGCGGAGGCGGTCGAAGTGCGCACGGCGCTGGCGTGCCCGCCCCGGGAGATGATCGGCTGCCGCGTGCTGGCCAGAGAGTATCGGGTCGGCCACCTAGTCGCTCCGGTGCAGGCTGGAAATGTTCTGCTGGGCTGGCTCTGCGCGGGGACCAAGGAGCCCCGCACGTTTACCGATGACGATCGCTCCTTGCTGGAATCCCTCGGCACGCTGGCCGCCCTGGCGTTGGAGAACAATCGACTGCGCGCCGAGGTGCAGTGGCTCGGGACCATCCAGGAGCGCGAGCGTCTCGCGCGCGAACTGCACGACGGGCTGGCGCAGGCGTTGGGCGTCATCCACGCGTACGCGCGGCCGGGCGACGATGTCGCCGCGCGGCGCCGCGCGCTGACGCGCATCGCAGAGGTCTCGTCGAAGGCGTACGAAGAAGTGCGCCAGGCGATCTACGGCCTGCGCCTGACCCGCAGCACCGATCTGGCTTCGGCGCTCAACGAGTACCTGGAGGAGTTCACCAGGCAGACGGGCCTCCCAGTGGAGATGGTCATTGAAGACCGCCGGGCGACGGCCCTGGCGCTCGAGACTGAGGTTCAGTTGGTGCGCATCATCCAGGAAGCCCTGACGAATGTCTGGCGCCATGCGCACGCGGCGAGAGCCACAGTCCGCTTTACGGTCGATGAGGATGCCGTCGTCGTGAGTATCGAAGACGACGGTGTCGGATTCACCCCGACGGAGGCCGCGCGGGCAGGCGGGCACTTTGGGCTGCTCACGATGCAAGAGCGAGCCGAGAGTGTGGGCGGTCGTGTAATGATCAGCAGCGCTCCGGGCGGAGGCACACAGGTGACGGCCAGGTTACCCCTTTCGGCGAGGGAGGTCGCGTCGTGGATCCCATCCGTGTGATGCTCGTTGACGACCACATACTCTTCCGGCGTGGAGTCGCGGAGTTGCTGGGCGACCAGCCGGACTTCGAGGTCGTGGGTGAGGCCTCGGATGGACTGGAAGCGGTCGAGCGGGCCCGCGAACTGATGCCCGACGTGATCCTGATGGACATCTACATGCCGAAATGCGACGGGCTGCAAGCGACCCGCCTGCTGTCTGCGGAGATGCCCTACGTCCGGATCGTCATTTTGACCGTGTCCGAAGAAGATGCCAGTCTCTTCGAGGCCATCAAAGCTGGCGCCCGCGGGTATCTCTTGAAGCGCATCGCTCCCGAAGAGTTGTTCGAGATGGTCCGGGCCGCGTCGCGCGGCGAGGCGCCGATTTCACCGCGAACGGCGGGCAGGCTCGTGGAGGAGTTTTCTCGTCTCACCGGCCGGGTCTCCACACCTGACCCTGCCATGGGGCTCAGCGCCCGCGAGCTGGAGGTGCTGGGACTCGTCGCCCAGGGGCTGTCGAATAAGCAAGTCGGTGCCCGTTTGTTCATCAGTGAGAACACGGTCCGCAATCACCTGCGAAACATCCTGGAGAAGCTGCACCTGCACACCCGCGTGGAGGCGGTCGCCTTTGCAGTCCGCCAGGGGCTGGTGAAGGAACCCGATCCCCGATAGTCGGAACAGACTAGTCCCGTATAGTCCGTTTTGCATTCACAAAATGCCCCACACGGGGCATGGTGGAGATCCCGCGTCCCGGATAGCCTGGGCGTGGAGGGTTCCCGATGATGCCTCACCTCCTGGTCGTGTACAGTAGCTCGTTGTTTGCCAAGGGGCTGACACACCTCCTGGCCCGGCGCGCCGATTGCTTCCTGGTGGGAACCCTCCCAATTGCAGAACTCACCCCGGAGCGCCTGTCGCAGGTCTCGGCGAATGTCGTCATCCTTGAGGGTGATGAAGCTGATGCCGCGACGGTGGCCGCGATGCGTGTACTCCAGGCGAGGAGAGCGGCCTTCGTTCTCATCCGTGTGAATCTCAGCGCCCCCATGCTGAATGTCTATCACTGCGATCTGCCGGTCCCCGCCGGGCTTGACGAGCTTGCCGGCGTCCTGCGATCCCTCGCCGACGTGCCCACTGCACCGCCTGCGCCACTCCATTCTGCGGGAGGCCCGGCATGAAGCCATCCCTCTCCCGTCGGCAGTTCCTGCGAGGGGTGGCCGTGACCGCGACCGCGGCCGCAACTCCCCGGCTGGTCAGCGCGGCCGCCGACGTGGCGGAGATGCGCCGGCGACGGACGCCGGCCGGCGCCAAACACCGGTGGGCCTTTGTCGTCGATCTCCGCCGGTGCGACGGCTGCGAGCGCTGCACCGAAGCGTGCCAGACCACGCACTCGCTGCCGAAAGAACAAACTTGGATTAAGGTCTACAAGATGCGGGACGCCACGGGCGCCGAGTTCTCGATGCCGAGGCTCTGCATGCACTGCGATAATGCGCCTTGCGTGCGGGTGTGCCCCGTCGGGGCAACCTATGCAAACGACGAGGGTCTGGTGCTGGTCGACCAGAACGTGTGCATCGGCTGCCGGATGTGCATGGCCGCCTGTCCGTACGAGGCGCGGTACTTCAACTGGTCGGACCCGCCCGCCGTCCCCTCGCTGGCGAGCCAGCCGATGCCTGAATTTCCCGTCCCTCAGCAGAAGGGCACGGTGGGCAAGTGCATCATGTGCGCGCACTACCTTGCGTACGGTAAGCTTCCAGCCTGCGTGAAGGGCTGCAACATGGAGGCGTTGTATATCGGCGATCTCGTCACCGACGTGGCCACCAACGGCGTCGAGACCGTCAAACTATCGCGGTTTCTCTCGGATAACGACGCGGTACGGTTCAAAGAAGAACTCAACACGCGCCCACGCGTGTACTACATCCTGGGTCACGGACAGCACTTGAACTTCTAGGAACGGGGGAGGCTGATGCACACCGCTGAGGTCCGCGAAGACGTCCGCGAAGCGGCGATGCGCCCGATGGTGTCGAACGGCCGCGGATTCCGCGTCCTGCTGGGCGTGCTGGCCGCGCCGGTGGTCGCCGGCGTGATCGGCTACGGCGTCCAACTCTGGAAAGGGCTGGGAGTCGCCGGGTACAGTGATCGGGCGTTCTGGGCCATGTACGAGGCCAACCTAGTGGCGTTCATCGGGCTCAGCTACGGCGGCGCGCTGGTCTCGGCGATCCTGCGCCTGACCGGCGCGCGCTGGCGCGCGCCGATCACCCGGTTGGCGGAGGCCACCGCGCTGTTCTCGCTGGTCATCGGCATGCTATTTGCGGTTATTCACCTCGGGCGTCCGGAGCGTCTCTGGGAAATGGTGGTCCGGCCTCAGATGAGTTCGATCGTCATCTGGGACTTCGTGGCGATCTCTACGTACCTGGTCGCCACCGCCATCTTCCTCTACCTGCCGCTCATCCCCGA
>JBGPNN010000218.1:0-5829 GCA_041487495.1 bacterium
CAGGGCAAAGCACCCCGCCAGGCCATGACCGATCTGATGGAGCGTTCGCCCAAGCCGGAGCAGTGGCAGTGAGCGCCCCCCATCCGGTCCAGGAATTCTTTTCGATCGGTGAGGTATGCCAGCTCACCGACCTCAAGCCGCACGTGCTCCGCTATTGGGAGAGCCAGTTCCGATTCCTGAACCCAGCCAAGAATCGGTCCGGAAACCGCGTGTACCAGCGGCGCGAGATCGAGCTGATCATGCTGGTGAAGCATTTGCTCTATACCGAGAAGTACACGATCGAAGGGGCCCGGGCCAAGATCGAGCAGTACCGCCGTTCCGGCGATCTGAAGCCCGAGGCACGACGGGCGCTGGCGGCGGAGACGGTCAAGGACCTGCGCGCGGAGCTCAAGGCCATCCTGGCCCTGCTGGACGGTGGCGCGCCGCCTCATGGCGGACGCTGATCCGACTCGATCGATCGCGGTGATCGTGCCGTCCTACCAGGCGGCACAGACGGTGGGAGCCGTGGTGTCCGGCGTGCGTCGGGCCCTCGCCGGCGCGACCATCTACGTTGTTGACGACGGTTCGACCGACGGCACCGCGACCGCCGCCATGCGCGATGGCGTGACGGTCCTCATGCACGAGCGGAATCAGGGGAAGGGCGCGGCACTGGCCACCGGCGTCGCGCGAGCGGTCGCCGATGGACGGACCATTCTGGCGACACTCGATGCCGACGGTCAACATTCTCCGGAGCTGTTGCCACGCCTGATCGCCCCGGTACAACGGGAAGCGGCGGATCTCGTGCTCGGCGCTCGGCACCGCGGCGGAGCGATGCCGCTGACGCGGCGGGCGACGAATTGGTTGTCGGCTTCGGTGGCCTCGCGAGTGGCGGGGGTCCGGATCCCCGATGCCCAGACCGGGTTCCGGGCATTCACGCGGAAGGTGGCGATCACGCTGCAGCCGATGATTGCCGGCTACCGGGGCTACGACTATGAAGCCGTCTTTCTCCTGGCGACATTGCGCGCCGGGTTTCACGTGATCTCTGTCGACGTGCCGACGATCTATACCGGGGCGCCCAGCCACTTCCGGCACTGGGGCGACGGATGGAAAGTGGCACGCGTCTTCGCCCGCTATCTGCGGGGAGCGGCATGAATATTCTGTTGAGCAACGACGATGGCATTCTGGCGCGCGGGCTGGCGGTGCTGGCCGAGGCCTGCGCCGACCTCGGGCAAGTGACGGTGATTGCTCCCGACCGGGAGCAGAGCGCCACGTCGCATTCGCTCACGCTGCACCGGCCGATTCGCGCGACGCGCCGCAGCGATGGTGCCTATCAGGTCGATGGCACACCGACTGACTGCGTCCTGCTCGGGCTGGGCGCGCTATTGCCGAAGAAGCCGGACTTCGTCCTGTCGGGCGTCAACCACGGGCCCAACATGGGAGAAGACGTGCTGTATTCCGGCACCGTCGCCGCGGCCATGGAAGGTCTGGCGGCGGGGATTCCGAGCGTCGCGTTCTCCTTTGGCAGTTTCGACCTGGAGCACCTGGAAAGCCACCGGGCCGGTCTCAAGCAGCTGATCAGTCGGATCGTGGCCGTCGACCAGTTCCCGCCGGATACGCTGCTGAACGTCAATTTGCCGCCGATACCGGCAGACCAGGTGCGCGGGGTCAAAGTGACGAGCCTCGGCAGCCGCGTCTTCCATGAAGAAATCGCCCGCATGAAGGATCCGTGGGGTCGCGAGATCTACTGGATCGGCGGGGGACACGTGACCTGGTCGGGGGGCGAGGAGTCCGATTTTCACGCCGTCCGCGACGGCTTCATCTCCGTGACGCCGTTGCATGTCGACATGACCAATTACAACCTGCTGGAAGCCGTGCGTGGATGGAACCTGGCAACGTAGGAGCCAGCGCCGACACGTTCGGCGGCTATCGCGCCCGGCTGGTGGAGCGACTGCGGGACCAGGGGATCCAGGACCTGGCCGTGCTGCGGGCGTTCGCCGAGACGCCGCGTCACCTCTTTGTCCCGGAGGCGGTGCGGCACCGGGCCTATGAAGACGGGGCCCTCCCCATCGGGGCAGGGCAGACCATCTCCCAACCGTTCACCCAGGCACGCTACCTCGAGGCGTTGCGGCTGCGGGGGCGGGAGCGGGTCCTGGAGATCGGCACCGGGTCGGGCTACCAGACCGCCCTGCTCAGTCACGTCGCTGCTCAGGTATTCAGCGTCGAGCGCGTCCGCAGCCTCGCCGAGAGTGCCCAGCGGGCGCTGCGGGCCGCGGAAGTGCGCAATGCGTCCGTCCTGTTAGGGGACGGCACCCTGGGCTGGAGCGCGTACGCGCCGTACGATGCGATTCTGGTGGCGGCCGGCGGGCCCGAGATTCCCGCGCCGCTCATCGAGCAGCTCACCCTGGGGGGCAGGCTCCTGATCCCGATCGGGGATCGAGGGGCCCAGACCTTGACCTTGATCGAGCGCGTCGCGGAGGGAACGCGGCAGACGGCGCTCGGGGCGGCACTATTCGTCCCGCTGCTGGGAGAGCACGGCTTCGATGCTTGAGCACCTGATCGACAAGCTGTTGCATGCGCTGCTGGACCTTGGATACCCGGGCATTGTGGCGCTGATGGCCATGGAGAGCTCGATTCTCCCGGTGCCGAGCGAGCTGGTGATGCCGCCGGCGGGCTACTGGGTAGCCAAGGGGGAAATGAACCTGTGGATCGTCCTCATCTGCGGGGTGGTGGGGAGCATTCTGGGCGCGCTCGCGAACTATTGGGTGGCGCACCTGCTGGGGCGCGCCTTCGTCCGGCGCTTCGGCCGGTACGTGCTGCTGTCGGAGAGCTCGTTGCAGCGCTCCGAGCGCTACTTTGCCGCCCATGGCGAGATCAGCACTCTGGTCGGTCGATTGTTGCCGGTGATCCGTCATTTGATCTCCATTCCGGCGGGGATCGCCCGCATGCCGCTGCCGCGATTCGTCACGTTCACTGGCATGGGGGCGTTGCTGTGGTGTTCCGTGCTCACGGGCATCGGCTATTTCCTGGGGCGACATGAGGCCGTGCTGCGCAACGAGGAGGTGCAGCGCTACGTCACTCGGGCGCTGGCGGTGGTCATCCCCGTGGTGCTGCTGGGGATCGTCGTGTATGTCATCTGGCATCGACGGCGGGAGGCGGCTCGCAAGGAGGGGCGGTGACGGGCGGGGGTCGTGACCCGGCTCAGCGGTTCATCGTCCGGGGGCGGGTCCAGGGGGTCGGATTCCGCTGGTTCGTGCTCCAGGAGGCTATTGTGCTCGATCTCGGGGGCTTCGTGCAGAACCTGCCTGATGGCTCGGTGGAAGTCGTAGCGAGCGGACCAGAGACCGCGCTGGGGCAACTGGCACAGCTGCTGTCCCATGGTCCACGAGGCGCCAGGGTCGATAGTGTGGAAAAAAGCGATGTTTCACATGATATCAAGATCCCTAAACCATTTGATGTCCAATGATTGATACAACACGCATCCAAGGTGCGATACGGGATATCGCTGATTTCCCCAAACCCGGGATCATGTTCAAGGACATCACGCCGGTGTTGCTCGACCCGGGGGTATTCGACCTCGCGACCCGAGGAATGACCGATCCGTTCCGCGACGCCAGGGTTTCCCGGGTGGTAGCGATCGAATCCCGAGGGTTCATGTTCGGGGCTCCGATCGCGCTCCAGCTGCAGGCGGGCCTCGTTCCGGTGCGGAAACCCGGGAAGCTGCCGGCCGCCCGGCAGCGGGTAGAGTACACCCT
This sequence comes from bacterium, assembly GCA_041487495.1. GTDB lineage: Bacteria > Sysuimicrobiota > Sysuimicrobiia > Sysuimicrobiales > Humicultoraceae > JBGPNN01. Next base: position 3,732 of record JBGPNN010000218.1, read on the forward strand.
GGAGTACGGCACCGATGCCTTGGAGATGCATGCCGATGCGATCGGTCCCGGAGACCGGGTGCTGATCGTGGATGACGTGCTCGCCACCGGTGGAACGGCGGAGGCGGCGAGTCGTCTGGTGCTGGGCCGCGGTGCGCTCATCGCTGGGTTCAGCTTCTTGATCGAGCTCGGATTCCTCGAGGGGCGTAAGCGCCTTGGTTCACACCGCGTTGAGGCGTTGATCCGCTATTGAGGAAGACCTTGATAGCCGCCGCATAACCCCATTACATTTCGCAGCTTACGCCCCTGTAGCTCAGCATGGATAGAGCAGCGGTTTCCTAAACCGTTGGCCGGGCGTTCGAGTCGCCCCAGGGGCATGGTGGCCTCTAGCATGGCGGCGCAAAACTTTTTTCTTCGGTGACGGAAGGCGCGGTAGGGACGTGGCGACAACGGTTCCGACGACTCAAGCGACGGCCGGCATGGAGCGCCATGAGGTGCTCCTGGAGTGGCTCCGTCGCCACAAGCAGACGGCATCGTGGGGCGCCACGATTCTGATCGTGGCGGTGGGATTGTTCGGCTGGAAGATTCTCTCCACCCGCCAAAGCGAACGTGTGGCGAGCCAGCAGTTGAATTCGGCGCGGTTCGCCCTCGATGCCAAGAACTACGCGCTCGCGGCCAGCGAGCTGTCCCGGATCAGCGAGAACTATTCCGGCACCCGGTCGGCCAATGAGGCATCGCTGCTGCTGGCCCAGGTTCGTCTGGCGCAGGGGCAGAGTCAGCAGGCGATCCAGCTGTTGAAGGAGTTCGCTCCGGGAGCCGCGGCGGACTACCAGGCGCAGGCCTATGGCTTGTTGGGGGCCGCGTATGAGAATGTCGTGCATCCCAAGGAGGCGGCGGAGGCCTATCAGCAGGCAGCGCAGTACGCCCGGTTGCCGTTCCTGAAGGCCGGGTACCTGTCGGACGCGGGACGAGCCTGGTTGGCGGCTGGTGACACGGTACACGCCCGTGCGGCGTATCAGGAGATCGTGTCGAAGTTGGACTCAACAGCATCGGCGTTCGAAGCCAAGGCGCGGCTTGGGGAACTGAGCAAGGGCGCGAACTAGACGGCCATTAGCTTCGTATAATAGATGTTATGTTAAGTTGAGATGTGGGTAGGTGTGGATAATCAGCTACGCACTCAACACTCCCCTAAACACCAACAGCGCCTGTCCGGTCAGCCACACATCGTCATAGCGACCAGTACGGCCTCTGGACGCCCGAATACCCAGCGGCAAACCGGTACGAGTCATCAACGTGACCGGGAAATCGGCCTGCTTCCACTCCCGCAGGATGCACGCGGCGGCGACCGCGCCGGTGCCACAGGCAAGCGTTTCGCCCTCCACCCCTCGTTCGTAGGTCCGCATCGCCCACGTGGACGGGTGGTCCGTGGCAGCGATGAAATTGACGTTGGCGCCGGCCGGCTCGAACTCGGGATCGAACCGCAACGCCCGCCCACGTCCCATCAGATCGATGTCTTCGAGATCCTCCACCTGGACGACCAGGTGCGGCACCCCGACGGTGGCAAAGGCCGATCGTAGCTCACCGGGCATGAGGCGCACCGCCGGTTCCGAAGGTGGCTCCACCGCGGCCAGGTGCAGCTCGGCGCGATCATCACCGGACGGGCAACGGCTCTCGTAGACACCCGCATCGGTTTCCAATCGCATGCCGGACGGGCTACCCAATCCGAGCAGAGCGGCCATCCGGGTGCTGCACAGGGCGGCATTGCCGCACATGGCGGCCCGGGAGCCATCGCTGTTGAAGTAGACCATCCGGACCGATCCGGACGCCTCGCCGGGGCCGACGAATACCAGGCCGTCGGCTCCCACCCCAGTCCCCCGTGCGCAGACGCGCTGCATGTCTTCTGTGGACCAATCGGCAGGAGCGGTGGCGCGGCCATCCACCATGACGAAGTCGTTGCCCGACCCCGTCATCTTGTATAGGACCAGCCCCGCTAGATGCGCCTGAACCAGGCCATGAGCCGCAGGCGCGGCACGACCCAGATCGCTTCGCGGACGATCTTGCGGTTCATCTTGCTTTGCCCCTCGGTGCGATCGACGAACACGATCGGCACTTCGGCCAG
>JBGPNN010000219.1:0-5804 GCA_041487495.1 bacterium
ATACTTGGGTCCTGTCACCCCGGCGTTGGCCAGGAAGGTGGCCTGGCCCGAGCAGTCGAGCAGGATCTCGGACTCGATGTCCATGGCGCCGCCGTCGGGCATGCGGATCTGGGCGCCGCGCACCGCGCCGTCATCGTTCAGGAAGGGCTTGGTGGCCGTCCCATGGATGAGGGTGGCGCCCCGGGCAACCGCTTCCTCCAGCATCATCTTGTCGAAGTCGCTGCGGCGTACTTGCCAGGTGAACTGATCGAACAGCTTCCAGTCCGCGTCGCGCCCCATGACCGGGACAAACCACTCGGTCTTGCCGTTCGGGCTGTAGACTTTGACCCCTTGCTTCACGGGGTGCTTGTACGCCAGCATTTGCTCTTCAAGCCCCAAGGCCCGGAGGACGGCGCCGCATTCGCCCGTCATGGACTCCCCGATGTGATAGCGCGGAAACGGCTCCCTCTCGACGATGACCGACCGGATCCCCTCGCGCGCGAGAAACATCGCGCTGGTCGCACCCGCCGGCCCGCCTCCGAGAATGAGCGCATCGGTCTTCATAGAAAAACGGTCACTCCTCCATGTCGTAGCCTTGCAATTGTGCCTTCACCCGCAAAACGGGTCAATCCGAAGTCCCCGACCTATGAATGAGGGAATACCGCCAAGGCGTGAGGGAATTCCCTCGGTGGCTACCTTCCTAGGCCGTGCGGGGGCGGACGCGCGGCAAGTGGGTGAACCGGCGTGGTTCGGGCATCTCGCCGACAGGCATCTCAATAAGCGTGGGCCCGGGGTGTGCGAAGGCGGCACGGAGCGCGGCACGCAGTTCGGGGAGACCCGCTGCGCGAAGGCCCGTTGCCCCGAAACTCTCGGCCAGCTTGACGAAATCGGGGTTGCGGAGATTCGTGGCGATGACACGCCCGCCGTGCATATCCTTCTGCATCCGCAGGACATTGCCGTACGCGCCGTCGTTGAAGACCAGGGCCACCACGCCGATCTTGTGCAGCACGGCCGTCGACAATTCCGCCGCGGTGAACATAAACCCACCATCGCCCGAGATAGACAGCACCGCGCGATCGGGGTGGGCGATCTTGACGCCAAGGGCCGTGGCAAACCCGTACCCCAGCGTGCCCTGATACCCGGGCGTGATCAACGTACGTGGACGATAGACCGGAAGGGCGTACCGTGCGACGTAGGCGACCTGCGTCATCTCGTCGACCAGGATGCCGTCGTCCGGCAGTTCGTCTCGAATGACTCGCAGGAGATCGTACTGCGGCTGAAGGGTCGCAAACGCCTGGTCGAGATCCGCCTTGAGCGTACGGAGCTCGGTTTCGCGCGACGCCCTCGGCCGGTTGTGGGCGGGGAGGGCCTCGAGCAGCGCGGCCAGTGTCCGGCGGGCGTCGGCCACGATGCCGATCGTGGGGGGGTGGATGCGCTCGATCTCCGAGGGGTCGATGTCGACGCGGATCAGCGTGAGTGCCTCGTCCACGCCCCATGCCGTCAGGGGTCGGAGCAGCCGCGTCCCGATGGCGAGTACGACGTCGGCGTCCGCCCACAGCCGATGCCCGCCCGGCCCGTGCAGCCCGAGGTAATGGCGATCGCTGACCGCGCCCCGGCCGTGCGTGTTCGACACGACGGGCGCCTGCAGCATCTCCGCGACGGCCAGCAACTCCGCGGCGGCATGGTCCGCCCCGCCCCCAACCATGATGAGCGGCCGCTCGGCCCGCCCCAGGAGGGTCGCCGCACGGTCGATCGCGCCGGGGTCGGGTCCCGGCACCGGATACGCCTCGGGCGCCCCGGGCAGCGTGACATCTGCCTCGAGCGCCAGCACATCGGTTGGAATCTCCAGCGCGACGGGGCGGGGCCGACCGGTGTGTAGTTGGTAGAAGGCTTCACCGACCAGGTGGGGCACCTGGGCAGGATCGTCGATGCGCGCCGCCCATTTGGTCAACCCCCGCAGGATGGCGAGCTGGTCGGGGATCTCGTGCAGCACGCCCAGACCGCGCCCAATCTGTTGGGTTGGGATCTGGCCACTGATGCACAGCACCCTCGCATTCGCCGCATACGCCGTCGCCAGCGCCGCGGTCGTGTTCAACACGCCGGGACCCGGCACCACCGCATACGCTCCGACGCGGCCGGTCGATTTCGCGTAGCCATACGCCATGTAGGCGACGCCCTGCTCGTGCCGCGTGTGGATCACTCGGATCGCCCCGCGGGCATCGTAGAGGGCATTGAACAGCGCGTCGTTCTGCACGCCCGGCAGAGCGAACAACGTATCCACACCGTGACGCCGGAGCATCTCGACCACGGCCTGCGCGCCGGTCATACGGGATTCAGGTACCATTGTTCGATCTCCCTTTGGAGGAGGGCGCGGTCACGATAGGCTGCCTCGACGGCCTCGATGTGTCGCCGCACCTCGTCCTCACTCGGCAGCACGTCGCGGTACGGTACCGTGAAATCGTACGCGGAGAACGCGGTGGTGGGCAGGATCTCATCCAGCGGGAGGACCTGCGTACGGCGGTGACGGAGGACGTGCCGATACACGCGCTGATAGACCAGGGGATCATAGTCCGGGCCGCCATCTGGCGCGCCATCAGGCGCGCCATCGGGCGAGGTGCCGGTCAGGCCAAGCTCGCGTGCCGCGGCCGACAGCTGCTGCCACAGCGCGCGCAGGACCTGGGGCCCTGCGTCCTCTTTCTCTCGGTCGTGGAGCGGTTGGTGCGACCGCTGCTCCCGCTGGCGCTCGAGATAGCGGCGCACCTCGCGTGAGGGAACCGGGATCACAAAGTACGTGGAGTCCAGGGTCAGGATCGGCTCCACGGCATCGGCCGCGGGTCGGGCGATCTCGATGAGGCGGTGTCCGACGAGCGGTGTCTCGCCGATGAGCAGGTGACCGGCGTCGGGATGTTGCGCGTGCCAGCGTCCGACGGCGTCGCGGGCCCACCGCCCCGCGGCGATGCGGATCACCCCGTGGGTGACACCATCAGCCTGCGGATACTTCCGGCCCGGCTCGCTCGCCTCGAATACGGGACGCGCCACGTCCCATTGGAGCAGGTGAATCGTCCGCCCGCCCGCGTGGGCCAGATGGGCCAGTTGATGGATCAGGAAACTCTTGCCCGCGCCCGGCAGACCCGCGAGAAACACCAACCGGCTGCGCCGCGCCAGGTCGAGAAGTGCCGCGTACAGGGGGGATGCCGTGCTGAGGATCACGGTCTATTTCTTGAGCTTCGAGATCTTCGCCCCCTCGAGCGTCAGGTTGTACATGAGCCCCTTTTGCCCAACGATGAAGCCCACGACGGGCTTGTTGATCTTCGACGAGTCAATGGAGCCGCCGGCCCCAAGGTCGATCAGCACGACAGACCCGTCGACGCCCACTTTCCACCCGGTGCTGGCCTGGAACTTCTTGAGCGCCTCCTCCTGCAAGAACACGATGATGATGTCTTTTTTCTGCGCCCCAAACTGGAGCCCGATCGAACCGGCCGCGACGCTGTAGTAGTCAACCGTCTTGCCGCCGACGCGCATCGCGCCCTCGCCGTATTCTCCCCCGATACCGATGCCGGCCTTGATGACCCCGGCGAACACCAGGACGCCCTTGGCGTTTTGAAGAAACTCGCGGGACCCCTTCACCTGGTTCATGAACCGGTCCAGCACCGCATTCACACTCGCGTCGATCTCCTCACCCGTCCTGGCATAGGACACATCAGGTACCGCCAGGGTACCCACCAGGCACAGACTGACCGCCAACACGATCACCCCGCTGAACGTCCACGCTCGCATCGCTCTGGCCCCCCTTCAACCGTTCATCAATCCTCGTTCTCCCTTCGGCGAGGCGGCCGGTGTCCCTCTTCGAAAATAGATGAACAGGCCTGGGCAACACTCACCCAGGCCTGTATCTGCCTCGTGGACAAGCCTCGTCAGACAGGATGGATTGTCGAAGCGGCTAGCTGATCGGTCGGACTCCCGTCGCCTGTGGGCCCTTCTGGCCCTGGGTCTGGGTGTACTCGACCTTCTGCCCTTCGACGAGGGATTTGTAGCCTTCGCCCTCGATGCCGCTGAAGTGCACGAACAAGTCCTTCGTGCCATCCTCCGGGGTAATAAAGCCATACCCCTTCTCACTGCTGAACCACTTGACTGTACCCTTTGCCATTCTCCCTGCCACCTTTTCCTGCAAGCTACCACAGACCTGGTGTCCTTCTGCGATGCTTGCTTATTGTCCCACGGCCTGTTCAAAAGCACAATATCGTCGAGGGTCAGCGCGCCTCGCCGCTCTATGGTGCGCGCTGAGGGTCGATCACCTCCCAGTTGGCCCGAGCGATTCGCACGACCTACGCGTCCTGCAGCGGCCGTCCTTCGTAGCGCAGCACCTCGTCCAGCCCCAGCGCCTTGAGCTTTGCCCCAATCTCCGCCGGCGTCTTTCGAGCCAGCGGGATCTCATCCACCATCGCCAGACGCAGCGCCAACCGTGCCACGCGGACCGCCTCGATCTGGATGAGCCGTGCGGAGACCTTGTCAAGCGAGTCCATCGCCGTGTGACCGAACCCTCGCACGGCGGCGGCGGATGACCCGACCGTCTGCGAGCTCATCGTCGCCGACGGGATCCCGCGGATGGCGAACGGGAACATGTCGGAGTACATGCCGATCTGATCACCTACGGCGACGTCGGGTTCGAGCATCTGGTCGAAGAGCCCCTTGAACCAGCGGATGGCCTCGGGCCACCCCTGCAATTGGAACGCCGCGTTGATGCCGCGGCCGGCGCCGTCAAGGTTCAACATGAACTGGATCCCCTCACCGTAATGCCGGCCGGCGTAGTCACGCGCGCCCAGCAGACCCATCTCCTCCTGGGCGAACGCGACGAACCGAACAGTCCTCCGCAGCAGCGCCTTGTGCGGCGCCAGCGCCCGCGCCGCCTCGAGCACGACGGCGACACCCGTGGCATTATCCATCGCGGCCTGGCTGATGTCGTGCCCGTCGTAGTGCGCCCCCAACAGGATGATGTCGTCCGGTCGCTGTTGTCCGCGGAACTCGGCCACGACGTTCACGGACGTGACGGGGTGGTTCTGGTTGGTGGAGAACATCCTCACGCGTACAGGTCCGCCGCGCATCATGCGCACGATGGACTGACCGGCCTCATAGGACACGCCGATCGCGGGGATCTCGCACGGGTGCCCGAACCGCGCCGAGCCGGTCTCGGGCAGGCCTCCCGCCTCTCCGCGCATCCAGATGAACCCCGACGCCCCTTCCGCCAGCGCCCGGCCCAACTTCTCGCACCGGTGCATCTGACGCGAGAAGAAGCGGGGCTGCGCCGTAGTCGCCATCGCGATCGCGCCGCGCAGCTCATCGCGCCGGACGACATAACTCTGCGGGTCGCCGTCGCCGAGGAAGACCAGCGGGCCTTCAACCTCGCCGGGCGGGCAAAACGGCAGGGCAATGCACGGGATCTCTTGAGAAACCGGGGCGACGACCGTCAGCCGGGTGTCCTTGCGCGTCCAGCCCGCACAGGTGAACGGTTCGGTCTCCGCCCGGTCGACGTTGAGTCGAGCGAACCGCTCGCGGATGTACTCTGCGGCGCGGTGCTCCTGATCGCTGCCTCCAAAGCGCGGGCCGAATCGGTCGACTAGATCCTCGACGAACTCGAGACCGATGCGCGAGAGGTACAGATCGGAGACAATCTGGCGATCGGCGGCATCCTGCACGTTGCATCCTCCCCTAGGGGGTGGTGCCGGCGCCTTTGCGCGCCGTGAAACGGTCCGGCCGGTAAGGCGCCAGCCGCGGATCCGCCCGGCCGTGCGCCAGTTCCTCCGCCACCACGCGCCCGAGGAACGGCG
>JBGPNN010000220.1:0-5749 GCA_041487495.1 bacterium
CAGGCTCTGGTCCGCGGCGACGATTTCGACCTTCGGGTCGCTCGTGACCCGCACCGCGCTGCCGTTTACGGCGGTCCTGGTCTTGAACGCCACGCCCTTCCAGATGGGCCTGCTCGCGGCAGCGGACCTCGGCTCACAATTGCTGATGGGGCTGGTCGCCGGAGTCTGGGTCGATCGTCTCCGGCGGCGGCCAATTCTGATCGTCGCGGATCTGGGCCGCGCCGCGCTCCTGGCGACGATTCCTTTGGCGGCCTTCTTCAGCCGTCTCTCGATGACTCACCTGTACGTGGTGGCATTCCTCGCGGGCATTCATGCCAGCATTCGATTTAGCGTCCTCGGTGCGATGCTGGCCGGCGCGCTGATCGGGGGCACGCTGGGCGAGACCATCGGCCTGCGGTCGACCCTGGCGGTCGCCGCCTGCGGGGTCTTGCTGTCGAGTCTGTGGCTGGTGTTCTCGCCGGTCCGCACTCTGCGCCGCGTCGCGCCATCGAGCGTCCAGCCTTAGCGTCGCTCGACCGCCGCGCGGTTGACCGCGTTCTTTGGCGCCTCGCCCCGCAGCACCCGCACGACGTCTTCCGAGACCGCACGCTTGAGCGTCGGGAACGACTGGTCGGAATAGAACGCCACGTGCGGGGTGAGTATGACGTTGGACATCGACCGGAGAGGATGATCCACGGGCGGAGGTTCCTGCTCAAGCACGTCCAGCGCCGCCGCGCTGAGATGTCCGGACCGCAGCGCCTCGACGAGGGCGTCGGTGTCGACCACGCCGCCCCGCGAGGTGTTGATGAGGACGGCCCCGGGCTTCATCAGCGCCAATCGATCGCCGTTCAGCAGATGCCGCGTCTCGTCGTTGAGCAGTGTGTGGAGCGTCACGTAGTCGGCTTGCTTCAGCAAGTCCACCAGCGCAGTCGGTTCGACACCGAGTTCAGCCAAGCGTTCATCGGGGACGTAAGGGTCGTGTCCCAGCAGCCGGAATCCCAACGGCGCCGTCCGGCGGGCGACCGCGCTGCCGATCCGTCCGACGCCGATGATCCCGAGGACGCGGCCGCGCAGACGCGCGATCGTCTGTGCCGGTTTGATGGACCAGCGGCCTTCACCGAAGTGCTCACGCAAGGGAAAGAGCTGACGCGTCACGGCCATGAGCAGCGCGAGTGTGTGGTCGGCCACTTCTTCGGTGCAGTAGTCCGGACAGTTGCACACGTAGATGCCGCGGGCGCTGGCGGCCGCCACGTCGATGGTGTCGAATCCGACGCCATAGCGCCCGATGACGCGGAGACGCGGAAGCGTATCCACGATGGTCCGCGTGATCTGCGCGTATTGCACCAGGAGGGCATCGGCATCGTGGGCGCGGGCGATCATCTCGTCGGTGCTCCGCGTCTGCAGAATCTCCAAGGTCATGGCGGCGCGCTCGAAGATGGTGCGCTCGACGCTGTGATCGGTAAAGTCACTGTCGGTCATGTAGACTCGGAAGCTCACGCCGATCCTCCCGTGCGCGGTTACGGCCGCCGGCCGCCGGCCTGACGCCTGTGCCAGTCCGGCGCCCACAGGTTGAAGTGGACAAGCTCGTGGGGGTGGGCGGCGATCACGTCCTCGTCGAGCCGGATGCCCAGGCCGGGCCGTTCGGGCAGCGTGAAGTACCCGTCACGGACCTCCGGCACGCCGGGCACGGCGGCCTTCACCCACGGGTTCGTGAAGTCATCGAAGCACTCGAGGATCTTGAAGTTGGACAGCGTGAAGCAGACGTGAACCGATGCCGCCGTGGCCACGGGGCCTTGCGAATTGTGGGGCGCCACCATCACGTAGTAGACGTCGGCCATCGCGGCCACCTTCTTCGTCTCGAGTAGACCGCCGACGTGGATCACGTCGGGCATGATGACGTCACACGCCTGCAATTCGAGCACCTCGCGGTAGCCCCACCGAGTATAGAAGCGCTCACCGGTCGCGATTGGCACGCTGGTCTGCTGCGCGACTTTCTGCAGGGCGCGGAGGTTTTCCGGAGGGACCGGTTCCTCGAACCAGGTCACATTGAACCGTTCAAGCTCGCGCGCGATGCGGATCGCCTGGTTGGGGCTGAAACGGCCGTGCCCTTCGATCAAGATCTCCACGTCCGGCCCAACCGCGTCGCGCAGCGCGGACACGATGTCGATGGACAGGACGGACTCCCGCCGCTCCAGTTCGTACTGCCCCGGACCAAACGGGTCGCACTTCATCGCGCGATACCCGCGCGCCAGCACCGCCTTTGCGCGGTGGGCAAAACCCTCGGGCGTGCGGTCGCCCGTGTACCAGCCGTTGGCGTAGGCTTTCAGACGCGGCTGGACCTGGCCGCCCAGCAGCCGCCAGACGGGCTGCCCGGTGATCTGGCCGAGGATATCCCAGCAGGCGATCTCGATGCCGCTGAGCACCGACAGCGCGATGTCGCCACCACGCCAGAAGTCGTCGCGGTACATGCGCAGCCACAGGTCTTCGATGTTGCGTGGGTCGCTGCCGAGGACATGCCGCTGGAGCGCCCCCTGCAGGAAGCCCAGGATGCCTTCGTCGCGGTTGGTGAGCGACGCCTCGCCGATGCCGATCAAGCCCTCATCAGTTTCGACTTTCAGGAAGACCAGGTTTCTCCAGACGTCGTTCATGACGAGCGGCGTGACCCGCGTGATCTTCAACGCGTTGACCTCCTGTGGCTAACTCCAGTCAAACACGATGCCCAGCGCCGACCGATCCTTTTGCAGCACGAGGTCAAACGCGTCACGGATGCGCCCGATGGGGAGCCGGTGCGTGAGGATGTGGGACATGTCAACGCGGCCGGCCGACATCTGGGCGAGAATGTAGCGATAGATCCGCTTCACCGTGAAGCGCTGGTACTCGGGCGGGTAGTCATCCGATGGCATCCAACCCGCCGAGATATACGACAGACTGCGATTGTAGAAATCCGCGGGCTCGAACACATCAAAGGGCGCCGGCCCCTGGCCCACCCCGGGAAAGGCGAGCACCGTGATGCGGGTTCTGCGCCGGCCAATCGCGATCGCCGTGCGCAGGGCCGCCCACGCATCGGTACACACGATCACGAGGTCGATGCCCGCTTCGCCCCCGAAGCGCTGCGCGCACGCCAGATCGTCCTCACCGTTGAGCCAGGTCTCGTCGGCCCCGAGGCGACGAGCGACCGCCAGACGCGCCGGATGGTTGCCGACCGCGGCCACGCGTGCTCCGGCAAGATGCGCCATGCTGACGGCGCCGAGGCCGACCACACCCAGGCCGATGACGAGCACGTTTTCCCCAAAGCGATAGTGCCCGACATGCAGCGCGTTAAAGCCGAGTGTGAGGAGGTGCGTGAATACCGCGTGCTCTGAGGGGACGTTGTCTGGGACCGGGCAGATGACATCGTAACTCATGGGGACATTGGTCGACGCAGGCCTCCCGGCGTCGCCCGAGGCTCGTTCGGCGACGATGTAGTCGCTTTGATGCGGCATCCGCGAGAACAGGCGCTGCCCGACCCGGTACTCCTGGACATCCTTGCCGACGGCGACGACGCGGCCGATGTTGTTGTACCCGAGGGCCGATGGATAGGAGATGCGATAACGAAAACGCTCGGCTTCCAACCCGGCGTACACGCGCGTCTCGGTTCCTGGACTGAGCGCGCTGATTTCCGTCCGCGCCAGGATTTCGTAATCACCGAGTGGCTGCTCGGGCGACGGGGCGTCCTCGAGCCGGACGTCGTACGGCGCGTGGACAAGAACTCGCTTCACGGAAACGTCCTCCGTCGTGGGAAATGGCGTGGGCCGGATGCGCTTCTTCGGCTTGGCGTCGGCGTTCCCCTCGTTGGCGACGGCATCGAGCGTGAGCAGGAGGCGCTCCCGGGCCGTCGAACGTGCCCGGAACACAAGGGTCTGCCTGTATCTTGCAAAGGGGGAGCGATATGCACCGGTGGCTGATCATTGCCCTGCTTTTCGCCGCGGTCGCCGCGACGGCATTCCCCGCGACCGCACAGGCTCCGCAGGCCCCGAAGATCCTGCGCGTCGCGGTCGATACGAACTTGCCGTGGCTCGACCCCCACGTCGGGCCCCAGTTTGCGCTGCGGGAAGTCGCCTCGCACGTCTTCGAGGCACTCGTGACCGTCGGCGCGGATCACAGCGTGATCCCGCAGTTGGCCGCAGGATGGACCGTGAGTCCCGAAGGCCTGCAGTACACGTTCACGCTACGGTCGGGAGTCAAGTTTCACAATGGCAAGACGCTGAGTGCGGAAGATGTCAAGGCCTCACTCGAACGGTACATACAGGTCGGCGTGCGTCGGGCCGATCTCGCCGGCGTCCAAAGCGTCAGCGTCGTGGACCCGATGACCGTTCGCGTCACCCTGAAGGAGCCGCAGGGATCCTTTGCGGGCGTCCTGGCGATTCCTCTGGGGATGATCGCCATCATGCCCAAGGAGATGGCGGAGGGCGTGCGCGATCCGATCCAGCCACCAAACCTGATTGGGACGGGACCGTTCCGTCTGGTGGAATGGGTTCGCGACCGGCAGATCACGCTGCGCCGGTTTCCGGACTACAGTCGCGACGCGCGGTTTCCGGCCTCCGGCCTGGGCGGCGAGCGCCGCGCGCTGGTCGATGAGATCCACTACATCTCGGTGCTGGAGGGTGGGACGAGACAGGCGGCTCTTGAGCGCGGCGACGTGGACTATGCGGTGTCGCTACCGCCAACCGGGTTCGACCGGCTCCAGAGTTCCTCGACCTTGAGGCCGGTGGTGATCAAGCCGTTTGCCCAGGTCGTCGTCCAGATGAACGCCAGCCGCCCGCCCTTCAACAACGTCAAGGCCCGGCAGGCCGTCTCGCGGGGCCTTGACATGGAAGCCATCATGCGCGCCGTCACGAGCAATCAACCGGCTTTCTACCGGCTGAACCCCAGCATCTTCTTCCCCGAACAGCAGGTCTGGCACAACACGGCGGGGAGCCAGTTCTACAACACGAAGAACCTCGAGATGGCCCGGCAACTGCTGAGGGAATCGGGGTATGATGGCCGGACAATCGTCTTTGTGTCCATTCGCGACATCGATTGGATGTTCCGGGCCGCCATCGCGGTGAAGCCGCAACTCGAGGCCATCGGTTTCAAGGTTGATCTGATGCCTCGTGATCTGGCGGGACAGGTGGCCATGCAGCGAGAGTATAGCTTCGACATGGCGACGAACGGGATGACGACCCGCACCGACCCGACGGGATACAATTACCTGCTGCAGTGTGGTGCGTCGTGGGAAACCTATGGATACTGCGACAGCGAGATGGACAAGTGGCTGGTCGTCGGATTGCGGATCCGCGATCCCGAGCGGCGCGCCCAGGCGTACGCGAACGCGCAGCGGGCGTTCTATGACAGCGTGCCCTTCGTGAAGATCGGGGACTTTCACTCGATGGATGGTGCCAGCCAGGCCCTCAAGGGGTATCAGGTCTTCTTCCAACGGCGGTTCTGGAACGTATCGAAGTAGCGCGCGGTTTGCCCAGACGCCCGGGCTGCGGGGGGCCGCACGTCGCCCGCTGTCTGTTGCTGCTCGTCCCGGCGCGGCCCATCGATCCACGGGCAGGAGGTTCACAGTGAAGATCACCGACGTCAAGGCCGTCTATCTCCGTCTGCCGTCCATCGAGGTGAGGGCCGACGGCACCCAGGATGCCCTCCTGGTGAAGGTCACGACCGACGCCGGCATCAGCGGGATCGGTGAGGTCGACTCGTCGCCGCTGGCGGCCAAGGGCGCCATCGAGGCGCCCATGTCGCACAG
>JBGPNN010000221.1:0-5619 GCA_041487495.1 bacterium
CGGCTTCGTTTCGGTTGCCAAGGGTAGCGGTGGCGTCGGCCACAAGCAGGAGGGCGGGCACCTTCCAGTGGTTGATGCCAGAGCCAGCGACGAGGTCGAGCAGCGATAGGCCGACTGTCGCGGCGTCTGCAGACCTGCCTTGCGCGAGCAGCACCTGTCCCTCGGCATGGGTGACATTCTCGGGGAAGTCAAGCCGGGTTTGCGATTTGTCGATTTCCTCTCGCGCCTTCCGGACGTAGTTGACCGCCTCTCCCGTGACCAGAAACTCGCCTTTCTCCGTCGCGCCCGGGTTGGCGATCACCTCGCCCGTGCAGATCCCCATGCGGACGTCTGGCAGGCTGCCGGATTCCACCATCGGCCGCATCCGCGCCAGGATCGCGACCGCGGCCCGGACGGCCCGCTCGGCATCATCCTCGTGGATGGCGGGCAGCCCGAACACGGCCATGACCGCATCGCCGATGAACTTCTCAACCGTGCCCCCGTAACGCTCGATCTCCTGGCGGGCGATTGCAAAGAATCGAGCGAGTCGATCCCGCCACTGTTCGGGATCTACGGCACCGGCGAACCGGGTCGACTCGACCAGATCGACGAACAGGACGGTGACGAGCTTGCGCTCCTCCGCGGCAACGGCCGGCTGCAACGCCGCGCCGCAGTTGCCACAGAACCGCATGCTTGGTGGGTTATCGAATCCGCAGGCCGGACAGGACAAATCTGGCGCCTCTGAAGTGGTGCCGTCCCGTCGGCCTTCGCCCGGGGCGCCAGAGATTCCTCCGCCAGGAAGATGACGCCCGGTCGCCGAATTTCCCAACCTTTGGAGCCTAACGCGCTCCTGAGGGGGGAATAGTAAGAAGCGCTGGATGAACGCGACCCCCGCACGAACCCGGTTGTGGCTCTGCGCGCTTGTTGTGGGCTGCGCGCTGCTGGCGGCATTCGCCCCGCCGCCCGCGGTGGCCCAGAGCCGAACCGTGCTCATCTACAGCCCGCTGCATGAGATCACTATCGCCAGCCTGACGCGGGTCTTCTACACGTCAACGGGGCAAACCGTGGAGTTCGTCCGGATGCCTGCCGCCGAGATCGTCGCGCGGGTGGTGGCGGAGAAGGCCCGGCCGCGGGCCGACGTCGTTCTGGGGCTGTCCGCTGCGATGCAGGAAGAACTCAGGAGAAGTGGCGTCCTGGACCGATACCTGAGCCCTGCCCGCGCCGACGTCCCCACGCAGTTCCGCGATGCTGACGGATACTGGACGGGCACCACCGTCCATGTTCAGGGGATCACCGTCAACGTCGATCGGTACCGGAAGGAGTTCCCTGGCGTACGGTTCCCCAGGACGTACGACGACCTCCTGGAGCCCCGCCTTCGCGGGCACATCGTCGCCCCCAACCCGACGACTTCGGGTGCGGGTTTCACGTTCACGATCACGCAGATCACGCGACTTGGAGAAGAGCGGGCGTGGGAGTATCTGGCCGCGTTCGACAAGAACGTCCGATTTTACACGTCAGGCAGTTCGACGCCGGCGAACGTCGTCGCCGCGGGCGAGTTCCCCGTCGCCATCTCGTATGCACACGACGCTGAGATGGTGCTTCGCGACGGCCGCCCGATCCGATTCCTCTACCCGCCTAAGGCCGGCTGGGAGATGACGGCGGTCTCCGTGGTCAAGGGCGCGCCGAACTCCGAGGGTGCGCAGCGCTTCGCGGACTGGCTCCTCTCGCACCGGGCGCAGGATCTGATGACGAAGATCAGCCTGGCCTACCCCGTGCGGCTCGATGTGGCACTTCCCAAAGGGGTCACGCCGCTGAAAGAACTCGATCTCGTTTCTTATGATGTGAAGATCGCCTCGATCCACCGCGCCCGCGTCGCCCGCGAGTGGACCCGCCGGTTCGGCGCGGCCGCGGCCGGCAAGTAGCCGCTATCGCAGCCAGTACGTCACAATACTGCTGATCGTAGCCGTCGCCCACTTCTGGTGCTCGGCCGGCCGGTCCTTTTTTGCGACGATGACCCCCGATGGGATCAACAGGAACAGGCTCACGACCGCCGGCATGACCGACCTGATGATCTCGCGAATCAGGAAGGTATTTGGCGCCAGGGCGGTGGCGGCCGGCGCGTCTGTGCCCGCGGGCATCGGGGCCGGTGCGGACGCCATAGGTGCCGGCGCGCGCATCTGCGCGACCACGATCTGAATGGCGCCGAAGGTGATGGCACCCAACCCAACGACGCCGAGAGCGATGACCAAGATCACCGAGAGTTTGGACATGGGAGGCTCCTTGTCACAGGGGTATTAGAGTTGCCAGTCTTGCTTTAGGGTGAACATCTTACGGTAGAACACCTGCCCACCCCCGACGTACATGAAGAATTCCACCTGATCAGTGGTCAGTTTCCCCGCCGGGGGATTGTTCAGACCGAACACGAGTTCGAGTGAGACCGTGCCACTGCTGCCGTTGATCGGCGCGGGGCGATAGCCGAACCATTTCAGACGATTGCCGCCTGCGAGGACGTCCGCCCCCATCCAGATGTTTTGCTTGCCCAACGACGAGGCGTAGGTGTACGTAATGCTGACGCGGACCTTTGACGGTCCGAGCCGTTCGGCCACACAGTTTACCAGGTCATCAGCGGTGGCGTTGGGTTTTTCGGCCGCGCTCGCGGGTCGACACTCCGCGGTGGTGGCCGCCGCGACCGCGATCGGCGGGGTTGATGACCCCGTCGAGACCAACACCGTTACCAACGTCAGGATTGCCGTTCTTCGCATCAGGTCACCTCGTATCAGTGCGTATCACCACGCCGTCATTCGCAAGCGTCCTCAGCCGGCCGAGCGACTCAACCAGATACCCATCGAGGACCGCGGCTGAGCCGTCGTCCTTGATCGATCGAAACGGATCCGGGCCCGGCGGCGTCACCTCGACCACCGCGGCGCCGCCATACCCGACGTCGTTGAGCGCCGCCGTCACCGCGGCCAGGTCCAGGTGCCCGCGACCCAGCGCCTGCCGGTTGCTGTCCGCCAGATGCACGTGCCACAGCACCGGGGCCGCGGCCCGCACCGCGCCGGCCACGTCGACCTCCTCAATATTGGCATGAAACACGTCGACCGTCAGCCCGACCCAGGGCGAGCCCACGTCGGCGACATACGCCAACCCCTCGTGCACGGTCGTTACTAGATACGCTTCATACCGGTTCAAGGGTTCCACGGCAATCCGGATTTCCAGGCGCTCCGCGGTCCCGGCGGCCGCACGCAGGCCCTCGATCGACCAGGCCCACTCGTCACGCCCTGTGGCGATGGGGCCGAGGCGCGTCTCACCGGACGGCAGCATCTGCACCAGCGGCGCGCCGATCTCGGCGGCAAACCGCAGGCAGTCTTCGACGTAGCGCACCGCCTGCGCGCGGATCCCCGGGTCGGGGTTGGCGAGATCGCGCGGCGTCTGAGGGTACATGCACGACGCGGTCAGCGCCAGCGGCGCCAGGTGATGCCGTTCCAACAGGCGGCGGATCTCGCCGGGCGCCCACCGGTCCGGTTCTCCCGGCAGCTCCACGCCCTCGTAGCCCGCGGCCGCGATCCGCGCCAGCGTCTCATCCAGCGGCGCATCGCCGTAGATCCAGGCACACACGCCAAGACGCATCATCAGCCCTTCACCGCGCCGGCGGTCAGCCCGCGGATGAAGTGCTGCGAGAGCACGACGTACAGCAGGATGACCGGCAGCGCCGCCAGCGTAAGCCCCGCGAAGAGCACGGCGTAGTCCGTGTAGTACTGGCCGAAGAACACCGTCATCCCCTGCGGCAGCGTCTTCCGGGCATCCGACTGGATAAAGACGAGCGGGAAGAAGAAGTCGTTCCAGATCGGGATGGCGTTGTACACTGTGACGATCACCAGCGCCGGCCGCACCAGCGGCAGCATGATGCGCGTGAAGATGCTCCACTCGCCGGCCCCGTCGATCCGCGCCGCGCTATCCAAGTCTGCCGGCAGCGTCCGGAAGAAGCCTGTGAGGATGAAGATCGCACTCGGCAGCCCTGACGCCGCGTAGATGAGGATGAGCGACCACAACGAGTCCAGCAGCCGCAGGTCACGCATCAGGATGAAGAGCGGGATGATCCCCAAGCGGATCGGCAGCATCAAACCGCTCAGAAAGTAGAGGTAGAGCATGTCGTTGCCCTTGAACTGGAAGCGTCCCAGCGCGTAGCCGGCCATCGACCCCAGCGCGACCAGGATCGCCACCGCGATCACCGTGACGATCACGCTGTTCTGGAAGTAGCGTCCGAAGTGCGCCTCGACCCAGACGCGGTGGAAGTTCTCGATGCGCCAGATCGCCGGCAGGCCGAACGGCTGTTGAAAGATCTCCCGCGTGGACTTGAACGCCGAGAGCCCCATCATGAGCATCGGCAGCAAGACGAGGAGCGCGTTGGCGATCAGGGCCGCCTGCACCAGCGGTGTCCAGGCCGAGCGGCCCATCAGTACACAACCTCCCGCCGCCGCAGGAACACCGCGCCCAAGGTCGAGACCGTCACCATCACGGCGAACATCAGCACCGCGACCGCCGACCCAATGCCGATGTCCTGGAGCCCCGTATCGACCTCGCCGAACGCCGTGCGGTAGAAGAGCAGACCCAGCACGTCGGTCGCGTGGTTGGGCGCGCCCGACACGCCGTTGACCACGTAGGGTAGTTCGAACCAGTTGAACGACCCGATGAAAGTCAGGATCACGATGATCGTTACCGCCGGCGCTAGCAGCGGGAAGATGATCCGGCGGATGACGTCCCACTCGCGCGCGCCGTCGATGCGCGCGGCCTCGAGAAAGTCATCGGGTACCGCGTTGATCCCGGCGAGAAACACCAGCGTGGGGAAGCCCACCCACCGCCAGGCGTTGATCAACGTGAGGGTGATGAGCGCCGTCTGTGGGTCTCCCAGCCAGGCCCGCGCGAGCCCGGCCGCACCTGCCGCCACCAGGGCTTTGTTCAGGATGCCAAAGACCGGGTTGAGAAACAGCGACCACATGAACCCGACGATCACCAGCGACAGCGTCACCGGCAGAAAGAACACCACCCGATAGAATCGCGCTCCCCAGGGGCCGCGCGAGAGCAGCAGCGCGATCGCCAGCCCAGATACGTTCTGGATCACCATCGTCAGGACAAAGACGACAATGTTGTGCATGAAGGCGTTCCCCAACAGCCGGGGATACGGGAACGTGGACAGCAGCCGGGCGAAGTTGCCCAGACCGATGAAGCCGCGCCGGCCGATGCCTTCCCACGCGAACAGGCTATAGGCCAGCGCCGAGAAGATCGGATACGTGATGAAGATCGCGAAGAGGATGAGCGCCGGCGCGAGGAAGATGGCCAGCGACAAACGCCGGCTGGCCCGCATGCTGAGACGGGCCGGCGCCGGCCGCACCCGAGGCTCCCGTGAGACGGTCGGGGCGGACGGTGTGGTCACCGCCCGCCCCGATCTTTCGTCGAGATTGCTCTACCTAAAGGTATCGACCCACGAGCTCAGGCCCCGGGTCACCTCGTCACCCACCTGGGCGGGCGACATCTGGCCCGCCATCATGGCCTGGAGTGCGCTCTGCAGCAGCGTCGAGCCGGTCGGGGCCTGCCAGCGGAAACCGACCAGCATGATGTACGGGGTGGCCTTGCGGTTCAACG
>JBGPNN010000222.1:0-5603 GCA_041487495.1 bacterium
CTGCACAGGGATGGCCAGCGCAAACTGCACGACCCAGTTGTGCAGGAACATGGGCGACCATACGTTCAGACCCATGTGCGGCAAGCTGCCCCAGAGAATCGGGATGGTCAGGATGGCGGCGCCCACCAGGCGGGTGCGAAGCAGGCGCAGCTCCCTGGCCCGGCGCTCCGCCTCACGGTCGACGGTCGCCTCCTCGGTCGCCAGCGGCTCGTACCCCGCGTCGCGCACCGCGCGGCGCAGGGCGTCGGGTGTCGCCACGCCGGGGATGAATTCCACAGACGCCTGCTCGCGTGCCAGGTTCACCGACGCGTCGACGACGCCTTCCACGCCCCGCAGGGCGTCTTCGACCTTCGCCACGCACGAGGCGCACGACATCCCCTCCAGTGGCAACACCGTACGCTCGCGGGGCACTTCGTATCCCGCGCCGTGCACCGCGGCGACGAGGTCCTGGACGTTGATCTGCCGGGCATCGAAGGCGACTGAGGCGCGCTCAGAGGCAAAATTGACCTGCGCGGATGTAACGCCAGGGGTCTTCTTGAGACCGTCCTCGACGCGCGCCACGCACGAGGCGCACGACATCCCCTCAACGGGCAATTCGATCCGCTTTACGTCAGCCGTGCCTGCCATGGCGCATCCTCTCTAGAGTTTGCTGGACATCTCAAAGACTTCGAGCAGTTCGGCAATAGTGCGTTCGCGCTCGTTGGGATCGCTCGATCGGATGGCCGTGGACGCGCAGGTCTCCAGATGGTCTTCGAGGATCAGGGCATTGACGCGGTCCAGGGCGCGCTGGATCGCCAGGACCTGGCGCATCACGTCGACGCAGTACGCGCCATCCCCAACCATTCGCTCGACGCCGCCAACGTGCCCGGCAACGCTGCGCAGACGCCCAAGGATCTTCCGGCGCTTCTCCTTCGACCCGTGCTGGACGTGGGGCATCGTGGCGGCCATGATCCTCACTCCTATACCCCTCCCCCTGGGGGGAGGGGTTTCATCTCCAAAGTACTCCCCCCGGCGGACAATGTCAACGCCGCATCATAGCCTAGCGGCAGCCGGGCGTCAGGCTCCGGACGGTCCAGAACGTGTACGTGGCACAATCCTCGGAGGAGGGTCGCGTGGCAGCCGGGATCTTCCGTCTTACCGGCGGTAGGGTGCGGAGGAAGATGATGAGGGCGCGCACGTCCTCCTCGTCCAGGTTCGAGGCGTGGTCCCAGGTCATGCCCTGCCAGTGCAGCGGGCGACCGTCCGCGGCGACTCCGCTCCGGATCGCCCGGGCGATCTGCGCGTCGGTCCACGGGCCGATGCCCGTCTCAGGGTCCGGGGTGATGTTGCGAGTCCAGAGCGTTCCCATCGGACGCCAGGAGATCTTGGCACCGCCGGCGCCATCGGACTGATGGCACAGCGCGCAGTAGGTCGTAAACACATACCGCCCTCGCTCTGCCAGCGCCGTCCTTTCAGACGACCCAAGTGCGGCCGGATCGGGACGCGGGACAACGCCGGTGGCGGCGCGCGAGATCTGTTCCGGTGGGATGATCCGCAGCATCGGCAGGGCGTACAGCGCCCAAGCAACGAGCCCGAGCAATATCAGACCGACGATCGCCGCCGCGCCGCGCAGCCGGCTCCGGCGACGGCGTGGCCTCTCGCGCCGACCGACGGTCACGTACATGGCGACCCCCGCGATCAGCACCAGCCACTGCGCGACGATCAATGCACGCTGGGGGAGATCTCGCGGCCACCCTCCACCCCGCGCTCCGAACAAACCGTCGGCGAACGTCAGTCGATGTGGATTTACCGCAGGCAGGTCGCGCGTGAGTTTGACCACGATGGTTTCGACGACGCCGTAGTGCAGCGGCGCGGGGATGCGGTTGCGGATCGGCGGCAGCGTCTTCAAGTAGCGCGCAATCGCGCGCGCGTCGTCCGCAGAGAGATTGTGGTACATCTGCCACGGCATGTCCCAAAAAATGAGGACGCGATCACGCGCCCGGCCGTTGCGCAGCGCGTTGATGATCTCATCCTCATTCCACCGCCCGAGGCCGGTGTCGGGATCTGAGGTCAGATTGCGGCTGATGGCAATCCCATGGGGATACACCCCCACCCGCATCCCGCCCGCGAGATAGAAGTCGTCGCCGCGGTAGATGCCGGTGCGGTTGATCGGTGTGTGGCAGAGCCCGCACATCTGCGCATGCACCAGGTAGCGGCCGCGCATGACGAGGTCCCCAGCCTGCCCCGCGCCCTCGAGACGGCCACCCCGCTCCCAGGGCGGCGTCCGGGCGAGTGAGAGGACGTAATTCACCAGGTCCCAGCGTTCCTGTGGCGTGGTGGTGGCTGCAAACGACGGCATCGGGCCCGGCGCGAGCCCGGTACTCAGCCGCAACCAGAGGTGTTGGGGCTCGCTCCCACCGGCGAACGTCCACGGCGCGGTCAGGTCGCGTGTGATCACCGGATAGCCCTTGAGGTCGGGCAACTCGATCCGTGCCCGACCGTCGTCGCCATGACAGGTGGAGCACCATCGTCCGTAGAGCACACGGCCGCGGGACACGCTCGCGGTATCGGGAGGCACACGCGGTGGAACATTCAGCGGCTCAGACCGCGCCCCGTCAAACGACGGTGAGAACCGTTTGACGTATGCAACTACCGCCCGTATCTCGTCGGGAGTGAGGACGTCTCTCCACGACGGCATGGCGCTGGCCCGGAGCCCGTTTGCGACGATGCGGAGAAGGTCGTCATCGGTGGGGGGCTGGCCGTTGGCGGTGGATTTGAACTTGAACCGGCCCTGGGTGAAGTCGCGGGGTCTGGGAATCAGCGAGGGCGCGGCGGGGCCGTTGCCCCGGCCGTCCGGCCCGTGGCAGACGGCACACCGCTGCGCGTATACGCGCTGCCCCGTCGGCGTCGCTGCCGGGAGGTCGGCGCCCGGTGGCCACGTGAGATCGGCGTACACCGAGGGAGCGGGCTGCCAGACCTCGACGGGCCGCGCGTAGCCCACGCGGGCGTACAGCGAGCGGCCAGCGTCGAGCACAAGCAGCAGCGCGATGGTGACGAGCACCACGCGCGAACGCGAGACGAGCATCCAGCGCATACGGTCCCGATCTACTGAACCGTGGTGGTTTTCTCCTTCCGCCGGCGGCAAACGCTGGGGTGATCGGAATGAGCCGGCGGCGAGGGCATGGAATTCTTCTGTGCGAGATGCCGAAGCTGCGAGAAGCGACCCCAGACCACTTGGCCGCGATCGTGGATCTGCGGGGGTACCGC
The DNA here is from genome assembly GCA_041487495.1 of bacterium. GTDB lineage: Bacteria > Sysuimicrobiota > Sysuimicrobiia > Sysuimicrobiales > Humicultoraceae > JBGPNN01. The sequence goes on from JBGPNN010000222.1 coordinate 3,247, forward strand.
CGGCTACCGGGACGCATCCGGTTCGGCAGGGCGCTCTGAGAGTGGGCGGGATCATGACCCGGGTTGTCGCGCTCGGTACGGCAAACTACGACCATCGCCTCTGGGTCAGGCATTTTCCACCCGACGCGCCGCGGACCCGTGCCACGGACTACCTGCAAGATCTTGGCGGCCCGGCAGCCGTCGCGGCGCGGGCGGTGGCACGGCTGGGCGGTCAGGCGGCCTTTGTCGGCCGGCGGGGCGACGACGAGGCGGGGCGTCAGTTGGAAGCGTGGTTTGCCGGCGACGGGGTGGACACGCGGTGGTTCGGCCCGACACCCGCGGCGCGCACGCCGGTCAGTGTCGTGCTCGTCTCGCCGGATGGGGAGCGCCACATCTTCCACTACGCCGGTGAAGGTTTGCCCGAAGAGAGCGACTGGGACCCGGATCAACTGCTGGATGGAGTCGGTGCGGTTCTGGTCGACCTGCGATGGCCCGCTGCTGCGACGCGTCTGGCTCGAGAGGCCCGCGCGCGAAACATTAGTGTCGTGCTTGACATGGACAAGGATATACCGGAGGCTTGGACGCTGGCCGCCCTGAGCACTCACACCGTCGCCGACGGACTGATGGCCGAGGTGACCGGGGGTGTCGAGGTCCTGCTGGCCCGGCTGCACGACCTCGGCCCGTGGGGGGCGGTCACCGTCGGGCGTGACGGGGTATGGTATCGTGGTGGTCGCGTGCCGGCGTTTCCCGTGACGGTACGGGACAGCACGGGCGCCGGTGATGTCTTCCACGGCGCGTTCGCCCTCGCACTGGCTGAGGGACGCCCTGAAGGCGACGCGCTGATCTTCGCCTCCGCCGCGGCCGCGTTGCGCTGTGCGAGCGCGGCGGTGCCCTATCGCCACGAGGTGGAACGATTCTTGGAGGCCGGAGATGCCGCAAGTGCCTCGGACCATCACGCCGGGTAAGGCTCGAAGCCTGGCCCGGATCTCAGACGGTGAAGGGCGCTACGCCGTCCTGGCCATAGATCAGCGCTGGCAGTTGTTTGACTTTATCGGCCGCGTGCTCGACAAGCCCGCCGACGCCGTCGACGCCGAAACCGGCGAGGTCAAGGCTGTTCTGGCGTCGGTGCTAGCCTCACACGTTACAGGATTGCTTGTGGATCCATTCTGTGGATACCACCGCGTGGTGCCCGATCTCCCTCGAGATGTTGGCCTGCTGCTCACGATGGAACACCACGAGTTCGTGACGGAAGCCGACGGGCATCGCCGCAGTCTGCTGATGCCGGGGTGGAACGTCGCCTCCGCAGTGCGCGCAGGCGCCGAGGCCTTGAAGCTCCTGGTCTGGCACCGGAGTGATGCCCCGGCGGCGGTACGCGCACACCAGCTGGAGTTCGTCCGCCGGGTCGGCGACGAGTGCCGGGCCGCCGATCGGCCGCTCGTCCTCGAGATATTGCCGTATCGTCTTCCGGGTGAGACCGAGGCTGTGTACGCGCGCCGCCTGCCCGACCTGACAGTCGGACTGGCCGAGGCGTTTGCTGATCCCGCCCTCGGCGTCGACCTCTACAAGCTGGCCTTGCCGGGCAGCCCCGAGGGTGTCCGCGAATGGGGCGGCAGCCTCTACGGGCTGGCCGATCTGCGGGCGCAGATGACGCGCATTACCGAACGGCTGCCCGCGCCGTGGGTGTTGTTGAGCGGGGGCATGCCGTCGCATCACTTCATTGATGCCCTGCGGGCTGCGCTCGACGGCGGGGCGCGTGGATATCTGGCGGGCCGGGCCGTGTGGTGGGAGCCGCTGCAGGCATACCCCGACCTCGCCGCCGTCAGGAAGAAGCTTCAGACGGGTGGTCTGGCGACGCTGGCGACCCTCAACCGTGAGATTGAGCGGCTGGCGCCGCAACGCCTCCCCGCTTCGTGGCTTCTCAGAGCTGACGGTCTGTGAGGCCGAGTCCTAGCCCGCCCGCAGTGCGCTCCCGGCCCAGCCGATCCAGACGATCGTCAGAAGGAACCCGCCGAGCATGATCGGCGGTACACCTGTCACAAAGAGCGCCAGTACGTTGAGGACGCCCGAGATGATACCGACATAGGCTGCGCCTGCCGGCAGGACTTTCGTGTTGAGGATCGCCCATCCCGCGATGATGGCCCCGACACCGGTGAAGGTGTTCCCGAGCCCGTCGAGGCCCGCGTGGAAAGCAGACAACGACGCCCACGCGACCGCGCCGCCCGCCTGATCCTTCGCGGCGAAGTCAATGATCTCGCGTCCGCCCAACATCAACACCGTTGAACCGAGCGCGTAACTCGCCAGACCGATCAGGGTGATGTACAAGACGGCTCTCGCTCGAGTCGGCGCGCCGTCCCGCAACTTGGTCGCGAATCCCGTCA
>JBGPNN010000223.1:0-5595 GCA_041487495.1 bacterium
ATCCGCCGCTGGCCTCGAGATTTCGCCGCATCGCCTCCGGGAAGACCCGCAGCCCCGACAATACGCGAAGGAGCGTTTTCAACATGTAATGGATCAACGACGTCGCCTGGGGAAAGATGATCCGCTCGGCCGACGAGTGGCTGATGTCGCGCTCACCCCACAGCGCCTGGTTCTCCATCGCCACGAGCGCGGTCCCGCGCACCGTGCGTGCGAGTCCTACCAGTCGCTCGCTCAGGATCGGATTGCGCTTGTGCGGCATGGCCGACGATCCCGTCTGACGAGACGTGAAGGGCTCTTCGACCTCGCGCAGCTCGGTGCGCTGCAACGTGCGGATCTCGGTCGCGATCTTTTCCATCGACCCAGCGAGAATCGCCAGCGCCGCCAGATACTCGGCGTGCCGGTCGCGGTCCAGGATTTGAGTGCTCGTTGGCGCGGCCTGCAGTCCGAGACGCGCGCACACGGTGGCTTCGATGTCGGGCGGATTGTGGATGAAGGTGCCGACCTCACCGGAAAGCTTACCCACACGGACCGCCTCCCGCCCCGCGCGCAGTCGGTCCTCGGCGCGACCCAGTTCCGCGTGCCACCAGGCGACCTTCACGCCGAAGGTGATCGGCTCGGCGTGCATCCCGTGCGTGCGGCCGGCCATCACTGTGTAACGGTGCCGGTCGGCGAGCGCCGCCGTGACCTGGCGCACATCCGCCAGAGACGTCAGCAGGAGATCGGCCGCCCGGACCAACAGCACTGATTGTGCGGTGTCGACCACATCGGATGATCCCAGGCCCTTGTGCAGGTAGGTGGCGTCGGGCCCGGTGAGCTCGACCACGGACCGCAGGAACGCCACGACATCGTGCTGGGTCTCCGTCCGCTCGATCTCGTCGATCCGCTCGGCCGTGCCGGGCTTTGCCGTGCGCCGCAGGCGCTCGGCGATCTCGCGGGGCACCTCGCCGCGCTCGGCCTGTGCCTCAACTGCCAGCAGCTCGATCTCCAACCAGAGCGCAAACTTGCCCTCCGGCGCCCACAACTCGCGCATCTCCGGGGTCGCGTACCGGTCAATCATCGGAACTCCGCGCCCGAGGTGGCACCGTTGCGCACCAGGGCCTCGCGCTCGCGGCCCACGCCGATCATCGTGACCGGCACGTCCACGAGCGCCGCGACCCGGTCGAGAAACTGCCGCGCCGCCGCCGGCAGCGCGCCCATGTCAGGGACGCGCTCGGGCAGCTGCCAGCCGGGCAGCACCTCGTAGACGGGCTCTACGTCGAACAACACCGGCGTATCCGGCATGCCGTCGACGGTCTCGCCCATGTAGCGGTAGGCTGTGCAGATCTTCACGGTGTCCAGGCCGTTGAGCACGTCGAGTTTCATGATGGCCAACTCAGTGAAGCCCGCTACTTCTGCCGCATATCGGGCGGCCACCCCGTCGAACCAGCCGCACCGGCGCGGCCGCCCGGTTGTGGTCCCAAACTCCTGGCCCACGTCGCGCAGGCGGTCGGCCATCGCATCATGCAACTCCGTCGGCATGGGTCCGGCGCCGACCGCGGTCGTGTAGGCTTTCACGACACCCACGACGCGCGTGATCGCGCTGGCCGGGATACCGGCACCCGCCGCGGCGCCGCCGGGGAGGCAGGTCGACGATGTCACAAACGGATAGATCCCCCAATCGAGGTCGCGCATCACGCCTAGATGACCCTCGAGCAGGATCCGGCGGTCCATGCGCAGCGCGCGCCGCATGAGGGCGTGGCTGTCGACGATCCGCGGCCCAAGAACGTCCCGCCACTGCCGGCACTGCGTCAGGACGGCGTCGACGTCAACCGGCTGATGGTCGTACAGCCCGGTCAACAGCCGGCTCGTCCTGGAGACCTGGTAGCGGACCTGCTCGACCAGGTGCTTCTCATGCAGCAGGTCGCCGACCCGGATACCCATGCGCGCGACCTTGTCCGCGTAAGCCGGCCAGATCCCCTGCTTCGTCGTGCCGTGTAGGCCGGCGCCTCGCGACTGCTCCTCAAGCACGTCGATCTGCACATGATGCGGGAACAACAGGTGCGCCCGGTTCGAGATCAAGACGTTGTGCGTCGAGAGGCCTTGCGCTTCTAGCGTATGCAACTCCTCGACGAGCGTGTCGGGATTGAGCACCACCCCCGGACCGATCAGGCACGTGACGTTGGGGTGGAGCACGCCGGATGGGACCAGGTGCAGGCGAAACGTGCCGCGCTCGTCAACGATCGTATGACCGGCATTGGCCCCGCCGTTATAGCGAACGACCAGGTCGTGCTCGGCGGCCAGGACGTCGACGACCTTGCCCTTGCCTTCGTCGCCCCAGTGCCCGCCGACGACTGCAGAAACCGGCATCAGTGCCGCTCCCCTCGCGCGACTGTGACGACACCCGGCACTCTCGCACCGATATCCCGGCGAAAGTGCACACCATCGAACGTGATCTTCGCCGCGGCCCGATACGCCGCGGTGCGAGCGGCGCCGGTGTCCCGTCCGCGACCCACGACGGTCAGCACACGACCACCGGCGGTCACCAGACGACCGTCCCGCGTCGCCGTGCCGCTGTGAAAGACGAGCGCATCGTCCGCGGCGTCCTCGAGCCCGTCCATCTCCAGTCCGGTCTCTGGCCGCTCGGGATAGCCGCGCGACGCGAGCACGACGCCGACCGCTGCGCCGTCCACCGGCGCGTATTCTTCGGGACGTGTCCGTCCGGCACGAAGCGTTTCGAAGGCGTCCGGCAGTCCCGCCGACAGCAGCGGCATCAACACCTGCGCCTCGGGATCGCCGAGGCGGCAGTTGAACTCCAGGACGCGCGGGCCATCTCTTGTCAGCATCAGGCCGGCAAACAGCACACCGCGATACGGCGCGCCCTCGGCGCACATCGCAGACGCCACGCGTTCCACCACATCGCGACGGACGCGATCGAGCATGGCAACGTCCAGGGGATACGGCGCGACGGCGCCCATGCCCCCGGTGTTGGGGCCCCGGTCGCCGTCAAGGGCGCGTTTGTGATCCTGCGCCACGGGTAGCAGGCAGGTCGCCTCTCCGTCGACCAGCGCGAAGACACTGACCTCGTCGCCCTCCAGCCGTTCCTCGATCACCACGCGCCGGCCCGCCTCGCCATACACGCGATCGACCATGATCGCCTGGACCGCACGTGTGGCCTCGCCCGCATCGCCACACAGAATAACGCCCTTCCCCGCGGTCAGGCCGTTGGCCTTGATCACCGACGGAGCGCGAAGGTTCCGCGCATACGCCATGGCAGATTGCGGATCATCGAAAGCGACGTGATCCGCCGTCGGGATCATGTGGCGCCGCATCAGATCCTTGGCGAAGACCTTGCTGCCTTCAATCCTGGCGGCGGCAGCCGACGGACCCAGAATCCTCAGGCCGTGTGCCTCAAAGACGTCGACGACGCCGGCCACGAGGGGGGCCTCAGGTCCGACGATCGTCAGATCAGCATTGACGGAAGCCGCGGCGTCGGCGAGGCCCGCGAGATCGGCCGCGGGTACCGGCAGGCAGGTGGCCAGGGTCGCGATTCCTGGGTTGCCCGGGGCGCAGTAGATGGATGCGCTGGGGTAGGCTTTGGCGAGGTGCCAGATGAGCGCGTGCTCCCGGCCACCCCCGCCTATTACGAATAATACATGTGAATCCGGCATAGTTTGTTCGTGTTTTGGTGTGCCTATGGGAGGAATTCAGCGAATCCCGGGGGTCACGTTAGCACAAATGTCGGACGATTTCAATGATGACTTAAAAACTGGGGAGCCCGCGGATGTCCGCGGGCTCCCAGGATTCACCTTCGAACCACGCGCCGGGGTCCTTACATCGGCGGCATGGGAGGAGCGCCTGGCATCTTGTCTTCGTCCTCGGGCTTCTCGACGACCATCGCCTCGGTGGTGAGCAGCAGGCTCGAGACGCTGGTTGCATTCTGCAGGGCCGACCGCACGACTTTCGCCGGATCGACGATGCCGGCCTTGAACATGTCGACGAACTCGCCCCGCATGACGTCATAGCCCCAGCCGGCCTTTTGCTCTTTCAGGTGCTCAACGACGATGGACCCCTCTTGACCCGCGTTGATCGCGAGCTGGCGGGCCGGCTCGGTGAGCGCCCGGGCCACGATCTTGGCACCGATCTCTTCGTCACCTTCGAGTTTCAGCCCCTGGATGGCCTTACTAGCCATCACCAGTGCCGCGCCGCCACCGGCCACGATACCCTCTTCCACCGCCGACCGGGTGGCCCGCAGCGAGTCCTCGGTGCGGGTCTTGCGGTACTTCAGTTCGGCCTCGGTGGGCGCCCCGACCCGGACCACTGCGACGCCGCCAGCGAGTTTGCCCAGCCGCTCTTGCAACTTCTCGCGGTCGTAGTCGGACTCGGTTTCCTCGATCTGCTTGCGCAGTTGCTGGACGCGTTTCTCGATGTCGGCCTTCTTGCCGCCACCTTTGATGATGATGGTCTCTTCTTTGCGGATCTTCACTTGGCCGGCCTTGCCCAGATGCTGCATCTCGGTGTTCTCGAGCTTCAGGCCGATCTCTTCACTGATGACCTGGCCGCCGGTGAGAATCGCGATGTCCTCGAGGATCGCCTTGCGCCTGTCGCCGAACGCCGGGGCCTTCACCGCGCACGCCGCCAGCGTCCCACGCAGTTTGTTCACGACGAGCGTGGCCAGCGCCTCGCCCTCGACGTCCTCGGCAATAATCAACAGCGGCTGGCCCATCTGGACGATCCGCTCGAGCACGGGCAGCACGTCCTTGATCGCACTGATCTTCTTGTCGGTGATCAACAGGAGCGGGTCATCGATGATGGCTTCCATCTTCTCGGCGTTGGTGATGAAGTACGGAGAGATGTAGCCCTTGTCGAACATCATGCCCTCGACGACCTCGACAGTCGTCTCGATCCCCTTCGCTTCCTCCACCGTGATGACGCCGTCTTTGCCGACCTTGTCCATGGCGTCGGCAATCAGCTTGCCGATCCCAGGATCGTTCGCCGAGATGCTGGCAACCTGCTCGATGGCTTCCCTGGTTTCCACGGGTTTCGCCTGCTTGTGGATCGCGGCGACGACCGCGGCCGTCGCTTTCTCCATCCCGCGCTTGAGCGCCATGGGGTTGGCGCCCGCGGAGACCATCTTAAAGCCCTCGCGCGTCATAGCCTGGGCCAGGATCGTCGCCGTGGTGGTCCCGTCCCCCGCGACGTCCTCAGTCTTGGTGGCCACCTCGCGGACGAGCTGCGCGCCCGCGTTCTCAAACGGATCTTCGAGCTCCACTTCCTTGGCAACGGTCACGCCGTCATGCGTGATTGTCGGCGAGCCAAATTTCTTTTCGAGGACGACGTTGCGGCCTTTGGGACCCAACGTAATCTTGACCGCTTCGGCGAGCTTGTTCACGCCGCGCTCCATGGCGCGCCGTGCGTCTTCGTCGTACGCAAGGATCTTCGGCATCGGAAGCCTCCTCGGCTAAGCCCTGGCCTTGGCCTTGGCCTTGGCCGGCATCTGCTCGACGATGGTCAGGATATCGCTGGCCCTCAGGACCAACAGGTCGCCGTCGTCGCCTTTGACCTCAGTGCCCGCGTACTTAGCGTAGAGCACGCGGTCTCCCGCCTTCACGTCGAGCG
>JBGPNN010000224.1:0-5537 GCA_041487495.1 bacterium
AGCTCCCTGCTCACCATACGAGAAGGGGAGTACGTGGAGGCCGCGAGGGCGATGGGGTGCAGCAGCCTGCGCATCATCCTGCGCCACGCGCTCCCAAACTGCCTCGCCCCGGTGATTGTTGCGGGCACGCTGGCCGTCGGGAACGCCATCATCACGGAATCGGTCCTCTCGTATCTCGGGGTTGGTGTGCAGCCGCCGACGGCGACCTGGGGCAATATGCTGAAGAATGCGCAGTCAACGATGACAACCAGACCGTGGCTGGCGGTGTTCCCGGGTCTGTTCATCATGTTGAGCCTGTTGAGCGTCAACGCGCTCGGCGATGGCCTCCGAGACGCGCTGGATGTGCGGATGAAAGGGTAGCGGTCGGCCTACTCGAGGGGAGGCAGCAACAGTGTTCAGGTTCGCGGTGAGGCGCTTGTTCAGCATGCCGTTGCTCGTCGTGCTCGCGGTGACGGTGATGACGATGGGTGGGCCGGGGGCGATGGGCGCCCCGAGGGACGACGAAGTGGTGGTGGCATTCGACAAAGAGCCCGACACGCTCAACCCATACTCCACCAATACATTGTCGGCCAAGGAGCTCAACGTCGTCGAAGGGTTTCATGTCACAACCGACAACATGCAGCACGTCCCGCGGATCGTGCAGCGGGTTCCCTCGCTGACCAACGCCGGTCTGACGATGACTGCCGGCAAGATGACCGTGACGTGGCGGCTGAAGCCGGACTTGAAGTGGAGCGACGGCAAGCCCGTGACCTCGGCCGACGCGGAGTTTACGTACAAGACCATGATTGACCCGACGTTTCGGGTGGATAGCCGGGCCGGGTGGCCGGTCATCGAGTCCGTCAGGACCCCGGACCCATTGACCGTCGTCGTGGCGTTCAAAGAACATTATGCCGCGTACCGAGACCTGTTCAGATATCTGCTGCCCAAACACGTTCTCGAGGGAAAGGATCTCAATACGTTCTCTGAATACAACCGGTCCCCCGTGACGACCGCGCCATTCGTGGTGCAACAATGGGTGCCCGGGCAGTTCATCGTATTGGTCGCCAACCCTAACTACCGCGGCGCGGCGCAGGGTCTTCCCCACTTCAAGAAGATGACCTGGCGGTTCGTGCCGGACGCGAACACACGGATGAACATGCTCAAGGCGGGCGAGGTCCAGATCGCGTGGGCGGTGCCGTTTGATCAGATCAAGGCGCTGCAGGCGATCTCCCGGCTGAAGGTCGTCGTCCACCCGCTCAACGCGTGGATGCACTTTGACTTCAACCTCCGGAAGCCGATGTTCCAAGACGTGCGGATGCGGCAGGCGGTCGCCTACGCGATCGACAAAGAAGCCATCGTCAGTCAGGTGCTGGGCGGACTCGGGAAGCCGGCCGGTCCTCCCATGACGCCGCTGTCTTGGGCATACAATCCCAACGCGTACAGCCAGTACAAATTCGACCTCGCTAAAGCCAGACAGCTGGTCGCCGAAGCCGGGTGGCGGCCCGGCCCGGACGGCATCCTGCAAAAGGACGGCAAGCCGTTTACCTTCGACAACTGCCACAACATCGGCGACGCGACGCAGGAGCGCGTGCAGCAGGTCATCCAGGCCATGCTGCGACAGATTGGCATGAATATGGAGATTCGAAACTTTTCCCCAACGGTGTACGGTGGGATCCGCTTCCGGGGGGAGTGCGACACGCTCTTTCACCGCTGGATCGTCCCCGCGACGCCGGTGCTCTCGATCTTCTACGCCGCCGACGCCACGCCGCCGAACGGGCTCAACCAGGTCTTCTACATCAACGCCGAGATCACGGATATTATCAAGGAGGCTGAAGGCACCGTCGATCAGCCGAAGGCCAAAGCGCTGTTCTGGCGGGCCCAGGAGATCCTGGCGCGCGACTTGCCGACGATCCCCATCTACTACCTGGTCGGGGCGCAAGCGACGACGACACGGCTCACGGGGCTGGTGGGCAACCCGACCAACGACGGCGACGGCTGGAACTCGGAAGAGTGGAAGATGAAACCGTAGGACAATGGCGAAAATCGCGATCGTCGGGTGCGGAGCGATTGGCGGGCTGGCTGGATTTTACATGGCCCGGGCCGGCGAGTCCGTCCTGTTCGTCGACCAGAACGCGGACCACGTGCGGGCCATTCGCGACCGCGGCATCTCTCTGAACGGGGTGTACGGGCCCATGGCCGTTGGCCCTCAGCGCTCGTACACCCCAAACGAGATTCCTGAACCACTGGACGGTCTGATCTTCCTCGCCTGCAAGTCCCAGCACACGGCCGCGGCCGTCCCGCCGCTCCTCCCCCACCTGACGCCGCAGTCGTGCATTGTGTCGCTCCAAAATGGCATGAACGAGGATACGATCGCCGACATCGTTGGGCGAGAGCGCACGATGGGGGCCCTGCCCGATTATGGGGGGGCGTATCTTAACCCGGGCATCCTCGAAGCGGTGCACGAGGGTACCGTGTACGTTGGCGAACTCGACGGTACCCTCACCCCGCGGGCACGAGAAGCCGCGCGGCTGCTGGGGATCGGGCCAAACAAGTGCGAGCTCCTCACCGACATGGTCGGGCGCGTGTGGACGAAGCAGGTCTACAACTCTCAGGTGGTGCCGACGGCGCTGGTGGATGGCACCGTCGTCCAGGTCCTGGGCAACAAGAAGTTGCAGCGCCTCGCCGCCGCGTTGGTTCGCGAGGCCATGCTCGTCTCGGATGCCGCGGGTGTAAAGCTCCACGCCGACCGATGGTTTGACCCGGACCTCTATCGGGCCGCCAGCCCAGAGGCCACGCAAAAGCTCCTCGCCGCCTTCGACCGGCTCGTCGAGCATCTCGGGGCACATCAGGTCGGCGACGGACCCGGCGGCTACAAGTACGTCAAGAAGGCCAGCGGGATCCACTGGGACATCGTCTACCGCAAGCGCAAGAGTGAGGCGGCGTACCTGACGGTGGTGTGTGTCGCCGACCGGTATGGGGTCAAGGTGCCGCTCAATACCCGTCTGGTGAAACTCATCGAAGAGATCGAGGATGGAAAGAGAAAACTCGGATGGCACAACATCGACGAGCTGACCGCCTACGTCGAAAGTCAGGGGAAGGCCTTACCCTAGCGGAGCCTTATAGACGATCCCGTCCTTCATGACCATCTTGACCCGGTTCGGATCGGCTACCACCGTGATATCCGCCAGCGGGTCGCCATCGATTAATATCAGGTCCGCCAGCCGCCCGGGTTCCAGGGTGCCCAGGGAGTCGCCCATTCCAAGCAACTGAGCCCCCATCTTGGTCGAGGCCACGATGGATTGCATCGGTGTCATACCGGCCTGTGCCATGTAGACCAGTTCCTGGGTGTTTTGTGCGTGCCCCAGCGCGCCGGCATCTGTGCCCATCGCGATCTTCACGCCCACCTCGAGCGCCTTCTTGAAATTACGACGCTGGACATCGAAGACCGCGGGAAGTTTCGCCGCAGTGTACGCGGGCAGCGAGTGCGGATCCCGGTCCAGCCGTTCTTTCATGCGGTGGGTGACGCTCAGGGTCGGGACGAGCCAGATGCCCAGTTCGGCCATGCGTTCCAGATCTCGCTCCTCGGCCACCGCGGCATGCTCGATGGAGTCGACCCGCGCCTCCAGACACATCTTCAAGCCTTCACCGCCGTGCGCGTGCACCAGCACGGGTTTCCCCGCGGCGTGGGCTTCGTCCACCATCGCTCGCAATTCATCGAGGGTGAATTGTCTGGTCGTCGGGCCTCCCCGGGGCGAGCCGACCCCGCCGGTCGTGGCGATCTTTATGCAGTCCGCGCCCAGGCGGATAACCTCGCGTACCTTGCGCCGGCACGCGTCCGCGCCGTCGGCGGCGCCGTCAGGAATCCCAGGCAGCCGCGGAAAGTCGGACGAGAGCCCGCACGGCTGCATCAGATCGCCGTGGCCGCCGGTCTGCGTGATGATCACCAGGCTGATGAACAGACGTGGACCGGGCGTGACCCCCTGATCGACGGCCATCTTCACACCCAGGTCGACGCCGGCGGCATCGCGGAACGCCGTAACGCCGGTCATCAGTGTCTCGGTTGCCCACCGTCCCACCTGCAGGACCGCCAGGCTCGGGGCGGTATTCATTCGTTGCTTCACATCCAACCCCAGATGCGCCAGGTGATCGTGGCAGTCGATGATCCCCGGCATCGCCGTGAGGTGAGGGCAATCATAGATCTTCACGCGATCACCCAGAGACGGCAGCGACGCCACAGGCCGGACGTCGACGATCGTGGTCCCCTCGATCGTCAGGGCCATGTTGCGGGTCGGTTGGGCTCCGGTGCCGTTGATCAGCAGCCCGGTCTTGACAATCGTGGTAGGGTTCACCCGAACATACTTCCAGGCTCGGTCGGCGGGGCCTGCCATCAGGCGGGGATCCGATGAAGGTCACCATTGTGGGCGCAGGAGCGATCGGGGGCTTGGCCGGCGCCTGGATGTCGATGGCTGGAGAAAATGTGACCTTCGTGGATGTCAACCGGGAACACGTCGAGGCACTCCGGACCAGGGGGCTGCGGATCGATGGCGCTCGCGGCGAGCACGTGCTTCCCCCCCAGAACGCCCGCACCCCCGATGAATTGATCGACCCGCTGGAATGCGTGTTCCTGGCCGTCAAGTCGCAGCACACGGCTCAAGCCATTGACGGAATCACGCATCTCCTGCGCCCGGAGTCGTTCGTCGTGTCCCTGCAGAATGGCCTCGTCAATGAAGACGTCATCGCGTCGCAGATCGGCGTCGAGCGGACGATTGGCGCGCTGCCTGACTACGGCGGCGCCTACGTCGACCCGGGCCATCTCGAATTCGTGATCGAAGGACCGGTCTATGTGGGCGAGCTCGATGGTCGCATCACGCCGCGGATCCAGCACGTCCACCGCCTCCTGTCCCATGTTGCCGAATGCCATCTCCTGACGGATATCAAGGCCCGTATTTGGGCCAAACGCTGCTTTGGTTCGCAGACCGTGGCCAGCGCCATGGTGGATGCCCCCTATCACGTGGTCCTGTCGGATGAACGCGCGCTGCGCGTCGTCGGGCCACTCGTGAGAGAGGCGCTGGAGGTCGCGCAGGCGCACGGCGTCAACGTCCCGGACGGTCCGTTCTTCCAGCCCAAACTCTATTTCCCCACGACGCCTGCCGACACCCAGCGGCTGTATGCGTTTGTGCGGGCCACCGTGGCCAGACAGGCACAGCACGTGTTGGAGCACGAGAAAACGGGCACGCACAAGTACGTCAAGCAGGGGTCTGGGATCCACTGGGACATCGTGTACCGGAAACGCAAGTCCGAGGTGCGCTGGAACCACGGGCCCCTTGAGGACAAAGCCGCCGCCGTCCGCGTCCCGGTGCCTCTGAACACCAGACTGCACAGGATGATCTACGAGATCGAGGATCACCAGCGCGAGTTTGGATGGCACAACTTTGCGGAGCTGTATGACCTGATCTGCTCACTGGGGAAACAACTCCCCTAATCCGAAGGGGGACCATCATGCGCAAGTGGCATCTAGGACTCATGAACTATGGTGAGATTGGGGCGATCGCCAAAGA
>JBGPNN010000225.1:0-5535 GCA_041487495.1 bacterium
CACTTCGGTACCAGCATCGCGTTGGAAATCAACACACGCGGCGCCCACTCGTGTGTGCGGAAGACCCCGACGGGTTTGCCGGACTGGACCAGCAGCGTCTCGTCGCCTTCGAGTTCACGCAGCGCCCGCACGATCGCATCGAACGCCGGCCAGGAGCGCGCCGCTTTCCCCCTGCCGCCGTAGACGACCAAGTCTTGTGGACGCTCGGCGACGTCCGGGTCCAGGTTGTTCATCAACATTCGGAGCGCCGCTTCCTGGGGCCATCCCTTGCAGGAGATTTCCCCCCCGCGCGGCGCGCGCACCATTCGTGGGCCGGTCATGACTCCTTCCTACGGCCGCGGCGGCTATGTTCCCTCCTCAATCGGGCGGGAGCCCGCGCCGCCCACGGCGAACCAATGGTGTCAGCTGATTGAAGGGGAGAGTGATCTCATGACTCGCCTGGTCGTCACGACGGCCGCGAGCGCGCTGCTCATACTCGCGCTGGTCTTCGGGACCGCGCCCGCCGCGCGAAGCGCTTCGCGCAATCCCAAGGACACGCTCGTCGTCGCACAGGGGTTCGATCCGCGCTGCCTCTCGCCGCTCTTTGGCACCGCCCAGCCCGACAAGAATGTGAGCGGCCAGGTCGTCGAGCGGCTGGTCACGTTCTCGCCCGACTCGTTGGGCTTCCTGCCGGAGCTGGCCTTCAGGTGGGAGAAGACGGCGCCCGACAACCTCCGCGTGCATCTGCGGCGCGGCGTCCGATTTAGCAACGGCGAAGAGTTCAACGCCGCAAGCGCCAAGTACAGCCTGGACCAGATGCTCCGCGCGCCGTCGCTGGCCTTCTTCGTGTCCGCGCTTCGGACCGCCGAGGTCGTCGATTACTACACGATCGACGTCAAAGGGAAAGGGCCGATGGCCGAGCGCCTGATGCTGACCGCGCTGGCCATGGGTTCGTTCCAGTACCCGCCGGTCTATACGGAACAGGCCGGCCTCCTGCGCGGGTTCTGCCAGCGGCCGGTGGGGACCGGGCCGTACAAGTTCGTCGAGTGGATCAAGGACGATCGAGTAGTCTTCGAGGCGAACGGCGACTACTGGGGCGATGCGCCGCGTATCAAGCGGCTGGTGTTCCGGCCGATCCCCGAAGGCACCGCGCGTATCGCCGCCCTGCAAGCCGGCGACATCGACGTCGCCACCCTGCTCCCGCTGGAGGGAGTCGAGCGCGTGAGCGGTGACGCCAACTTGACCACGTACTCGCTCCGCGGCGTGCGCGCGTTTGGGCTGATGCTGGCCTCGAAGTGGGAGGGGCCCCTGCAAAACAAGAAGGTCCGCCAGGCGATGCAGCAGGCCCTCGACGTGGACGGCATCATCCGGACGCTCCAGAAGGGCCGCGCGCGGAAGCTCGAGGGCCAGCCGTTGACCCCGGAGTACTTTGGCTACCAGCACGACATTAAGGCTGCGCCATATGATGTGGCGAGAGCGAAGCAGATGTTCACCGAAGCCGGGTTTCCTAACGGCTTTCAGGTGACGTTCAAGTACCCGAACGGCCGGTACCCGCAGGACAAAGAGATCAGCGAAGCGATCGCCGCGCAGTTGCTCAAGGTCGGCGTGAAGACGCAGCAGGTCGTGATGGAGCCGGGCGAGTTCCTGACGCAGCTCAGCCAGCTCGGGCTGCGCGACATCTTCTATTTCGGCAGCCTCCCGCCGCCCGACGCGCACTTTATGCTGACGCAGTATCTCTGCAACTTCAGGTACGCGTACTGGTGCCGCCCGGACTTCGACGCGCTCATGGCGCGGGCGGGTGCCGCGGCCGACGACCGCGAGCGCCTGAAGCTCTACCGGGAGATGCTGCTGATTATGCAGGACGATCCACCGCAGGTGCCGCTGTTCGCGCAGTCGGATCTTTACGCGACGGCGAAGAATGTGGCCGGCTGGCGGCCGTACAAAGACCAGTCGCTCTACCTGGCGAAAGCGTACAAGCGTGACTAGCCCGAGTATGCCCGGACGCGCAGTGGTGATCGGGGGCGGCGCTATCGGCGTCGCCTCCGCGTACTTCCTGCACCACACCGGATGGCAGGTCACCGTAGTCGATCGCGGCGAGATTGGCCGCGGCTGCTCGTACGGCAACGCCTGCCTGATCACGCCCGCGCACTCGCATCCCCTCCCCGGACCCGGGGTGATGCAGCAGGGGGTGCGCTGGCTGTTCCGCGCCGACAGTCCCCTCTACGTGAAGCCGAGGTTGGACCCGGCGTTTCTGCGATGGGCCTGGCAGTTTCGGCGGTTCTGCACTCGTGACGCATCAGAGCGCAGCGCTCGCGCGCTGTTGGCGCTCAGCCGGATGAGTCTCGATCTCTTCGAGGATCTTGCCAGAGCGCCGGGCCCCGGGTTTTTCTTTCAGCGCAAGGGCTTGCTGCACGTGTACCTGACGGATGATGCGATGACCGAGGCGCGACGGGAGCAGGAAGCGTTCAGACATGCAGGCTTTGATGCCCGCCTGCTCTCGGGGCAGGAGACGCTCGATCTCGAACCGGCGCTGAGCCCGCACGTGCGCGGAGGAGTACACATCACCGGGGAAGCGCACGGGCATTCGTTTGAGTTCGTCCGGTCCCTGGCTGCCCGCCTGGAGCCGCGGGGGGTGCGACTCCTGACGCATCGCGCGGTGTCCGGTATTACCGCGCGCGGTGGGAGGATCGAGGGCGTCGCGCTTGCCACACCGGCCGAACACCTGCCGGCCGACCTCGTCGTGCTCGCGGCCGGCGCGTGGACGCCCGCGCTGGCGGCGCCGTTGAACATCTCAATCCCGATGCAGCCGGCCAAGGGTTACTCGTGCACCGTGAACGCCTATCCCGGCTCGCCGACGTTGCCCGTCTATATCTCGGGGACACGGGTCGTCATCACGCCGATCGGCGATCGATTGCGCTTCGGGGGCACCCTGGAATTGGCCGGGTTCGACGATCGCCTCGACGAGACGCGCTATCGGGCCGTGGTGGCCGCGGCGACCCGTGCGCTGAACGACCGGCTCGAGATGAAGCAAGAGGAATCGTGGTTCGGGTACCGGCCGGTCACGCCGGACGGGCTGCCGATCATCGCGCGGGCGGCCGGCGTCGATGGGCTCATCGTTGCCGCCGGGCACGCGATGCTCGGGTTCACGCAGGCCCCGGGCACCGGGAAACTGGTGGCCGAACTGGCGAACGGGCATCAACCGTCGGTGCCGCTGGAGCCTTTCCGCCTCAATCGATTCTAGCCCGTCACGTCATCGACGGCCGCATCGCCACCGTGCGCACTTCGGTGTAGAAGTCCAGCGCGACCTGCCCCTGTTCCTTGAAGGCCGTCCCCGACGCTTTGGTGCCGCCAAACGGCGCCTGATATTCGACCCCCGCGGTCGGCAGGTTCACCATCACCAGCCCCGCCTCGACCCGCTCGGTGAACGCGTGCGCCTTCTCGAGGCTGCCGGTGACGATGCCCGCCGACAGGCCGAACTGCGTCTGATTCGCCAGCCGCACGGCCTCGTCGAAGTCTGCGGCCGGCATGATCGCGGCCACCGGGCCAAAGATCTCTTCTTGCGCAATACGCATCTCCGGGCGCACCCGGCTGAACACGGTCGGCGCGATGAAGTAGCCGCGATCCAGGCCACGCTCCATGAGCCGGCGGCCGCCGCACAGCAGCTCCGCGCCTTCTGTCTTGCCGATCTCGACGTACTCCAGGATCTTGGTCATGGCCGCTTCGTCGATGACCGCCCCGACGAAGGTGTTCTCATCGAGCGGATCACCGACAGTGAGCGCTTTCGTCGCTTCGACCAGACGGGCCAGCAGCACGTCGTGTATCGATCGCTCGACAATCACCCGGCTGGTGGCCGTGCACTTCTGCCCGGCGTTGCTGAAGGCGCCGTCGAGGATCAACCGCACCGCCAGGTCCAGGTTGGCGTCGGCGAGCACCACCAGCGGATTCTTCCCACCCATCTCGCACTGCACGCGCGCCGTCCGCTGTGACCCTACCTGATAGACGCGTGTGCCGACTTCCGTGGACCCTGTGAACGAGATGCCCCGCACCGCGGGATGCTCGATGAGCGCGCTGCCCACGGTCGAACCCGGTCCGCTCACGAAGTTCAGGACGCCGGGCGGCAGGCCGGCCTCCTCGAGCGCCTTAACCAGGTGCCACAACGAGAGCGGCGCCTGCGAGGCGGGTTTCACCACGATGGTATTGCCGCAGATCAGCGCCGGCGCCATCTTCCACGCGGGGATGGCGACCGGGAAGTTCCACGGGGTGATGATCCCGACCACGCCCAGCGGCTTGCGCAGGGTATAAAGGAAGACACCCGGGCGCGATGAGGGGAGCGTATCACCGCCCAGGCGTGCGCCTTCGCCCGCGAAGTACTCGAAGATATCCGCCGCCCGCGTCACCTCGGCGCGGGCCTCTTTGATCGGCTTGCCGTCTTCCAGCACGAAGTCGTGGACGATCTGCTCGAGGCGGCCCCGGATAATACCCGCCGCGCGATAGAGGATCGCGCCGCGCTTCGTGGGCACCTCGCGGCCCCAGCCCTCGAAGGCGCGCGCAGCCGCGTCGATCGCCGCCCGTGCGTCGTCCGCCGTACTGTGCGGAAACTGGGCGACGACTTTCGAAGCGTCCGCGGGGCTGCGGTCGTCGAAGTACGCGCCCGATACCGGCGCGCGCCACTCACCGCCGATGAAATTCTGATAGCGTGTTGTCATGACTGTCCTGGGCCGCGCTGCAGCAGGGTCTCCATCTCGGCGGCCGTCCTGAGCCCGTACCCGCGCTGGATGAACCGCTGGCGGAGCCCTTCCACCGAGGTAATGGGCGGCGGTGGATTGAAGGTCAGGACGAAGCTGGCCATCTCACCGCTGGTGTTGCGAACGCCCAGCGACACAGTGGGCTCGATGTGGACCGCATCTCCACTATGCGCGGTGAAGGTGTCACCGTCCAGCATGACCTCCAGCGTGCCCCGCAGCATGAAGAAGGACAGCTCGTATGGATCCTCCTCGTGTCCGTGAGGCGGCATGAACCCGCCCGGCGGGACATACGCCACGTACGTGTAGAGGTTCTTCCCGATCACGACCGGCCGGAACCAGTAGTCGTCCTTGGCGTGCTGAAAGGCGTCGATCTCCTGGACCCGCGTGCGCTGATAGCGTTTCACCGTCATCCGCTGCACCCCTCTGTGTGTCTCAGCCGGCGGCAGAGTGACGCTGCCGTCGGATGGTCGGATTGAGCACTTCCTCGAGCGAGTAGCCTGTGAACGCGAACGCGAGGGTCGCCGCCGTGATGAGCAGTCCCGGCGGGACCACCCACCACAACCAGGCTCCACTCAGGAACGCGTTGCGGACCTGCGCGTAATAGAGTACCGACCCCCAACTCTTGGCCGTGGGATCGCCAAGACCCAGGAACGAGAGCGCGGCTTCGATCAGGATCGCGCTGCTCGCCGCCAGGATGAACTGCGCGAGCGCCAGCGGGAGTACCGCCGGCAGGACGTGGCGCGCCATGATCCGTCCCGCGCGGCTGCCCAGGGCGCGCGCGGCCTCGATGTAGTCCAGGGATTTCACCAAG
>JBGPNN010000226.1:0-5503 GCA_041487495.1 bacterium
CCAAAGCGCAGCGACCATCCCTCGTTCCATTCGAAGTTGTCGACCAGCGACCAGTAGTAGTATCCGCGCACCGGGCAGCCCTCGTCGGCTGCCTGCGCTACGCGCCGGAGATGTTCCACAATGAACTGCGGCCGCAGGTCGTCATCGTCATCAGGCAGCCCGTTCTCCGTGACGTAAATCGGGACGCCGTACGCGCGCACCCGTCGCAGTACGGCGAGCAACCCATCGGGATAGATCTCGCTGTAGCCGCGGTCGGTAAACCGCGCGCCGCGCGCCGGTACCATACGCGCGAATAGCGTGTGCGGCCGCCATAGGTCGAACGCCAGCCGGGTCCGCGTATAGTAGTTCACGCCGAGCACGTCGAGGGTGCCGGCGGCCTCAGGCACGTGCACTCGAAGCCCCAGCGGGCCCACGACCCATCCGGTCCTCAGCGCCTCCAGATACATCCAGTTCGTGACGTGGTCCATCCGTGATGCGAGACCACGATCGAGGGCGGAGTCAGGATCGGCGGGTTCAATCGGCCGGAGATACGCGGCCAGGCCGACCCGCGCGCCGGATTGCACGCCGCGGATCGCCCGATACGCCGCCGCGTGCGCTCGCACCGAATGGACGATCGCCCTGGAGAGCGCGCGCGGGCTCCTGCGGCCCGGCGGGAACTGACCCAAAAGATAGGCGCTGATCAGATGACCGACGGGCTCATTGATCGTGATCCAGGAGTCCACCAGCGACATCGCGAGACCGGCGAACCGACCGGCGTACGCCGCGAACGCCGGCACAATCCCCGCCCACGCCCAGCCGCCGCGATCAGCAACCCACTGCGGGAGCGTGAAGTGGTTAAGCGTGACGAGCGGCTCGAGGCCGCGCGCGCGCAGGCCCCGCAGCATCTCGAGATACCGTTGTCCGGCGGCCTCGTCCCATCGGCCTTCGCGGGGTTCGAGCCGGCTCCACTCGATCGACAGACGGGCGGCGTTTTGATGCAACGCAACCATCCGATCGAAATCTGCCTCGGCGTGCCGCCACCAATCACAGGCAAGCCCCGATCGGCTGCCGTCCTTGATCCGGCCGGGCCGTTGCTCCCACCGCCACCAGTCGCTCGCGGTATTGTTCCCCTCCACCTGGTAGGCACTGGTCGCGGTGCCCCAGCGAAATCCGGCGGGGAACTGCACGGCCACAGGTAAACCTCCGGACGGTGTGGAATTGCCCCTCGGTTTTCCCGGTTCCGGTTTGGCTGCACCGCATCCTTCCTGAGGTGCGCTATGGACGGCCGGCGTGCGCTGAGCACGCGCGAGCAGTTCGACCTGAGCCTTTACTGGTTCGGGCTGAACTTCCATTGGGGCGCGCTTATCGCTGTCATCATCCCCTGGGACATCCTGCGATTTGTGCCCGACTCCGAAAAGGGTCATGCGCTCGCGTGGGTTCTGGCCGCCGGTGCCGCAATTGCGATGGTGACGATGCCGTTTGCGGGGGCGCTCTCGGACCGCGCGCAGTTTGCTATGGGACGCCGACGGCCGTTCATGATCGTGGGCGGCATCCTGAATGTCATTGCCCTGGTATTGTTGAGCCGGTCATCGACGCTGGCAACCTTTGTGGGCGCCTACTATCTGGTGCAGTTCTCGAACAACTTTGGCGGGTCGGCGTACAGCGGGCTGATCCCCGACCTCGTGCCCGCGGAGCAGCGCGGGGCCGCTTCCGGCTGGATGGGTCTGATGACGATGCTCGGGACTATTGCCGGCCTGGGCGCCTCCGGCCTGCTTATCCGGCAACACCGAACCCTCGCCTACGGCCTGATCATTGCCGTCCTCCTCGTCACGCTCGTGTACGGGGTGCGTCGTGTTCGGGAGGCGCGCCCGGTCCCCGCCGAGCCGCTCAACCTGGGAAAGATGATACGGGGCTTTTGGGTGAGCCCGCGCGAATACCCTGATTTTGCCTGGCTGTTTGTCTCACGGATCCTCGTGTTGATGGGTTTCTACACGATGCTGGCTTTTGCGCAATACTTCCTCAAAGACTACATGGGGTTCGCCACTGATTTCGAGATACGCACCAGTATTCTCGGTGTCGTCATGACGCTTGGGGCGCTGCCCAGCGCGTACGCCGCCGGCCAACTGTCTGATCGCTCGGGGCGGCGATGGATTGTCTCAGTGGCCGGGGTCATCATGGCGGCGTCGATCGCGCTGTTCCTCGCAACACCGAGCTACACGCTCCTGTTGCTCCTGGCTGTGGTCTTTGGATTCGGTTATGGGGCGTTCACCAGCGTCGACTGGGCGCTGGCGATCGACGTGCTCCCCTCGCGGGACACGGCCGGCAAGGATCTGGGCATCTGGGGAATCGCGGCGACCGTGCCGCAGGTCCTGGCGCCGTTGATCGGCGGGCCATTGCTCGACACGTTCAATCTGCGCCAGGCAAACTCAGGATATATCGTCATCTTCAGCGTGGCCGCCGTGTATCTGGCGATGGGGTCGGTTCTCGTCTGGCGCATCAAGGGTACGCGTTGATGTCCAGTCATTTCACCGCCATTGGGTTCCCGGTCCGCGAGATGCGTGAATACTGGGCGCTGGCCCGCCGCGCTGCCGAATCCGGCCAGCGCCTCCTCACCGAGGGTGGGCGACTGCTGGTCCGCTGGGCGCCCGGCGACGGGCCCGAGATCTGGGCGCAGTCGTCGGCGGCCGGCGAGGCGATCAACGCCACGCCGTTCTTTTCAACCGCCGATGTGTACCGCATTGCCGTCACGGCATCCGGCGCGTCGGACGAAGAGAGCTTCGAAGGCTGGATCGACGGCTGGCTGAATCCGACTGAGCCAGATGAACCCTTCTCCGGGGCCTTTCCGCTGAGGATTGACCTGGTGAACTACGCCGTGGTCCGCGAGCGGCTGCAGCCGGGCCTTATCGTCTCCCTGCGACTGGTCGTTATCCTCCACGAGGCCACAATCTATCCCGACGCGAGGGCGTACGAAACGGTCAAAGATGTCGCCTACCGCCCCCCGGTCCAATCCTTCACCTCGATGGTGCACTTTGGGGCCGACGAGCCTGCCGCCGACGCCGACGCCACGGCGCTGGTCACCGGATACGTGAACGAGGCCCGACCCCTTACCAACTCGGCCACCGGGGCCTCGTTCTGGTGGATGCGCGTGGCCACGGCCGGCGTCGCGCTGTCGCTGGTGGGCGACCGCGAGGTGTTGCCGATCGATCCGCGCGCGGGCCAGGTGATCGAAGCCAGCGGCTGGGTGCTGGGCGAAGTCCTACCCCAGGATTAGCGCACCGTCGACCCGCTCGTAGTCGTGCAGTTCCGCCGCGGAAAACCAGAGCGCGATCTCGGCCGCGGCCTCCTCCAGCGTCCCCGACGCGTGCACGAGATTTCGCACCGGCCGCTTCTGCAGATTGGCAACCGTCGGTGAATCGGCCGAGAGGTCACCCCGGATCGTCCCCGCCGCGGCGCGGAACGGGAGCGTGTCCCCGACCAGCTTGCGCGTGACCGCGACGGCGTGAGAGCCCTCCAACACGAAGGCCACAACCGGCGACGAGGCGACGAACTCGACCAGCCACTGCCGCACCTGGCGGCCAATGACCAGGGGGTCGTCGGTGCCGGTCTCGTGACGGACATCGAGCCCCGCAGCCTCGAACGCCTCGCGCGTCTTGCCGCCGATCGTGCGGAGGAACCCTTCGTCGGATGGGTAATGGCGGTCGAGCAGGGCTGGCGACGCCCGCACCATCTTCAGGCCGACGATCTTGAGGCCGGTCCGTTCAAATCGCCGGATGACTTCACCGACGAGTCCCCGCTGCACGCCGTCGGGTTTCAGAAAGACCAGGGTGCGTTCGCGTCGTACGTTCTGCATGCTCCACCTCCGGGCGCCAATACAGCCGCTATAATGGTACTCACCGATGACCGTCAGGCAACGTATAGCGATCTGGGCGGCAAGCGTCGTCCTCGTGCTGGCGGCCGCCGCCTATACACGGTACAGCCGGCCCTCGTACGACGTCTGGATCGAGTTGCCGACGGTCTCGCTCCCCATGCCCCAGGCGCGGAAGGTCTTCGCACCCGGCGAAGACGGCATCGCACCGCTGCTGGCCGTCATCGAAAACACCCCAGAGGCGCGCCCGCAATCGGGGCTGGCCGATGCCTGCCTGGTGTACGCGATGCCGACGGAAGGCCTGATCACGCGATTCCTCGCGGCCTTCTGCGACGGGACGCCGAAGACGGTCGGCCCAATCCGCAGCGCGCGGCGCTACATGCTCGAGATCACGCGGGACATCGGCGCCATCCTCGTGCACGCCGGCCACAGTACCGACGCGCTGGCGATGATCCGCACCCAAAAGATCCCGGTGATCAACGAGTTCTGGACGCCCGGCCCCTTCTGGCGTGATGGCCGGCGGCAGATGCCGCATAACCTCTACACCGGGATCGACCGCCTGCGCGCGGCCCTGGAGAAGAAGCCGATCGAGGTCAGGCCTCGCGGTCTCCCCTATGCCATCGGCAACCCACCCGATACGGGCACGCCGGCCACGACGATCAGGCTCGATTACGGGCCGGGATACGCGGTGCGCTACCAGTATGATTCCGGGCACAAGTGGTATCTCCGCGAACAGGACGGTGAGCCCCACGTGGATGCCGACGAGAAGCCGATTGCCCCAGTCTCCATCCTGGTGATGTTCGTCCATTGGTGGCAGGTCCAGGAGAACGGGATCGACAGCAGCAAAATTGATCTGGACGGATCTGGACGCCTGACTATTCTTTCGCACGGGCGTCTGGTCGAAGGGACGTGGTCGCGTTCGGTACGTGAACCGCTCGCCCTGTGGGACGCCGCGCGGCAGCAAGTCGTAGTCCCACGTGGTCCCGTGTGGATCGAGTTGTTCCCAACCGATCGGCCGTTCTCGGCGCAGGCGGGGCCGACCCGCTAGAACCCGATCGCGCAACCATCCACGCGTGGATCCGACCCACCCACATAGATTCCGCGATCCAGATCGACCATGATGGCCTGGCCGCCGCCGCCGCTCTCCATCTCGCCCATCGGCTTGAGCCGGTGGCCGCGCCGCTGCAATTCGGCGATCGTCTCTGGCGGATAGCCTTCTTCGATCCGCAACTCAAACGGCGTCCCGATGGTCGCCGGGTCGGTCCCCGGGAAACTCTGCCAGCGTGGCGCCTCGATGGCCTGCTGCAATCCCATCCCGGCCTCGACGAGGTTCATGAAGATCTGCAGGTTCCACTGCGGCTGTGCGTCACCGCCCGGCGTGCCCCACGCCAGATAGGGCCGATCACCCTTGAAGGCCATGTACGGGCTGAGCGTGTGCATCGTGCGCTTGCCCGGTGCAATACAGTTGGGATGCCCGGCGGCCAATTCGAAACCTCGCCCGGCCCGGTTGTTCAGCATGATACCGGTCCCCTCGACGATCTCGCCACACCCAAACGATGCCGAGAGGCTCGTGATGTACGAGACGAGATTGCCCTCGACGTCTGCGACGCAGAAGTACGTCGTATCACCGGGCACCTCTGCCGGCAGGCCCCCGGTGGG
>JBGPNN010000227.1:0-5406 GCA_041487495.1 bacterium
CGTCGCTCAACGCCTGCTTGAAGGGTCCCATGCAGCGCTCGACCAGGTCGGCCGTTAGCTCCTCGAACTTGGCCCGGGTCAGCACCATGTCGAGGTGCTTCGGCCCGTTCGCATCGGCGGTGATGAACGGCAGGTTGATCGTCGTCTGCACGACCGTGGACAGCTCAACCTTTGCGCGCTCAGAAGCTTCGCGCAGCCGCTGCAGCGCCTGGCGATCCTGTCTCAAATCTATGCCTTGCTGCTTGCGGAACTCGTCGGCGAGCCAGTTCACGATGCGCTCGTCCCAGTCGTCGCCGCCCAGATGCGTGTCGCCGTTGGTCGCTTTGACGTGGAAGACGCCCTCGCCGATCTCCAGGATCGAGACGTCGAAGGTGCCACCGCCCAGGTCGAACACGAGCACGGTCTCGGCGCCCTTCTTGTCGAGCCCGTAGGCCAGGCACGATGCCGTAGGTTCGTTGATGATGCGCAGGACCTTCAACCCGGCGATCTCGCCCGCGTTCTTGGTGGCGGTGCGTTGCGCGTCGTTGAAGTACGCCGGGACGGTAATGACCGCTTCGGTGATCTTTTCGCCCAGGTAGGCTTCCGCGTCGGTCTTCAGCTTCTGGAGGATCATCGCGGAGATCTCTTCGGGCGTGAACGTCTTGCCCGCGGCCGGGATCCGCACGACGGCCATACCGTTCTGGCCCTCTTCGACCTTGTAGGGCACGATGCGGCGCTCCGACTCGACCTCCGCGTAGCGGCGGCCCACGAACCGCTTGATCGAATAGACCGTGTTCTCAGGATTGAGGATGGCCTGCCGCTTGGCCATTTGCCCGACCAGCCGCTCACCGGTCTTCGTAAAGCCCACCGCCGACGGCGTCAGCCGGCTGCCCTCGGTGTTGGCGATAACCTGCGGCTCGCCGCCGATGACGACGGCGATCACCGAGTTGGTCGTGCCCAGATCGATGCCGACAACCTTAGCCATGTGAGATCTCCCTTCACCCTTTCACCGTCTTGGGTCGGACTTCGAGTATGCGTTCGACCAGCCATTCAACCGGATTCGCATCGCTGTTCACATCGCTGCGGTACTCTAGTCGCTCGTACACTTTCAGGATGAGCTGGACGCCGGCGAGGTTGAGGTGGTGGATCTCGATCAGCTGCCGGATGACCCGCACCCGCTCGATGTCGTGCTCCGAGTAGAGACGGATCCGGTTGCGCCGGACCGGGCTCAGCAGCCCCTTCTCCTCATAGATCCGCAGCGTCCGGGGGTGCAGGCCCGTGATCTCGGCAGCCACGCTGATCACGTACACCGGCCTGGTCCCTCTGGCGTTGCCGGTCTCCCCCATGCGTTTCCGGCTCCTCGTGGTAGCGGTCTATGATAGTATTTACTATAACCGCTTATAACTACTCTGACAATATCATTGTCAATGTTTCTCCCTTTGTCAATACCCCCCGTCAAAAAACTGGGGTGGCTTGGTCACGTGGCGCTGCCTGTGGTCCGGAGCGGCTCTAGCGAACGAGGCCCTTGCGGATAGCGTGCGCCACGGCCTGAGACCGGTCACGCACTCCGATCTTGCGGTAGATCGTACGTAGGTGACTCTTGACCGTGTTCTCCGTGACAGACAGCCGCTTCGCCAACTCACGGGGGCTAGCACCCTTCGCGATTCCGACGAGAATCTCGACCTCGCGATCGGTCAGCCCGTGGCTGTGGAGCCGCCGCTGACCGGCGGCCCGCCGGCGCGACATCAAGGAGATCCGCTCCAGGAGTTTCCGGGTCACACTTGGATGCACCGTCGACATCCCCGCCTGTACGGCGCGGATCGCCCGGACGAGGTTCTCGGGCGTAATGTCCTTGAGGATGTAGCCGCTGGCCCCGGCCTGGATCGCCTGAAAAACGAGTTCGTCGTCTTCGAACGCCGACAGGACCAACACTTCGATGCGCGCATCGACCTGCTTGATGCGCCTGATCGCCTCGATGCCGTCGATCTTGGGGAGCCGGATATCCATGAGCACGACGTCCGGCTTGGTGGCGGCGACGAGCCTCAAGGCCTCTTCGCCGTCGCCGGCTTCCGCGACGACCTGCATGTCAGGCTCGTGGCTGAGCAGGAGACGCAGACCCGACCGAACGAGAGACTGATCTTCCACCAGCATGATACTGATCACGTCGTTCCTCCACACGTGGCGCGACGACGATCGGCAGTCCTCCGGCGATTGCCGATGCGATCGTACGGATATCTATCGCCTGCTACTACATGTTTTGACGCCTGGTGGGTAACGTTGGTTCAGCGTCCGGAGTTGGAATCCTCCTAGCGGATAAAGCCTTTGCGGATGGCGTAGGCGACGGCCTGGGACCGATCGCGGACGCCGATCTTGCGGTAGATCGTGCGGAGGTGGCTTTTCACCGTGCTCTCCGACACAAACAGTTTCGCCGCCAGTTCGCGGCTGGACAGGCCCTTCGAGACCCCCACCAGGATTTCGACTTCCCGGGCCGTCAGCCCGTCGCTGTGAATCGGGGCCGCGCCAGGCGTCCGGGTTCGCGACATGAGCGAGATACGCTCCAGGAGCTTTCGCGTGATGCCCGGGTGGACCGTCGACATGCCGGCTCGCACGGCACGGATCGCCCGGACCAAGTTGCTAGGCGTAATATCCTTCAGCACGTAGCCGCTGGCCCCGGCCTGGATCGCCTGGAAGACGCTCTCATCGTCCTCGTACGCCGACAGAACGAGGACCTCGACCTCTCCGTTGCCCTCTTTGATCTGCCGTGTCGCCTCGATGCCATCCATCTTGGGAAGTTTGATGTCCATCAAGACGAGATCAGGCTGCAATTCCGTGGCCATCTGGACGGCTTGCTCGCCGTCTTCGGCCTCGCCGACAACGCGGATATCCGCCTCTTGATCAAGCAGGGCCCGCAGGCCGGATCGAACGAGACACTGATCTTCGACGAGTAGAACGCTGATCACGCCGTGCCTCCGAGTGCGGTTCGTTTATAGTGCAAACTGCTGTGTTCTCTCTCCCTTGCCTGAACTCCTGCCCTCAAGCACCCTTCCGCTCTTCCAGCTGGCGGACCGGTACGGTGATCAGGACGCGCGTGCCCCGGCCGGCCTGAGACCGCAGCACGAGCGTGCCTCCCAACCGGGTCACCCGCTCCTGCATCGTCATCAGGCCGAACGACAGCTTCCGCGCGTCGGTTCGCAGCGCCCGCGCCACGTCGAATCCCACACCGTCGTCGCGGACCGTCACCTCAAGCGCGCCATCTCGCGCGCGCGCGTGCACTTCGACGTGCTTGGCAGAAGAGTGCCGGTAGACGTTGGCCAGGGCTTCATTAATGACCTGGAAGACTTCGTCGGCGGTCGTCTCGTCAACCAGGCTGTCTTGCGCACGCCACCGCAGCGTACAGGTCAGCCCGCGCGTGCGCTCTAACCGGGCCAGGGCCTCTCCCACCCGTTCCTCCAGCGTGGCGTCGGGATGGGCCACCCGCAGGTTGCGGATGAGCGCCCGCATTTGCCGGATGGCCTGTTCGAGTTCGGATTCGAGCCCGATCAGCGTCTTGCCCGACCGTTGCCGCGCGCCCGCGCGCACGAGCCGCAGGTGCAGCATGATGCCCGAGAGCAATTGCAACGGCCCATCGTGGATCTCTCGTGCCACGCGGTCGCGGACCTCGGTCGTCGTGACGGTCTCGGTGTGCCGGCGAATCCGCGCCTGTTCCACGCGGGCCACGCCGGCCTGGACAGCGAGTAAGGCGGCCATGTACTGTTCGGGGTCGACCGCGGCCGGAGTTTCCCCGAAGAGACCAAGTGCACCGAGCGCGCCGCTGCCGGTGAGCACCGGTAAGATGGCGCCGTGGCGCAGCGGCAGGCGATGAGGCCGGTCGCGGGCGGCGAGTTCTACGGGCCGCTTGCGCTGGAGGATTTCCGCGTACCAACGCTGGAGCAGCCTGGCCGTGGGCCACGACGCCTGTGCCGGGTGCCTGACGTCCATGAATTCCGCGGGGCCGTCGGGAAGCCGCAGGACGACCAGATCCGCGCCGGATAGCGTGGCCGCCTCGCGTGTGACCAGCGCAAGAGCCGCCATGTCATCATCGCCGGGGGTTGCGCGTGCGATCCGGCTGAATGCCGCGAAGACCTCCTGAGGCAAGTGGCGCTGTCCTCCGATTGACCCCGAGCCTGCCGTGAAACGGTCAGCAGGCCATCCCTTGAGGTTCAAGAATCGTTGAAATTTGGGCTGAGCGCAAGCGGCAATGCAGCGCTCCGGCAACAACGTTATACCCATCGCGGGCACTTCTAGACCCGATCGGATTACGCCGCTGGGGGGAGAACCCGTCCGATAAGACATCCTGATCGTCGCCAGGGTAACCGTCGCGGCAGGTGCGATCGCGGAAGCTTCACGCGGGGAAAACCGGTATGATAAGGACATGCGTGGGGCTATTATTGCCTCTTTGTGCCTGACCATGGCCGTGTGCGGCGCGGCCGTGGTGGGTGCCGGCGCGGCGCCGGGTCTGCTCACGCCAGCCATCGTCTACGTTCCGGAAGAGTTCCACACCGGCGGGGCCTATACGGCGATCCAGGCCAGTCCCGACGGCCGCGTCTACATTGGGACCACCATCTATGACGGGTACGCGCACCTGCTGGCGTTCACCCCGGCCTCCGGGCGCTTCGAGAGCCTGGCGGACATGGCGGTCGCCACCGGCGAGCGCAACCCCGGGCCCTACGCTCAGGCAAAAATCCACACGAAACCCGCGATCGCGCCCGACGGTCGCGTCTACTTCGGGACGAAATCCGGAAAACCCGCGCGCGAGGCACGGTGGCAGGAAAACTACCCGGGCGGCCACCTGCTCGTGTACGACCCCAGGACCGGGACAACGACCAACTTGGGCATCATCAAGCCGAAGGTCAGTATCATCGCGGTGGGCGTTGACCCTGTGCGCGGCCTCGTCTACGCCCTGACCGATCCGGACAGTCATCTCGTGACCTATGATCCTCGGACGCGGCAGTTCGTAGACCGCGGCCAGTTCGGCCCCCCCGGCCAGGATCCGAGCCGGTACCTCGTGGTGCTGGCCAACGGCGACGCGTTTCACCGTTGGGATGGGAGCACCATCTCACGGTACACGGCCGCGTCCGCGACGATCGAGCGCCTACCCCTGGCATTTGCCGGCGGTGGTTCCTACGAGCCGCCGTACGCGGTCGCTGGCGCGCCCGACGGCCGTCGCGTGCTGGGCATCGGCAAGAACTCGGGCCAGGGCTATCTCTTCGAGCCGAGGGATCGGGACGTTGGAGTCAGGGTGCTGGGCACCGCGGCGCTCGACGGATACGGGCCGTCCGGTACCCACTACACGGTGACGGCGGCGCCGGACGGCGCGATGTACTACACGGGGCAGTACGGACCGAACGAGCAGGAACTCTTCATCCTGCGCGTCCCGGCGGACTTCTC
>JBGPNN010000228.1:0-5402 GCA_041487495.1 bacterium
CACGATCTCGCGATCTTCGCTGAACGCGGCGTACGGATACGCCACGACCTGCGGGTAGCTCGCGACATTTCGAAGAAGGAGCCGGTACGTGTTCGGCGTCGGCTCCAGGGCCAGGACCCGCCCGCCCTCGCCGGCGAGGTACGCCCCCAGCACCGTGAAAAAACCCACGTGGGCGCCGATGTCAACGAGGCGCCCGCCGGGTGAGAGCACCGTCAGCAGGAAGAGGCACACATCTTGCTCTACGAAACCGTAGCGCCAGATCGAGGTCGAGACCGACTCAGGTAAGACCACGGTCATCGTCGAGCCGAAGAAGGTTCGCGCCGCGACCTCGTGGGCGCGCCCCGCAGTCTTGAGGAGTTTGAGGAACGCCGTCTGCCACGGTTGGGCCAGACCACGGCGGATCCGGCCGCGTTGCGCACGCCGCGAGGCGCCCAACAGGCAATCGATGACCGCTGCACGCCCTTCGACGCGGCTCAGGGATGTATCTCCACACCTGCCGTCTGGGGGATGGCGACAACGTTCAGAAACGCACCGTCCTGCAGACTCGGGAACTGGGGGAGCGGCACCAGGCCGGTGCCGGCGAGCGCGAAGAACGCATACCCCCGACGTTCGAGAAAGTCCCACGCAGCCCTCTCCGAGACGCCCATGTTCCGGGCGACTGCCGGATAGACTTCGAAGAGCACCACGGGGGTGGACTCTCTCAGGACATCCACCGCGCCACCCAGCAAGCGGGCCTCGGCCCCCTCCACGTCGACTTTCATGAAATCAACCTTGTGAATCTTCAGCTCTTCGACGACGGCATCAAGACGTCGCGTCGTGACCTGGTCTTGGCCGTTTCCGCCGGGAACCGGCCCGAGGGAAGAGGCGACGCCGTCGCCGGGACCTCTATACAGCACAGCGACGCCGTCCGCGTCAGAAAGGGCACAGTTGAAGATCCGCACGTTGCGACGCCCGTTCAAAGCGACATTTCGTTTCAGAATGGCACAGGCATCAGGATTAGGCTCGAACGCCACAGCCAGACCCTGCGGTCCCACCACTCGGCTCGCCACAAGCGTGTACCACCCGTGAAATGCACCTGCATCCACAAACACGCCTCCCGGCCTAAGCACCTGTTCCACAAATCGCCACTCGGGATCCGAGACATCGAAGAACCGTTCGCGAAAGACGAAGATGGACTTCCAGCTGCCTTTCCAGCGCGGAACCAGGTAGAGCCGCATGCCAAGACCGGCGATATCGACAGTGGCCGGTAGCCGTAGGAGACACCGGATCGCCCACACACCCCACCGAAGCAAGGTGCTCGCGCGCGGATGACCGCCAGCATAATATGAGAACGCCCTCCATTTCGCCTTCAGGGTCTCGGCAATCATCATCTTGGAGACTCGCCTTTGAGGCCCGGCGCGGAGGGGCGCGACCTGGTAGTCAGCCGTAGCAGCCACTGCCGTTCGTCTCCTCGCAGGACCGCTGTCCATACGAGCCAGTAGAAGGCCACCATCAGACCCGCGATCAGGCCGGTCTTCAGACTTGATGCCAGCGGCGTCGCGTAGACAAGCGCCGAGAGCGCGCACACGGCCACGACCGATCCTATCACGCGGCCGGCGGTGCCCGCGGATGTCCGCCATGACCACAAGCCCATGCGCTGCGCGGCCAACAGCAGCAACAGCCCGTCCAGGGCGAAGCGGCCAGACCAAGCTGCAGCGACCCCTTCTATCCCGCTGAGGTGGACGAGCCACCATGCCGCCGCCAGGTACAGCGGCGCTTCGAGAATGTAAAACTTCGCCGTCAGGTCCGGCCGGCCCAGTGCCTGCACCAGTGAGGCTGGGATGGCCGCCAGGACCTGCAGCCCTGCCCCCAGGGCCAGGACCCGCAGGACGGGGGCGCTCTGTGACGCAAGAGCGGGTCCCAGCCAAAGGCGGAGCACATCCTGGGCAAAGATTGCCAGGAGTGCAAAGGCCGGTCCGGTGATCAGCACGACGAACTTGGCCGACCGGGCGAAGAGCATGCTGAGTCGGGGAAGATCGCGTGCGCCGCTGAGGGTGCTGAACGCCGGTACGAGTACAGCGGCCAACGTAGCGGTGATGAGTCCCAGACGCCCGATCAGCTCCTGAGGGAGTGCGTAGTGGGTCAGCGCCGTCATGGTCAGCGCGCGGCTGATGACGAGCCGGTCCGTGTACCCGAGGGCGAGCCCGGCCAACGCCGCGGTCATCATCCATCCACCAAACGCGAAGAGCGGCTTCACCAGCTCGCGGTCGAACGCGGGCTTCTTCAGGAGCGGGAACACTCGGAAGCAAGCCAGCACGAGCACGGCGAGCAAAAGTACTCGGACGACTAGCAGTGTCGCCAGGATGTGCGGCAGGTCCCACCCCACGAAGACCCCAGTCAGCGGCACCAGGAACACCGAACTGCCGGACACGGCCTTCACCCCGGCCGTCATATCAAAGCGCTGCGCCGCCTCCAGGGCGCCGCGAGACGAGACCGTGAGGAGCATGACCGGAAGCGACAGCCCGGCAATCTGAAAGGTCCGGATCGCCTCCGCGTGCATCGCCGGCGACACGTGCAGGAACTCTACCACCAGCGGAGGCGCGGCCAGGATCAGGAGGCCGGCTCCGATCGTCCCGACCACCGCCTGCCCGGCGACCGCGGGCCATAAGATGCCGGGAATGGCACCGGGATCGCCACGGCCCAGGGCTTCGGCCACGAACTTCGTCACAGACCATCCCAGGCCGAGGTCAAAGACGCTAAAGGCGCCGAGCAGCGTCCAGGTGAATACGAGGAGGCCGAAGCGCTCCGTACCGAGGCTATGCACGATCGTGGGAACGCTGACCAGCCCGATGATCAAGGGCAGGGCCTGACCCGCAATATTCAGGAGTCCGTTGCGGACCAGCAGACCGCCGCTGATTTCGAATCGACCGGCCGCAGTCTCGATCCCGTCACGCATGCGGTGCCAGCCACCCCTGGACGATCACTTCGGCGATGCCCAGGCGACCGTGAAGAGAACTCGCCCGTCCAGTTATTGTACCAGCACTCTTTGGGCACCCCAAACCTTTGGACAGACAAGCGTCACTGTCAGAGGAATTCTAGGCTGATGGCCGAAGTAGCAACGGTTGCGTATAGCCCACGACGCTCCACCCCGAAACGACCACGCCTCGGGTGTCAGGACGAAAACCTTCATCCTCGCGATGCGACGGATCGGCATCCTCCGGCAGGCGTGGCGAACGCTGCGTGCCCTCCCGCGTCGCGTCCCAGCCGCGGCGCCCATCGTCCGGAGGCTCGACGTCCTATACATCCGCATGGTGGCACAGGAGCGCTACGTGGGCGGCGAAGTGTGCTGGGACTACATGCGGGGGTATATGGCCGTTATCCTCCCGCAGACCCACGGCCGGGTGCTCGACCTCGGGTGCGGCTACGGCTATATCACTTGGGAGATTGCCGCACGGGCGGAGGTTACCGAAGTCGTCGGGATCGACAAGATCCTGGATTTTCGCTGTCCCCACCCAAAGGTCACGTATCGGACTCAGGACCTCGTGGTCAATCCACGCCTGCCGGGCGGGTTTGACGTTATCGTGGCCACAGATTTCATCGAGCACATCCCGGAAGCGGCCCTGCTGACCCTGCTGCCCTTCGTCCGGGATGCCCTGCGGGATGGTGGGGTCTTCATCGGTTCAACACCCGCGAACCACACGCAGGCGGCCACGTACTCGGGGTCGCCGTACCACGTAAGGGAATACCAGCCGGCGGTCCTACAGACGTACCTCGAACGGTACTTCATCGACGTTCGGCTCGAGCAGCGGGCTCAAGCCGTCATGATCTGGAGCGCCCGGAAGCCGGCCGCGGGCTGAGATGAGAACGCCGTGAGCACGATGCCCCTGGTCTCCGTTGTGATGCCGGTCTACAACGCCGTCGAGACCGTCGAGGAGGCCATCCGCAGCCTCCTCACACAAACCTACGAGCACCTGGAAATCCTGGCCGTCGATGACGGCTCAACGGATGGGACGCCTGATGTCATTGCCAGCATCCGCGACGCTCGCATCCGACTGCTGAGACAGGAGCACCTCGGACTGGTGGGCGCCTTGAACGCGGGCTGCACGCTGGCCCGTGGCGAGTACATCGCACGCCTGGATGGAGACGACATTGCGGCAGAGCGGCGCATCGAAGCACAACTGGCGTTCATGGAGCACCACGGCGAGGTTGGGCTGCTGGGGACGTGGGCGAGGGTTGTGAAGGAGGGTGAACCTCCACGGGTCTTTGCCCCTCCCTCGTCCGACGCCGCCCTGCGGCGCTGTCTCCTCCTGGACAGCCCCTTCGTGCACAGCTCTGTGATGTTTCGCCGGAAGGCGTATGTGGAATCCGGAGGCTACCCGGACGGCCTGAACGAGGACTACCGGCTGTGGATCCGCATCGCGCGATCGTGGAAGGTCGCCGTGCTGCCCACGGTGCTGGTCACACACCGCGTGTACGCTGGGAGTTATACTCGCAACATTCGCCGGAGGCAGATGTTGCGGGCCCGGCTGGCGACGCAATGGGAGGCCACCCGCGCGCTGGGACTGTGGCTCGCGGCGATCCCTGCCCTGGGGTTAACGACGATCGCGTACCTGCTCTCTCTGGTGGGTCGGGGCTTTGAGGAAGCGATACGGAGGGCGACCGCGGGGCTGACCGCGCGGTTGCGAGGATTCCGACGCGAGGACGACCGGGACGACCGCGGCGCCTAGCCCCGGTCCGCTGCGGACGCGTGTGCGGCCCGGCGAGCGCGATACCACTCAATCGTCTCGCGCAGGCCTTCGACAAGCGGGACCTCCGGGGCAAAGCCGAACAGGTCTCTGGCCCGTGAAGTGTCCAGCTGCCGCCGACGCTGCCCGCCGGGCTTCGTGGTGTCCCAGACGATGCGCCCATGGTACCCGGCCAACACCGCGATCTTGGCGAGCAGGTCGCGGATCGAGATTTCCTGACCGGTACCGAGATTCACTGGATCGGCGCTCTCGTAGCGCTCAGCGGCGAGCACCAGACCCCTCGCGGCATCTCTGACGTGCAGGAATTCCCGCGTGGGTGTTCCGTCGCCCCACGCCACGATTTCATCACGTCGCTCGTCCACCGCCTCGACGCATTTGCGGACCAGTGCCGGAATCACGTGCGACGTCGCGGGGTCGAAATCGTCGCCGGGGCCGTAGAGATTGGCAGGAATCACATAGATGGCTTGGAGCCCGTACTGTGCCCGATACGCCTGCGCCATCACGAGCAGCGCCCGCTTGGCGATCCCATAGGGGGCATTGGTCGGATCCGGATATCCGCTCCAGAGATCCGCCTCCTTCATCGGCACAGGCGCTTCCCCAGGATAGGAGCAGGTCGTCCCGACAATCACGAGCTTCTCCGACCTGCCGTATCGCCGGGCCTGCTCCACGATGTTCAAG
>JBGPNN010000229.1:0-5339 GCA_041487495.1 bacterium
GATCGGGTCGGTCCATTTTGTCGGTGACGACGACCGCGGGATGCCGTGGGCCGTCGATTTGACCCGGGCCGGTTTCGAGACGGGGTGGCGCGATTACTTCGCGGGCGATGTCCGCCGGCTCGTGGGCGCCTACTACGAGCGCGTGCGCAGCCTCATCGCCTTGGGAGAAGTGGCAATCTTGGGCCACATCGACCGCATCAAGAAGTGGAACGACGACCAACGGTACTTCCGCGAAGACGATGCCTGGTACCGAAGCGACGTCGATGTCACGTTGCAGGCCGTGGTGCGCTCGGGGGTGATCGTCGAGATCAACACGGTGGGCTGGCGTAACGCCTGCCGGAGTCCCTACCCGAGCCCGTGGATCGTCCGCCGCTGCCTGGACTTGAAGATCCCGCTCGTCGTCACGACGGATGCGCATGCACCCGAGCGCGTCACGGACTTCCACGCTGAAGCCGAAGCGCTGCTGCGCGAGGTTGGCTGCCGGGACCTGGCCGTACTCCGCGACGGCGACTGGCGGATGGAACCCCTCACGCCCTGAAATTACGCGGGCTTTGTCGCCTTCAACGAAAAGCTCAGCGGAAGTTCGCCGGGGAAAGCGGCGGGCAGCCACCAGGTCCCGTCCTCCCGGCGCTCGAGAAACGGCAGCATCGGATAGAAGAGAAACGGAAACTCGTGGAGGAAGTCGATCCGCAGCCCGGCCTCGGCGAGGACCGTCACGACCTCTCCCATGCTGTGGGGCCACGCGTACTGGACGGTCAGTGACACGTGGGCGTCGCGGTCCGCGTACGACCCTCGCACCGGAAACGGCAATGGATCCGTCCGATCGAAGTACGGATAGAGCAGCCGAAGATCTTTTGCATCATCACCGTCGTCCCATGGGTACAGGATCGGGTGTTGCTCGGTGATGTAGAAGAACCCTCCGGGCCGGAGAAAGTGCGCGATCACACGGGCCCAACGATGCAGGTCGGGCAGCCATCCCAGCACGCCACGCGACGTGTAGACGATATCGAACTCGCCGTCGAGCGCCGCCGGCAGGTCAAGCACGTCGGAGCGGATGAATCGCGCGTCAATCGACATCTCGGCGGCAAGCGACCGGGCGAGATCGATCGCCCGCTCTGAGAAGTCGACACCGGTGACCCGGGCTCCGAGCCGAGCCCACGACAGCGTGTCGTCCCCGATGTGGCACTGCAGGTGCAGCAACGACTTGCCCGCGACGTCGCCCATTTCGTTGATCTAATGAGGCTTGAGACAGGTGCCGCCCTTCTTGAACCCCTCCAGATCGTAGAACGTCGACTTCGCGTTGATGACGGCCCATTCGTCCCACAGGGCGCGATTGGCCGTGCGATACTTGTCCATACTCTAGAAGTAGTTGGACGTAATCCCGCCGTCGGCGACCATCACCGCGCCGTTCGTCCATGCCGACTCGTCCGAGGCCAGGTACAGCGCCAGATTTACGATGTCTTCGGGCCGGCCGAAGCGCCCCATCGGGATGCGGTTCAATCGCAGTTGTTTGGCCTCAGGGTTCGTTAGCAGCCAGCTCGTCAGCAGCGGCGTCTCGATCGGTCCGGGGCAGATCGCATTGCTGCGGATGCCCTTCGGCCCAAACTGCACCGCCAGCGACTTTGTGAGCGCAATCACGCCGCCCTTGCTGGCGGTGTAGGCATCCTGGGGTACGCTGCATCCGACCAGCGCGACGAACGAGGCGATGTTCACGATCGACCCGCCACCCGCCCGGATCAGCGCCGGGATGCCATGCTTGCACACCAGATAGATGCTCTTCAAGTTGACGTTCATCACGCGGTCCCAAATCGCTTCGTCCAGGTCGACGACCGACCCGTCCTCGGCGAGGAAAATGCCCGCGTTGTTGTACAGCACGTTGATCCGGCCGAAGACCTTCTCGCCGGCGCGCACCGCCGCGGCCACGTCGGCGTCCTTGGACACGTCGGTCCGGACGAACGAGGCCTCTCCCCCGGCTGCGCGGATCTCCGCGACCGTCTCCTGCCCGGCCGGCTCGGCGATCTCACTCACAACGACCTTCGCGCCCTCCTTCGCAAACGTCACGGAGGCCAGCCGCCCCATGCCGCTGCCCCCACCGGTAATCAAGGCCACCTTGCCGTTCAGACGACCCATCGGATGTCCTCCTTCAGAGCCTGGTGCCGTTGATCAACGCATCGATCCCGCCACGCCGCACCAGCGCCGCCGCGCGATCGGCCGGAAGCCTCCGCGTCACCAATCGCCGGCGGATGGGAAGCAGGAATTTCTCCTCCCCGCGGCCGCGCCGACGCAGGGCTTCTTCGCACAAATCAACAATCCCCGCCAGGAATCGCGGCGCGGGCCCCCGGGCCCGCAGCCCATGGCGGATCACCTGCCTGCGGTAGGCAATCATCGACGGCCAAGGGTCCGGCCCCAGGCGCTCCTGCACGAATGCCCAGAGGTGCGGCATGGCCTCGACCATCGCCAGCGACAACGCTGCCGCGGCCAGCGGTTCATCCGGCGGCTGCTGGCAGGCGGGCCGGATCTCGATGGTGGCATTCTGGACCCTCGGACGCGCGCTGTTCCACGTGTAATGCTCGTGCCAGAGGAATTGCTCGAAGTCCGCGCCGTGACGTGCCAGGTAGGCGGTCAACGGCCGGTCGTATCGCTCGAAGCGATTGCCTTTCCGCAGTACGTAGCAGATCTGCCCGCTGATGAACTCGATGTACTCTTCGAGGGACGCGAAGCGGCGCGGGGTCATGCCGTGACGGTACTCCCCCAAGATCCCCAGCAGACCCTCACGCCCCGAGACGAACCGGCCGGCGCGCCCCGCGTAGACCGACGAGTTCGCGGTCAGGGCGATGAGCGGTCCGGACAAGAGGTTCATCATGTTGATCGCGTCCACGAGCTCGTCGCGCGCGAGGTCGACCTGCACCTGGTCGCTGGCCGTCGTGGTGAAGTGGAGCCAGGGCCGGCCGAGCGCACGGTAGAACGGTAGGTAGCGCCGCTTCGGCGTCATCAGCGCGAGGCTGCCACGGGTGCGCGGCTGGATCCCGTACCCCAACGCGTGCATGCCGCGCGAGGCCGCCAGCGTCGCCAGACGTGCGACGGCCGGCGCCGAGATCGCCTCGAGTTGGTTGAGGTCGTCGACCGGTGGGAAGACAATCTCGGCTGTGGCGCGGCCGGTCTCGACCTCGTAGCCGACCTGCCCAACGTCAATGCGTACGATCAGTGTCTTGCGTGCGGGATCGTCGTAGGTCACGCGCCCGCCGGCTGCGAGCAACGGCTCCCACAGCCGCGACGTCTCGCCGGCCCGTCCGTCGGGTAGCACCAGCGGGAACTCGGCCTCGCGGCCGATCCTGCGCGGGGACCGCAGTGTGATCGGATAGTGGCGGCGCATCTGCTCGGCGAGGGACTCGATCGTCGCCTGGACGAGCCGGCGCGAAGATCGGCGGACGGCCACGGCGGATCTCAGAACGACGGGTATTTGGACGCGTCCGGGCAGAGACGGTACACCCGGTGGTTGATCAGACGGCCGTCGGCGTCCAGGTGAAACTGGTTGAGTTCCAGGTTGACAATGTCGTACCGCAGCGCGGCGTACGGATCCATCCCGCGTACCTCGCCGTGCAGTTGCTGCATGAAGTTCTGGTGAGACGAGACCAGGATCCGCTGTCCGCGATGGGCGCGCAGCGTCTTCTCGAGGAAGGCGCGCGCACGAGCCCGCAGCGCTTCGAAGGTCTCGCCGCCAGGCGGGTTGAGCGAGTAGCGGACGTCCTCAATCGGGACGTAGACGACAAACGGAAACTTCACCCGGATCTCATCCTGGGTCAGGCCTTCCATGTCGCCGAAACTCCGTTCGATCGCCAGGTCATCGATGATGATCTTCTCGCGCGCCCAGCCGGTGACGATCTCCCCGGTCTCGATGGCGCGCCGCAGGCTCGACGCGATCACGACATCGATGAGCGTACCGTCGAAGTTGCCCCGTGCCTCGGCCGCCTGCTGCCGGCCGACGTCGACGAGGGGCGCGTCGATCCTTCCACCAGTCTTCTTCGACCGGTTCAATTCCGTCAGGCCGTGACGCAGCGTGTAGAGGAGGGTCTGACCCGGAAGAAGTGCCGGCTGATCGATCATCTGAGCTGCACCGGCTGAGCGGGTCCGGCCACATCGAACCCGAAGACCCGCGAGTAGAAGGAGAGTTCCGCATCCAGCGCCTGCCTGATATTCTCTGCGCGGCGGAACCCGTGCTGCTCACCCTCAAAGGGCACATAGGCCACCGAGATTCCCCGCTCGCGCAGCGCGGTAAACATCCGCTCCGCCTGGTTGGGCGGCACGACCTTGTCCTCGAGCCCCTGGAACAGGATCATCGGGCACGAAAAGCGGTCGGTAAAGTGGATTGGCGACCGCTGTACGTAGAGGTCGCGGCGCTCCGGATAGGGCCCCACCAGCCGGTCGAGGTAGCGCGACTCGAACTTGTGTGTCTCCGTCGCCAGGGCTTCCAGATCACTGACTCCATAGTAACTCGCCCCCGCCGCGAAGACGTCCCGAAACGCCAGCGCCGCCAGCGTCGTATAGCCGCCGGCGCTGCCCCCGCGGATCGCGAGCCGCCTGCCGTCTACCTGGCCGCGCTCCACGAGAGAGCGCGCTCCATTGACACAATCGTCGATATCGACGATGCCCCACTGACCGTTGAGCCGCTCCCGATACGCGCGGCCGTACCCGGTGCTGCCGCCGTAGTTCACATCCAGCACGGCAAAACCGCGACTGGTCCAGAACTGGATGCTGAGACTCAGCGTGCTCGACGTCGCGCCCGTCGGCCCACCGTGGCTGATCACCAGCAGCGGGGGCCGCTCGCCGGCCGGAGCCGCGTAGTCCCGGTTCCGCGGCGGGTAGAAGAACGCGTGCGCGGTCCGGTCTTGCGCGGTGGGAAACTCAATTGCCTCGGGGATCGAGAGAAACCCCGAATCCATCGGGTGCTCCCAACTCCGGCGCAGCACCTCACAACGACCCGTCGCCAGATCCACGGTCACGACCGAGGGGGCTTCGGTCGGCGACCCGCCCACGAACGCCGCTCGCCGAGACGCGGCGCGCCCAGGCGCGGCGCGCACGCTGGTGATGTCCGTATAGGGAACATCGATCCGTCGCAGCGTCCGCGTGGAGAGATCCAGGGTAGCCAGGTACCAGACCCCCCGCTGCGTGTACGAGCAGATGATACGATCGGCCGACGCGAACGCGTAGGTGGACAGCCCAAAGACCCATTGGGGCCGCCCGAATTCAGCCTCCATCTCGACGAGGATCTCACCGCGCCCGGCGCGCAGGCGGTGGAGGTTCCACCATCCCGTCCGGTCCGACACAAAGAACAGCGTCCC
>JBGPNN010000230.1:0-5285 GCA_041487495.1 bacterium
CACCTCCTCTCGGCGTCCTCTTGCGTACGAACTCATCAATAGTATCCACAAGGGCAGGCCGCTTGTCACGCCCGCCGCCAGCGTTCGCGCAGCGCCAGAAGAAACAGCGGCGGGATTGTGCGAACCACGCTCCAGCGCCGAGGTTGGAGCGTCGCTCGAAACAGCCATTCCAGCCCAAGGCGCTGCATCCACGGCGGCGCCCGACGCACGCGGCCAGCCAGCACGTCCAACGAGCCACCGACCCCGATGGCCACCGGGACGCCGAGATCGCGCATCCAGCGATGGATCCACCGTTCCTGGCGTGGTGCCCCAAGTGCCACGAGTAGCAGATCGGGCCGTGCCCGCCGGATGTCGCCGATCAGCGCGGTCTCCTCCTCCACGGAAAAGTACCCGTGTTGTGTGCCGACGATCTGGATGCCCGGATGGCGCTGCCGGAGGACCTCCGCCGCCGCGCCGGCCACGCCCGGAGACCCGCCCAACAGATAGACCCGATGTCCGGCGGAGGCGGCCTGCGCGCAGGCGCCGACCGTAAGGTCGATCCCGGCCAGGCGCTCTATCCCGCTGATACCCAGGATGCGCGAGGCCAGGATGACCCCGATCCCGTCGGCGGTGACGAGGGCCGCGTCGTTCACCACCTGGCGCAGCGCTTCGTCGCGCGCGGTCTGCACGAGTAGCGCGCCGTTGAGCGTGACGATGCATCCGGGGACTTTCGACGCAATACGATCGCCGATCCACGCCAGTGCCTGATCGAGAGCCACCGTATGGACGGTGGTCCCGAGCAGTTCGTGACGGACGAGCGGACGCGGCGGCGCGGGCGCAATCATCGCGCCGGTCCAAAGCGGCGGGCAATGATGTCGGCCACGTCCGCTGCGACGCGCTCGGCTTCCTCCTGGCGTTCGGCCTCGACCATCACGCGAATCAGCGGCTCGGTCCCGGAGGGCCGCACCAGGATACGGCCGCGACGGGCCAATCGTGTCTCGGCTGCCGAGACTGCCGCGGACACCTCGGGCGCCGACGCCACACCATCACGCTCGCGCACGCGGACGTTCACCAGCACCTGAGGGAAACGGGGTATCATTGATCGC
This sequence comes from bacterium, assembly GCA_041487495.1. Classification (GTDB taxonomy): domain Bacteria; phylum Sysuimicrobiota; class Sysuimicrobiia; order Sysuimicrobiales; family Humicultoraceae; genus JBGPNN01. The sequence goes on from JBGPNN010000230.1 coordinate 1,086, forward strand.
AGATCCGAGAGACGGCTGCCGCTTCGGATCATCACGTTCACGACTTGTACGGCGGTCACCAGACCGTCGCCCGTCGTGGTGTGGTCGAGGAAGATCACGTGGCCGCTCTGCTCCCCGCCCATCGTGGCGCCGATCTCCCGCATGCGTTCGAGCACGTAGCGGTCGCCGACGCGGGTGCGCTCCAGGCGGATGCCGGATCTCGCGAGCGCCTGTTCCAGACCTAGGTTGCTCATGACCGTCGCCACAACAACGTTGCCGGGCAGGCCTCCCCGTCGCTGCCGGTCGAGCGCGCAGATGCCCATCAAGGCGTCCCCGTCGACAACCCCGCCGTGCTCGTCAATCGCCAGCACCCGATCGGCGTCACCGTCGTGCGCAAACCCGACATCGGCTCCGTGAACGCGCACGGCCTCGCGCAGCGGTTCGAGATGGGTGGACCCACAGTTGACGTTGATCCGCGCCCCGTCGGGCTCCGCGTGCAGGGGAATCACCCGAGCGCCCAGCCGCTCCCACACGCGCGGGGCCACGGAGACCGCCGCGCCGAACGCGCAATCCACGACGATACGCATGCCGGCGAGCGATGCCGCTGCCACTTCGACGACGTGATCCACGTACCGCTCTTCCGCATCGGGGACCGACCGGATCGTGCCGACGTCCGTGCCCGTCGGACGCGTCAGGTCGTCGCGCGCGACAAGGGACTCGATCTTGTCTTCGACGGCGTCGGGAAGTTTGAAACCGTCGCCCGCAAAGAACTTGATGCCGTTGTCTTCGACAGGATTGTGCGATGCGGAGACGACGACCCCGCACGCCGCCGCCCGCCGGCGGGTAAGAAACGCCACGGCCGGGGTCGGCAGGATGCCGCCGAGGTCGGCCGAGACGCCAACCGAACACAGGCCCGCGGCCATCGCCGCCTCCAGCATCGGGCCTGAAGCGCGCGTATCGCGACCGACGAAAAACGCTGCGCCCGACACTCCAAGCGCAACCCCTGCCGCGCGGCCAACCCGAAACGCCAGTTCCGGTGAAAGGTCGCCGTTGGCCACGCCCCGGATCCCGTCGGTCCCAAACAGCCGTCCCACGGACACCCTCCGTTCAGGGCGCTGTGATCGTCACCCGCACCACGGGCGGCGTGATCTTGACGCTGGTCACACCCAACGGAATCTGCACTCGCAGTGCGACGCTATGCGCGCCGGAAGGGAGCCGCGCCACGTCCGCGATCGCCCGGACGTCCGCCGCCCGTAGCGCCAGGGTCGCCGGGCCGCCGAGTTCGATGTCGACGGTGTGCGGTTCTGGGGAGGCCGACCAGCCGTTGCTCAAACCCGCGACGGCCACCTCAACGTTTTGCACGACGAGCGATCCGACGCCGGTACGCTCAGGTTCGGGATTCGGCACCCGGCCCACAAAGAACCAGAGGGCCACGGCGATGGCCAGAGAGAGCAGGAACAGCCGAAGGCTTTCAGACAGGCCGCCGGCCAGCCTCGCCTTCATGCCTGCGGCTGCGTGCGCCGCCATGGCCAGAGCGCCGGCCCGCGCTGCGGATGCTGGGTCATCAAACCCAGCAGGGTGACCTTGAGCTCTTCTTCCGTGAGCCCGCGCGTCAACTGCCCGTCACGCGCGAGCGAGATGGTCGAGGTCTCTTCAGAGACCACGATGGCGACGGCGTCGGTTGCCTCAGTAATGCCGAGCCCGGCACGATGCCGTGTCCCCATCGTCCGGCTGAGGTGCGGGCTCTCGCTCAGGGGCAACAGGCACCCGGCGCCCATCAGCCGGTTGCCGCGGATGACGACGGCGCCGTCGTGTAGCGGTGTATTGGGGAAGAACGTGGTGATCAGCAATTGTACCGAGACCAGCGCGTCGATCTTGATACCAGACTCGATGACGTCGTTCAGCCCCGTCCGCCGCTCGAGGACCACCAGCGCCCCCGTCTTGCGGCTGGCCAGCACGCGACAGGCCCTAGCGATGTCGTTGACCAGGCGGATGGTCTCTTCCCGGCCGAGCCCCGCGCCCAGCCCGGTCGCGAACACGCCGCCGCGACCAAGCTGCTCCAGCATCCGGCGAAGTTCGGGCTGAAAGATGACCAGCAGCGCAATGGGAATGACGACAACCAGGTACGACAAGACCCACTGGAGTGTGTTGAGTTTGAAGACCCGGCTCGCCGCGTACACGACGGACAAGACCGCCAGACCGCCCGCCAATTGCACGGCCCGGGTGCCGCGCACAAGCATCAAGATCTGGAAGATCAACAGGGTGACGATCGCGATGTCTATGAAGTCGAGGAAGCGAATGTGCGGCATGATCCCGGCCGACGTTAGAGGAGCATGGCCAGCAACGCCTTCTCCGCGTGCAGGCGGTTCTCTGCCTGATCGTAGACGATCGACTGCGAGCCGTCGAGCACGCCGGCGGTGACCTCTTCACCGCGGTGTGCCGGCAAATCGTGCATCACGACGGCGCCTGGTTTGGCCCGTGCCAGCAACGCAGCGTCGACCTGGAAGTTGCGGAATGCGATCGCGCGCTCCTCGCGTTCGGCCTCCTGGCCCATGCTCGTCCAGACATCGGTGTAGACGATGTCGGCACCCGCCACCGCCTGCGCCGGATCGTTCATCAGCGTCAGGCTGGCACCCGAGGCACTGGCCATGGCGCGGGCACGCTGGGTGACGCGCTCGGCCGGCGCGTACCCCGCCGGGGTGGCGACGGTCACATGGATCCCGACCTTGACCGCGCCAAGGATCAGTGAGTGGCAGACGTTGTTGCCGTCACCCACCCAGGCCACCCTGAGGCCCTCGACACGGGAGAACCGCTCGCGGATCGTCAGGAGGTCGCCCAGGGTTTGCGTGGGATGCTCGTACTCCGACAAGCCGTTGATGACCGGACAGCGCGCCGCGTCGGCCAGTTCGGTCACCGTCGCGTGGGCAAACGTGCGTGCCATGATGCCGTCGGCCATGCGCTCGAGGTTCCGCGCGGCATCCGCCACGGACTCGCGTACGCCGAGCTGGATATCCTGGGGCCCCAGATAGATGGCGTGACCGCCGAGCTGGAACATGCCGATGTCGAAAGACACGCGCGTGCGCAACGAGGGCTTCTCGAAGATCATCGCGAGCGTCTTCCCGGCGAGCAGGGCCGGGCGGTCACCCGCGCGCTGGCGTGCCTTCAGGTCGCGCGCGAAGTCGAGCAGCAGGCGGAGCTCGTCGGGCGTAAGATCGTCGACTGACAGGTAATCGCGTCCGCGCAGCGTCATCGCACGCTCCTGAAGCGGGGGCGGGCCATGCCAGCATGATACTACAAAAGTGAATCGCCACGCCGGTGGGCCGGAAGCCGCCGGCACCGTTGGTCGTGGCGACTACGGTTACGGATTTCTCAACGCTTGCTGTACTGGAATCCCTTCCGGGCGCGCTTGTGTCCGTACTTCTTGCGTTCTTTTTCGCGCGGATCGCGCGTCAGGAACCCACCTTTGCGCAGCGTCGGACGAAACTCCCCATCGGCAATAAGCAGCGCTCTTGCAATACCGTGCCGTACCGCGTCCGCCTGTCCGGCGACACCGCCACCGGCAACGGTGACGATGATGTCGAACCGTCCGTCCGTGGCCGTCGCCTGCAGCGGCTGACGCACCCTCACCTGAAGCGGCGCCGTCGGGAAGTAGCCCTCGAGGGACCTCCCGTTGACGGTGATCGTCCCGGAGCCCGGGACCATCTTAATACGGGCGACCGCTTCCTTGCGGCTGCCTGACGTGAGCGCAATTACCTCTTGTGCCACGATGGACCTCCGGGCCGCGCGTTACCAGGCCACCGGCGCGGGCCGCTGCGCCTGATGACGGTGGTTTGAACCACGATACACCTTCAGCTTCTTGATCAGTTGGCGTCCTTGCCGTGTCTTCGGCAGCATCCCCCGCACGGCTTCAGTGATGACCCATTCGGGACGGCGCCGGACCAGGACGTCATAGCCCGTCTCTCTCAGCCCGCCGGGGTACCCCGAGTGCCGGTAGGCTTTCTTTTGCTGCAGCTTCCGCCCGGTGAGCCGGATACCGGCGGCGTTGATCACAACGACGAAGTCGCCGGTGTCCTGGTGAGGTGTGAAATGCGGCTTGAGTTTCCCACGCAAGAGCACCGCGACGCGAGTCGCGAGCCGGCCCAGCACCTTCCCGTCGGCATCAACCAGAAGCCACTCCCGTTTGATCTGCGCGGCGGTCGGGATGAACGTTTTCATCGGGAC
>JBGPNN010000231.1:0-5266 GCA_041487495.1 bacterium
TCACCCGAGATGCCCCTCGACGAGAAGCTCAGGGCGGTGGCCCGGGGCATCTACGGCGCATCGGAAGTCACGTTCACCGACGGCGCGCTGCACCACCTCAAAGAGTTCGAGGCGAGGGGATTTGGCCAGTTGCCCGTGTGTGTGGCGAAGACCCAGTATTCACTCACCGATCAACCCCACATCCGTGGGGTGCCGGAAGGGTTCGCCATTCATATCAGGGACGTCGAGGTGCGCGCAGGTGCCGGCTTCATCCTGGCGCTGGCCGGGGACATGATGACGATGCCGGCGCTTCCACCACGGCCGCGGGCGTGGGAGATCGATCTGGCGGCCGATGGAAGCATCAGGGGCGTCGCCTGAGCCCATCAACGCCCTGGCGAGCAGATCGTCATGCATGGGGCGCCCCCTCTTTGGCTCGGTTCGCTCCCGCGGCCGCCAGCTGTGCCGCCGCCGCGCGCTTGAACATCGGGACGACGAGCACAGGGACCTGGGCATGCCGGATCACGTCCTCGGCGACGCTGCCTAGCAAGACCCGCGGCAGGCCGGTGCGGCCGTGCGTGCCCACGATGACCCCTGGCGTGAGCATAGCCCCGGCGCGGCGGCCAGGGGTATCGGGCCGGCAGCCGATCTGTGCCTGAGCGCGGAAAATCGGGCGGTTGCCCGATGAAGGCCCCCTGCCTCGGCGATACATTAGAACCGGATTGGGAGACCCCACTCTTGAGGAGGCGGACCTGTGAATACCCTCCATGAGGATGCTCTGCAGTACCACGCCGCCGGCCGGCCCGGGAAGATCGCGATCGCGATCACCAAACCGTGCAAGACCCAGCATGACCTGTCGCTGGCGTATACGCCCGGCGTTGCCGAACCCGTCCGGGCGATTCACCAAGATCCGAGCGCCGCCTACGCGTACACGGCGAAAGGCAACCTGGTCGGGGTCATCAGCAACGGCACGGCCGTCCTGGGTCTCGGCAACGTGGGCGCCCTGGCCGGCAAACCTGTCATGGAAGGGAAGGCGCTGTTGTTCAAGCGCTTCGCCGACATCGATGTCTTCGACATCGAAATCGACGCCACTGATCCCGACGAGGTGGTGCGGATCGTGAAGGCGCTCGAGCCCACGTTCGGCGGGATTAATCTAGAGGACATCAAGGCGCCCGAGTGCTTTGTGATCGAGGAGAAGCTGACGGCCTTACTGGACATCCCGGTCTTTCACGACGACCAGCACGGCACGGCCATCATCACAGGAGCCGCGCTCCTCAACGCCCTCGAACTTACCGGAAAGCGCATCGAGCGGGTGAAGACCGTGATCAGCGGTGCCGGGGCGTCTGCCATCGCGTGCGCGGAGTTCTTCGTAAGGCTCGGGATGGCGCGCGAGCACATCGTCCTGGTGGACACCAAAGGGGTCGTCCGCAAGGGCCGCATGGAAGGCATGAATCGATACAAAGACCGATTCGCAATCGAGACACCCGCCCGCACCCTGGCCGATGCGCTCTCCGGCGCCGATGTCTTTGTCGGGCTGTCGGTGGCCAACATCGTGACTCGCGCAATGGTGCAGTCGATGGCGGCCCGCCCGATCGTGTTCGCCATGGCGAATCCCGATCCCGAGATCACATATGAGGACGCGCGGGCGGCGCGGCCGGACGCCATCGTGGCGACCGGCCGTTCAGACTACCCGAATCAGGTGAACAACGTGCTGGGCTTCCCATTCATCTTCCGCGGCGCGCTGGACGTCCGTGCCAGGGCGATCACCGACGGGATGAAGATCGCCGCGGCCCGAGCCCTGGCCGCGCTGGCGAAGGAAGAGGTTCCCGATATCGTCCTCGCCGCGTACGGGCTAACGTCGCTGCAGTTTGGGCCCGACTACCTGATTCCGAAACCCGTGGATCCGCGGCTGCCGATGCGTATTGCGCCGGCGGTTGCCGAGGCGGCAATCGCGGAAGGCGTTGCGCGCAGACCTCTCGATCTCGCGGCGTATGGCGAGGCTCTCGCCCGGCGGCTGACGCTGGAGCGTGAGACGATCGAACTGTTCATCGAGAAGATCACACCTGAACCGCGGGGCCTCGCGAAGGCGGTAGCGTAGGAACGCACGGAAGGAGGGTCTGTGATGAGGAGGCCACCGATCGTCGTGCTCGGTGTGATGCTGGCTCTGGTCGCCGCGATCCCTGCGGTGAGCAAGGACTGGCCGATCATTCCCATCGGGCAACCGTTTGTCGATGAGAAGCGTGCCACCGCCAGTGCGCCACTCGGCAAGCTGCTCGAACCAGACCTCGCCGGGATCACACTTGCCGCGGAGAAGTTCCTCACGGCGATGCCGGCTGACGCGTACATGACGATCCTGCGCCTGTGGGGTTACACGGAGGTGCACTCCATGGCAGGCGGCCTGAACGGTTGGAAGGTCGCCGGGTTGCCAATTGCCCATCGCTAGCCGGCCTTCCCGCAACCGGCAGGTTGTCCAGATCCTCAAACGCCTGCGCCGCCTAGCTAACCCGGTGAATGTCGCCGGGATGGCCAGGTTTGGCATCAATCCGACCAACAGCCTCGGGATCTCGATCCCGGCTCTGCGGACGATCGCCAAAGATATCGGCACGAATCACGCCATCGCGCAGAGCCTGTGGGCATCGGGTATTCACGAAGCACGTATCCTCGCCGGGTTCATCGACGATCCGACGCGCGTCACCGGGGCGCAGATGGAGCGTTGGGTGGCCGGTTTCGATTCGTGGGATGTGTGCGACCAGGTGTGCAGCGGTCTCTTCGCCAAGACCCCTCACGCCTTGCGCAAGGCCACGGCGTGGTCAAGGCGCAACGAGGAGTTCGTCAAGCGCGCGGGATTCGTCCTGATGGCCGCCCTGGCGGTGCACGACACACGGGCCCCGGACGCCGTGTTTGAACGATTTCTTCCGATGATCACCCGCGAGGCGGCGGACGAGCGAAACTTCGTCAGGAAGGCCGTGAACTGGGCCCTACGGCAGATCGGCAAGCGCAACCGCCGCCTGAACAGGAAAGCCCTAGCGACAGCCAGGGCCATCGAAAGGGTCGACTCCCGGGCGGCTCGCTGGATCGCCACTGACGCACTCAGAGAGCTGACGGGCAAAGCGGTTCAAGAAAGACTCACCGGATAGTCCCTCCGGCGTCTTCATGTCTCGCGGGACGGAATCGGGTCGGCGCTCGATGTGCAGGCTTTGGATCCCCCGTTAGGCTGGGAGTGAAGATTCTGAGGAGGTGAGCAGAGATGAAGGCCGCCAAACTCATGCGCCGGCCGGTGGTTGCCGCCACCCCCCGGGCATCGGTCCGCGATATCGCCATGCAACTCGTCGCCAACGGTTTTAGTGGCATGCCCGTGGCCGAGCGGGACGGGACCGTCATTGGCGTGATCACCGAAGCCGACATCCTCAAAGCACTCACAGAGGGGAAGTCACTCGAAACCCTCGCCGCCGAAGACATCATGACCAAGAACGTGATCAGCGTGGATCTCGAGACCCCAATGCCCGACGTGATGAAGCTGCTGCAAGACAACCACATCCTTCGGGTGCCGGTGACCGACCGAGGAAAGCTGGTCGGCATCATCTCGCGCATCGACCTGATCCGGACGGTACTGGAGCCGGAGTTCATGGCCTTCTGAGTTTCGAGAAGGGGGACGGCGATGAAATTTGCAGGCCTCGTTGCAGCGGAAATTGTACTGGCTCTGGCCCTTGCCGGACCGACAGTCGGAGCCGATAGGGCCGGCAAACCGGGGCTTGGGTCCAGCTGGACTGATCAGGCCGTCATGGCTGCGGCCGACCGGGTGCTATCGACGCTACCTGATGATGCATATCAGATCGATCCTGCCGCCGTCTGGCGGCTGCTGGAGACGGGGGCGCCGCTGGTCATCGACGTCCGGGAGCGATCGGAGTGGCAAACGGAGCGCATCGGTGGCACGATCCACATCGCCCTGCGGGACCTGGCGAAGGAGATCGACCGGCTCCCCGCCCGACAGGACGAGCCAGTCATCGTCATCTGCCAGGCGGGAATACACGGGACCATGGCGATGACCGTGCTGAGGATGCTCGGCTACACGAATGTTCGCAACCTGCGGGGCGGTCTGAATGCGTGGAAAGCGGCAGGTTTCGCGGTCGTCACGTACGCCACCAAGTAGGCTAGACGATCCTCGCTCCCTGCCGCACGAGGGTCACGATGAAGTCGGCAAGACGATCGATTTGATCCCAGCGGAACGCGGCCTGGTTGCGCTCTTCGGCAGCATCACTCACCACCGCGATGATAGGCCCCGACGGAGGTGTTTTCTCGAGTTCTGGGCTTCTGCCCCGCACCAGGATCTTCGGGATCGGGGCCCGGCTGTATCCTTCGACAAGAACCAGATCAACCGCGCCGGTTTGTGCAAGCGCGTCCTCCAGTGGAGGATCGTTGACTGAGGGCGCGCGACTTGTCACGCCTCCCGGCCCCGCAAGTACGGTCCGGACGGCGCCCGCGGCCGCTGCGCGGGCCGTATCGGTCCCTTCCTCATCGAGCTCCCGCTGGTGAAAGTGGTGTTTGATCACGGCGACTGTGACGCCGCGCTGCGCCAGCGCGGGGACCAGCCGCTCGATCAGCGTGGTCTTCCCCGCGTCGCGCTCGCCAACCACGCCGATCACCTCCGGCCGGCGCGCCTGCGTGACGGGCAGGGCCTCCGCGTCCAGCAGATGCACCGGCACGCGGCTGCCTGCCGCGAGCGCGGTCACATGTGCCTCGATCAGAATGAGTGCGTTGGCGTCACTCGCCGCGCGAAGCGTCGCGGTGCTTTGCACCAGATGCGGCGTGACGGCGAGACCGTCGGAACTCAGGGCCGCGAGACCCCACAGGTACCGCCGCCGCCCCGGTCTGATGTCCACGGGAGCGGTCAGGTACGCGCTCACCGGCGGCCTGATGGCCTCGCGGTAGCCGAGCAGCGTGCGCAACGCGGGAACAACCAGGATTTCAAAGGCAACCCGACAGGCGCTTGGGGTACCCGGTAGCCCGAAGACCAAGCGGCGACCGATGCGCCCGAAGGCCACCCGCGCGCCGGGTTTCATCGCGACGCTTTCGAATTCGATCACCACCCCCGCGCGACGCAGCGCCGGCCGCACCAGATCGCGCTCCCCGACCGACAGCCCACCGCTCGTGATGAGCACGTCCGCCTGTAGCCCACCGCGGACCGCTTCGTCAAGTTCGTGCGCGATGTCGCGCGCATTGGCGAGCATCGTTGCATGCGCGCCAAGCGCCTGCACGTACGCTGCGAGGACGTATCCGTTGCTCTCGCGCA
>JBGPNN010000232.1:0-5265 GCA_041487495.1 bacterium
TCATCGCTGTGAGGAACGCGTCCCATGTCTTCGGCACGGACAAGTTGTTCTCTCGGAAGATCTTCCGGTTGTAGAACACGACAAGGGTCTGGGTCGCGAACGGTACGCCGTAGATCTTACCGTCCTTCCGCGCGCGCCCGCCGGCGACCGTCTGCAGCGGGAAGCGCTTCAGTTCCGGGACCTTGTCGAAGTCGAGCGGGGCGAGAAACCCCGGCGCGGCAAACGTCTCCAACCCGCCGTAGGCCCGCAGGTGGATGATGTCCGGCCCCTTGCCGGCCTGCAATCCGGTCGAGAGGATCGTGTTGTATTCGGTTTGCCGGAAGGGGATGAACTCGACCTTGATTCCAGGGTTGCGCGACTCGAACACCCTGATCATGCGGTCGTACGCCGCCTTGTCTTCGGTCCGCCAGGACCAGAACGTGAGCTTGACCGGCTCTTGCCCCCGCACTCCGGCGGGAGAGAGCGTCGCGACCAGTAGCGCGGCCAGCACCAGCATCAGCACGCGTTTCACAGGCATGCACCTCCTGGGTTGGGTCACCATCCCTAGTATAGCGCGGCGCCGGTCGTGGGGGTCACGGCGCGGCGAGCGCCTGCACGTACCAACGCGTGACCTCGCGGGGGTTCGTGATTGCCGTGCCCACTACGACCGCGAAGGCCCCATGGTCGAGGGCCTCTCGGGCCTGGGCGGGCGTCTTGATGCGCCCCTCGGCGATGACCGGCACCTTCACCCGCTTCGCCAGGGCCTGGATCAGGTCGAGGTCGGGTTCGTCGGGAGGCGCGACGGCCGGATCCAGATAACCGGACAGCGTCGTCGCGACGACATCGGCCCCGGCGGCGGCCGCCGCGAGCCCGTCGGGAAGATCCCCGACGTCTGCCATGACCGGCAGGTGCAGTTCCGCGTGGATCCGGGCGATCAGCGACGCCAGCGAGGCCCCGTCGGGGCGTGGCCGGCTCGTCGCGTCGATGGCGAGGATGGCGGCGCCGGCGTCTGCGACCGCTTGTGCTTCGACAAACGTCGGCATGATGACCACCGGATTGTCGCCGTAGGGGCGCTTGTAGATGCCGATGATGGGGAGATCGACGGCCGCTCGCGCTGCTCGGATGTCATCGGGCCCATTTATCCGCAGCCCCACGGCACCGCCCTGCGCCGCCGCCTGTGCCATCGCGGCCATAAACACGGGGCCGTGGAGGGGATTGTCGGGTCGCGCCTGACAGGAGACGATCAACCCGCCGCGCAGGCGTGCCAGCATGGGATGCATCGCACGGGTCTGTTCGGGAACGGGGCGGCGTGCCCCTCCCGATCACTATGCGTCCCTGTGAGAGTGTAAAGGCGCCATTAGATGACTGTTTTCCGGCCACTGAGTGCTTGATTTTCTGTCACGTGAAGAGTAGACTTTGTCCGATGCGTTCGCGGATGCCGGCTCTTTTTAGACGCAACCTGACCGCCAGAATCTTGGACGCGCTTAGGGATACCCCCGTCGTCGTCCTCCACGGCGCGCGGCAAACGGGAAAGAGCACCCTTGTCCAGCAGATAGCCGCCGGCCCACACCCGGCTGAGTACATCACGCTGGACGACGCCGTGACGCTCGCCGCCGCCCGCAGCGATCCCGCCGGTTTCGTGGCGGCCCTTCCCACCCCAGTAGTGATCGATGAGGTGCAGCGTGTCCCAGAGCTGTTCCTGGCGATCAAAGCGAACGTGGATCGCGATCGCCGCTCCGGACGTTTTCTTCTCACCGGTTCGGCCAACATCTTGTTCATTCCGCGGCTTTCTGAGTCGCTCGCCGGGAGGATGGAACTCCTCACGCTCTACCCACTGTCCCAGGGAGAGGTTGAGGGAGTACGGGAGGCGTTTGTGGATCGGGTTTTCTCAGATGAAGCATTCCCAGTGAGACGCGAGCATTTGGATCGTCAGGACGTCATGCACCGGGTACTGAAGGGGGGGTACCCGGAAGCACTGTCGCGAGCGCCCAGGCGCCGGGGGGCGTGGTTCGGTTCCTACCTCACCACGATCCTGCAGCGCGATGTGCGCGATCTGCAGGAGATTGATCGCCTGACCGAACTTCCCCGGCTGCTCTCAATCCTCGCGGCGCGCACGGGGACGTTGCTCAATGTCGCAGACCTGTCCCGATCGTCGGGAATCCCGCAGCGAACTCTGGCCCGGTATCTGACGCTTCTGCAGGCGACGTTTCTCATGCGCCTGGTCCCCGCCTGGACGGCAAGCGTGCGCCGGCGCCTATTGAAATCACCGAAGAGCCTCGCTGTCGATACAGGCCTGGCATCATATTTGTTGGGGCTGGACGCCGCTGGGCTCGCGAGGATGCCCGATCTGTACGGGTACCTCCTGGAGACATTTGTCTGCGCCGAGCTCGAGAAGCAAATCCCTTGGAACGAAGTGAATGCCAGATCGTACCATTTCCGCACCGCCGAGGGAGATGAAGTCGACCTCGTTCTCGAATCCCCGTCGGGAACGCTGGTAGGTATAGAAGTCAAAGCTTCTACGTCTATTGGCGACGGCGACTTCAAGGGATTGCGCACCCTACAGGCCCTTGCCGGGCGGAAGTTTCACCGGGGGGTCCTGCTCTATGGCGGCGACACAGTGGTTCCGTTTGGCGAGAGGTTCATCGCCGTGCCTCTCACCAGCGTGTGGAGGTTTGAGGCGAGACGAAAGTCTCGTTAGTCGCCATGTTTTTGCGCGAAGCCTCCGCGACGATGGGGAGATCGACGACCGCTCGCACGCTCAGGAGGGGGGAACTACGAGGCGGCCCTCATCCGGTACCCGACACCGGGCTCGGTGAGGATGTACTGCGGCCGCGCCGGGTCCGGTTCGAGCTTTCGGCGCAGGTTGCTGATGTTGACCCGCAGCAGGTGGACCTCTTGCTCATACGCAGGGCCCCAGACTTCCTTCAGCAATTGTTTGTGCGTCAGCACCTTTCCCGCGTGCGAGACCAAGACCTTTAGGACGTCGTACTCGATCGGTGTGAGCGAGAGGTCCTGTCCGGCCATCGTGACCAGCCGCCGGGCCAGGTCCACGGTCAGGTCCCCGGCCGTGTAGATTGCGTCTCCGCTGGGCGGGCCCTGGTGCCGCAGCGCGACCCGGATACGGGCCAGCAGTTCGCCCATCCCAAACGGCTTGGTCAGGTAGTCATCTGCGCCCGCATCCAGAGCGGCGATCTTGTCCTGTTCCATGCCGCGTGCCGAGAGCACGATGATCGGCACCTTGCTCCAGCCCCTGACCTGCCGCGTGACTTCTACTCCGTCAACGTCGGGGAGCGCCAGATCCAGGATCATGACGTCGGGTCGCTCCATGGCCGCAGCCCGAATGGCCTGCTCGCCGGTCGAGGCCTCGAGCACGTTGAATCCCTCGGAGGTCAGAGAGGTCCGCAGCAGCCGGCGGATCGGCGGTTCGTCATCGACGACCAGGATGCGCGGCTTGGGTTCGCTCATCGGAGGCCTTCTCTGTCCCCTTTGGCAGGGGCGCCACGGCGAGTGCGATGGTTACCATGGTGCCGCCGCCCGGACGGGCCGCGGCCCAGATGCGCCCACCGTGCGCCTCAACAAACCCTTTCGCGATCGCCAGCCCCAGACCCACTCCGCCGGGTTCACCCGGCCGGCGGATCCGGTAGAACTTGTCGAAGACGCGGGCGAGCTCGATCTCCGGAATCCCCGGCCCTCGATCGGCCACCGTCACGCGAACTTCGGATCCTTCCACGCCTGCCCAGATCTCGACCGGGCTCTCGGGTGGAGAATACTTGAGGGCGTTATCCACCAGATTCGCCAAGGCCTGCGTCATGGGCACGAAGTCGATCAACACCATAGGCAGATCGGTGGGCACGTCGACGACGATTTCGCGCGTGCGCGTGGCGTCGGCGAGTTGCGCCAGTGTCGAGCCCACCAGGTCCGCCACGTCGTGGAATTCACGCCGCAGCGCGATGGCTCCCGCCTCCAGCCGGGTCATGTCGAGGAGGTTGCTCACCAACCGGGCAAGCCGCTGTGCCTCTTGCTGGGCGGTCTCTAACAGTTCGCGTTTGGCCACATCGTCGAGCGATGCTTCTTGCTCGGTCAGGCTGCTCAGGGCGCCAACGATGGATGCCAGCGGCGTGCGGAGGTCGTGCGAGATGGCATTCAAGATGACGGTTTGCAACCGCTCGGTCTCCCGCGAGAGGTGCGCCTCCCGCGCCTGCTCCGCCAGCTGCGCGCGTTCGATGGCGACGGCGGCCTGGCTGGCGAACGTCTCCAGGAGTTGTCGCTGCTCGGGGTTCAGCCGGTCCGTGGGGATCGTGGGCCGCACTCCCATCACGCCTGCGATACCCCGGGCCGTTCGCAGAGGGAAATAGCGTGCATTGGCGCCCGCCAGGGTCTCGGTGCCGTACCCGGCAGGCTGGCCATGATCGAATACCCACGTCGCCACTGCGCGCTCGCTGTCATCCAGCGGAAACCCCGGACTGACCAGACGCGCCTCCACGCCGCGGCGGCCCGGCAAGAAGACGGCCACCTGCCGCCTGAACGTCGCCGAGACGTGGCGCTCAATAGCGCGCAGAATCGCGTCCAGGTCGCTGGCCGCCGCGAGTTCACCGCTGAGCGCCTGCAGCGCCGCCGTCGAGACCTCCCGGCGCCTCGCCGCGTTCGCCTGCTCCCGCGTCCGGCTGGCCAGCCTGCCGATCACCAGGCCGACGATGAGCAGCCCGGCAAACGTGAGCAGGTATTGGGTATCGGCGACGACAAACGTCAGCTCCGGTGGGACAAAGAAGAAGTCGAAGGCCAGGACGCTGAGAGTGGCGGCGACAGCCGCCGGCCAGCGTCCCCACCGCAGGGCCACGACCACCACGCCGAGGAGATAGAGCATCGTGAGGTTGGTCGGCGCCAGGGCACGGTGGAGCAGCCCCCCCATCACTGTAATCAGGGCGACCACCACGACGGTGTATACGTAATAGCGACGCGGCGTCGCGGGAACAGCCACTTCAGCGGAGGGAGCGGGCGCCACCGCGGCCGGGGCGCTGATCATGTACACGTCGATTGCCCCGCATCCCTTGATGATCTGATCCGCCACCGAACTCCAAAGGAGACGTGCCCACCAGGGCCGTTGAGGTCTGCCGGCGATGATTTTGGTCACGTTGTGGGCGCGGGCGTAACGCAGGATTTCCTCGGCCACGCTGCTCCCTGACACGGTCACCGTGCGGGCGCCGAGTTCTTCCGCGAGTCGCAAGGCGCGGTCGAGTTGCTGACGTGCCGACTCACTGACGGGGCCGCCGGTTTCCTCCACGTGGA
>JBGPNN010000233.1:0-5262 GCA_041487495.1 bacterium
CTTCACCTCGACCGCCGTCGCGACATCGATGCGCACCCCGCCGACCTCGGTCTTATGAACGATGTCCGGCGACACGATCTTGAGCGCGACCGGGAAGCCGATCTCCGCCGCCGCGCGCGCGGCATCCTCGGGGTCGTGGGCCAGTCGCGAGGGGGCCGTGGGGATGCCGTAGGCGTTGAGTACCCCCAGCACCTCCAGCTCCGACAACTTGAGACGCCCGGCGCTGCGTGCCTGCGCGAGCATCCGGTCGGCGCGGTCTCGATCCACCTTGAGCGGTTTCGGCGTCAGGACCGGGCGGGCGCGCCATTCCCGCAGCCGGCGCATCGCGCCCAGGGCGCGCGCGGCGGATTCGGGGAACACATACGCGGGAATCCCGGCACGGTGCAGCTCCGCCTTGCCGGCGGGTAACCCTTCCCGGCCCATCAGCACGGCCAGCACTGGCTTGGCCGTATGAGCCTGGGCGGCCGACACGATCGACTCCGCCACGTCCTCGGCCCGGATGCCGAGGGGAGGCACGAAGATGGCGACGGCCGAATCCACGTTGCCGTCGGCGAGGATCGCGTCGAGGGCAGCGCGGTAGTCCGCCGCAGTCGCGGACGCGATCATGTCGAGCGGATTGCGCAGGCTCGCCTCGGACGGAAACAAGGGCTTGAGCCGGGCGATGGTCGCGGGCGTGAGATCCACCAGCTCCATCTGCTGGGGTTCCAGCGCATCCGCCGCCAGGATGCCGGGTCCGCCGGAATTGGTGAGCACCGCCGTGCGGCTGGATCGGGGCAGCGCCTGCCCGCGAAACGCCGTCGCCATGTCGAACAGCTCCTCGATCGAGCCGGCCCGGAGCACGCCGGCCTGGGTCAGCAGCGCATCCACCGCGGCGTCGCTTGCGGCCAGGGCTCCCGTGTGCGATGCGGCCGCCCGCGCGCCCACCCGCGAACGACCCGATTTCACCGCGATGATCGGTTTGTGTCTTGTAATGCGCGACGCGATCTCGAGGAATCGAAGCGGGTTGCCGAAGCTCTCCACGTACATCAGGATCACCCCGACGGCGTCATCATGCTCCCATTGCAGCAACAGATCATTGCCGGAGACATCGGGCTTGTTGCCCACCGAGACGAATTGTGAGATCCCGATCCCGTATTCCGCGGCATGGTCGAGGACGCTGACTCCCAACGCCCCGGACTGCGACACGAAGGCCGCGTGGCCGAATGGCGGCATCGTGGGCGCGAACGTGGCGTTGAGGGAAACCGCCGGATCGGTGTTCAGGACGCCCATGCAATTCGGGCCGACCATCCGCATGCCGTAGCGCTGCACGATGGCCATCAGGCGTCGTTCGGCTTCGGCGCCCGCGTCGCCCACCTCCTTGAATCCGGCGGAGATCACCACCAGACCACGCACGCCCTTCTGGCCGCATTCTTCCGCGACCAGCAGGACGAGTTCCTTCGGCACGACGATGACCGCGAGGTCCACCGCGTCTGGAACGTCCTTCACCGACGGGTAGGCCTTGATCGAATGCACCGCGGCGGCGTGCGGGTTGATCGGGAAGACCGCGCCCTGGAACCCGTAGCGGACGATGTTGCCGAGGATCTCGTGCCCGATGGTGTGGGGATCGCGGGAGGCACCGATCACCGCGACCGACTGTGGGCGAAGAATGGGGTCGAGCCCGGACATGCTGGCCAAGATACGGATCTAGTGCGATCTCGCGTCGAACACGCAGGCCGCGTAGCCCAGCACTTTCGGTCCCTCTTTCAGCCGGCTCGGCGTCGGTCGCCACCCGCGGGCCAGACGCGCGTCCAGCAGTTCCCGCTCCGTCGGCCGGTGATCCCAGACGGCGACCGCCGTCAGGGCCCCCAGTCAGGTCGTGTCGAAATCGAGCCAGCGCCCCCCGGCGTATGGAATGAGAACGTCGTGCGTGTACTCGTCCTGGGTCACGACCTCGGGGGCGGGCACCGGCGGTTCGAGTTGGCGCGACCAGTCCAACAGATCCCCCAGCGTCCGGATCGGCTCGAGAGCGCGGCGCAGCTCATCTCGTTCATGCGCTGGAATCGCGGCGATGGCGATGACTTGCATGGTCTCTAAGATATTGCTGTGAAACGGATTGTGGTGTTCGATTGACAAGAACGAACGTTCGTGCTAATTATTCGCCCATGCGCAAGAGCGACGCGACGCACATCGCGATTCTCGACCGGGCCACCGGGCTGGCCAGCCAGGTCGGCCTCGAGGGGCTGACGATCGGCGCCCTCGCTACCCAGCTCAACCTGTCCAAGAGCGGGTTGTTCGCGCACTTCCAGTCCAAAGAGATGCTCCAGGTCCAGGTGCTGGACCATGGAGCGGGCGTCTTCGTGGAGAACGTCGTACGACCGGCGCTGGCCGCTCCACGCGGCGAAGCGCGGATGCGCGCGTTGTTCGACCGCTGGCTCGATTGGGCCCGGTCCTCACCGCTCCCGGGTGGCTGCCTGTTCGTGCAGGCCGCGGTCGAGCTGGACGATCGACCGGGCGCGGCGCGCGACCGGCTGGTCGAGTATCAGCGCCAGTGGCTCGATGTCATCGCGACGACGGTGAGAAAGGGGATCGAGGTCGGGGCGTTCCGGCCCGACGCCGATCCGATGCAATTCGCGCACGACCTCTACGGCGTCATGCTCGCTTACCATCACGCTTCACGCCTGTTGCACGATCCTGAAGCCGAGACGCGTGCGCGTCGTGCATTCGACACGCTGCTCATGGCGGCGCGGTCCGGCAATCCATAACTGGAGACTCACAACCATGCGGTGGCTGCGATTCATGTTTCGGATGATCCAAACCGTCTCGCCCAGGCAGGCTGCGGTCCTGGCTGAGCGATTCTTTTTCACCGTACCGAAGGCACGGTTGACCGGTGCCATGCGGGCGCAGCTCGACCGCGCCCGCCCGTTCACCGTGACTGTCGAGGGGCACCGCATTGCCGGGTGGACCTGGGGTCACGGCCCGGCCGTGTATCTGGTCCATGGCTGGGGCTCCCGCGGTGGACGCCTGACGGCCTATGTCGCCCCGCTCGTCGCGGCCGGCTTCCAGGTCGTGACCTACGATGGACTGGGCCATGGAGTCTCGAGCGGCCGCATGAGCTCCATGCCGCAACTGGCGCGCACCCTGCGCGCCGTGGTCGCGGCCATGGGCCCGGCACGAGGCGTCATTGCGCATTCCCTGGGAGCCTCCGCCACCGCGTTGGCGATGGACTTGGGGCTGGACGTATCCCGTGTCGTGTTTGTGGCGCCCGCCGCAGACCCGGTTGGGTTCACGCTCCGGTGGGCCTCCATGATCGGCCTGCGCCCGGACGTGCTCGACCAGATGAAGGCATCGAGCGAGCGCCGGTTGCGGTTCTCGTGGGATGATCTCGACGTGCGGGCCATGGCCCGGCGTCGCACCACGCCGCTGCTCATCGTCCATGACGCCGGCGATCCCGTGGTGCCGTGGTCCGATGGCGCGGCGATCGCGGACGCATGGCCGGAGAGCCGGTTCGTGACGACGCAGAATCTGGGGCACTCCGAAGTGGTGCGGGCGCCCGTGGTCGTGGCGCAGGCAGTCGAGTTCCTGGGTGGGCGGGCGCGCCCCTCGCAAGCCACCCGGGCCGTGCCGCCGTCGGAGGCGCGCGACCTGGAGCGGGAGCTGTTTTTCCGGGACGAGCGGCCACTCAGACCGGTGCTCTCGGCCTAGCGGGCAGGATCGCGAAGTCACCGCGCGGCGTATCTTTGGGACAGACGCCTGCGAGGAGACAGGGTGACCCATCCACAGGATGCGTTCGGCGGGCTGGCGGCGGCGGCCCAGCAGTTCGCGACCACCAAGCTCGAGGCCGCGGCAGCGGTCAGCGGGCTCAGCGACACCCAGCTCAATTGGATTTCCGCACCTGGCAAATGGTCGGTCGGCCAGTGCCTGATGCATCTCGCCACCAGCACGGATGCGGCGCTGCCGGCGATCGACCGCGCGATCGGTGTGGCCCGCCAGCGCGGCTGGGGTCGGCAGGCCGGACCGATTCGCTACGGGTGGTTCACTCGCTGGATGACGGGCTCCATGGAGCCGCCACCCAAACGCCTGATGAAAACGTTCCCGATCTTCCAACCACACGTGGAAGCGCTTGGGTGCGATCACGTGCTGCGCGCCCTGGGAGCGTCGCGCGACCGCTTATTGGACCGGGTGCGGCAGGCGGATAGCGTCGATGTGAAGCGTGCCATCGTCGTCTCACCGGTTTCGCGCCTGTTCCGGATGCCGCTGGGCGGGTACTTCTCGTTTCTGGCTGCCCACGATCGACGCCACGTGTATCAGGCCCGGCAGGTCATCTCCACGCCGGGGTTCGGGAACGGCTGACACAATCCCGACATACCCGAGCCCTGCAACCTTATCAGATTCCAGGGCGTCTAGGTGTTCGACCCACCTTATCGAGGCCCCATGATGATCGCGCGCCTTTCCCCTCTGCTGTTGATCGCCGCCCTCGCCTGCGGGGGCGCTCAAAGTCCGGTCCCCGTGGTTGGCCCCGCGTCCGACATTTCGAAGCTCGCCGGTGAATGGACCGGCGAATACTCGAGCGGCGAAACCGGTCGCAGCGGCAGTATCCTCTTCAAACTGAACGCCGCCACCGACTCCGCCTTCGGCGATGTCGTCATGTCCCCCCCACGGATGGCGGGCCAGCTTCCAGGTCAGGCCCCTACGGCACAGACTCCGCCCCCCAGCTCACAGGCGATCTCGATCAATTTCGTTCGGGTGTCGGGTGGGCAGGTGAGTGGCTCGCTGGCGCCCTACACTGATCCCAGCTGCAACTGCCCGCTCCATACTACGTTCATCGGTCGCCTCCGGGGCGATACCCTGGAAGGGACCTATACGTCGCGGCACGAACAATCGAGCGACGCGCAGCAGGGCCGGTGGCGCGTGGTGCGAAGCCAGCCCTGATCGTCGCCATCCGCTGGGTGGCGGCCGGGTTCGCCCTGGCCCAAGCCCCATCCGTTCCGTCGGCCGCTCGGCCGTTGAGCGCCCCGCCGCAAAAGCAGGTTACGGCGATGCGCATGCCGGCGGGAGCAATCCACCTCGATGGTCGCCTGGACGATTCGGTCTGGGCCACCGCGCGCTGGATCGACGACTTCACCCAGAAAATGCCGGTGGAAGGTGCGGCGCCGTCGGACAGCATGTGGATTGCGATCCTGTACGACGATCACGCGTTGTACGTCGGCGCCAGGATGCGCAGCCGGGATCCGGCGCACATCCAGGCGCCGCTGAGCCGCCGCGACAACACGTCCCAGGCCGAGC
>JBGPNN010000234.1:0-5239 GCA_041487495.1 bacterium
ATCATGAGCGGGAAGAATGACAGGATAGCGGCATAGGCGATCGCCGCCGCGAGCACGAACACGTCGTGCCTTCCGAGAATCTGAGAGGCTCCGACGGCGGTCTCGCGGGCCGCAGAGGGACCTGCAGCGACGATACTCGACCGGCCGCCGCATCAGGCCGATCATCAGAGGTTCCGCACCGCCACCGGACGCTGGGTGAGTGATGATGAATTAGAGCCCGTAGGCCGCGGCCACTTCAGAAGAAAAGGCGTGCGCCGCCCACCACGGTGGCGCAGAGACGAAGCCGGGGGCTCCATGGGTGCGGCGGCCCACCGCTTCGGCGCTCGAGTTCTGGGAGGGCAAATCCATCCACGTTGAGAATTGAAAAGGCCAGTTCTGCAAGAAGGATCGAGTGAACGAATCCGGGAGTTGCCCTCTTTGGTCAGCGCCTCGTCGCTCTCTGCAATTGACATCCAACAGCTTGGCTCGGCCGATGCCATCGCGGCCTTCTTCGCCCGGCTTGGCTATCAGACCAACGCACGTACGCCCCAAACTCCGGCTAATCTTCGCCGCATCTTCACCGCTCGATAACCGAAGGAGGTTTGAAGTGATGTTCACGGACCGGGTCGTCATGATCACCGGCGCCGCCGGACTGCTCGGCGCCTCCTGCGCGCGCGCCTTCGCGCGGGAAGGCGCGCGTCTGCTGCTTACGGATCTCGCGGCCGACCGGCTCGCGCACACGGCCGATGCGGCGCGGGCGCTCGGCGCGCCGGTGGCCGCCATCCCCGCGGACGTACGCCTCGACGACGACGTCGCCCGCGTCGTCACCGAGGGCTCGAGCGCCCTCGGCCCCGTCGACGTCCTGGCGAACTACCACGGGTACGTGATCACGGACCATCTACTCGACATCTCCGTCGAGGACTGGGAGCGCACGTTCGACGTGAACGTCAAGGGCACGATGTTGACGTGCCGGCATGTGGCGCGCCAGATGATCGCGCGCGGCGCGCACGGGAGTATCGTCAACATCTCGTCCGGGGCCTCGACATCGGCGCGCGCCGGCGCCGCCCACTACTGCGGGTCGAAGGCGGCTGTGAACATGCTCACCCAGGTGCTGGCCATCGAGCTCGGGCCGCACGGCATCCGCGTGAATGCGATCGCGCCCGGCATGGTACTCGACCGCGTGCTGCAGCGAGGCGAAGGCGAGCAGTCTCCTTACGTCCGCGACATGCTGGCCACTATTCCTCTCGCGCGAACGGGCGATCCCGGCGAGATCGCGGAGGCGGTGCTCTTCTTGGCCTCGCCGCGGGCCAGCTACATTCACGGCGAGGTTCTCTACGCAACCGGCGGCGGGCACTGCGGCCGCTCGCACATGGCGGTCGCGCGGCGGCCCGGCGGCTAGCGCTCAGGCGTCCGGAGTCCAGTTCCGAAACCCGTCCAACGCGGCGCCGACGCCCGCGCCGAGGGTGACGGGAAGCCCCAGGTCGGCCAGCGAGAGCTCGAGCACACCCAGCTGCGCGGCGAGATGTGTCGGGTGCGTAGCCGCACCCATATGTCCAAGATGAAAGACCTTGCCGGCCAGGTCGGAGTGCGCGCCCGAGATCATGACATCGTACGTCTGACGCAGATGGTCGATGAGCTGTCGATCGGTCACCCCCTGGGGCACCCGCACCACGGTGGCCCCCCTCGCCGCGATCTCGTCGCGGGCCGGCCAGAGCCGCAGCCCCAGCGCCCGCACACCCGCGCGGCAGGCCGCGGCGATACGCGCGTAGCGCGCGATGTGCCGGTCGACGCCTATCTCGAGCACCTGCTCGAGGGTGGCCTCGAGCGCGAAGATGTCGCTGATCCCGGGCGTGTACGGGAACCGGCGCTGTTCGAGCCAGAGTTCCTTCCAATCGAGAATCGAGAGATAGCTGCGGCGCAGCGGAGCCTCGCGTCCCGCCATCGCCTTCCAGGCCTCGGGGCTGACCGCCAGCAGGGTGAGCCCCGCAATACCGCCCAGGCACTTCTTGGGCGACGCGACGGCGATGTCGATCCCCCACTCATCGGGCAGAAACTCGTGCGCGCCGAGCCCGGCGGCAGTATCCACGATGGTGATGACGCCGTGCTCCTTCGCGATCCGCCCGATCGCGTCGATCGGGTTGACGGTGCCCGCCATCGTCTCCACGTGGACGGCGCTCAGGAACTTGATCCTGGGATTCTTGGCCAGCATAGCGCGCACGTCGTCGGGATCGAACGCCTCATCGTACGGCACGCGCATCTCGACGACCTCGCCGCCGTACCGGCGGATGAAGCGCTCGTACCCCGCGCCATAGACGCCGGACACGAGGTTCAGCACGATGTCGCCCGGATTGATCAGGCAGGCCGCGGCAGCCTCCAGCCCAAGCGTCGCATCGCCCTGCATGATGACGGCGTCGTGTGTTGTGCGGTAGACCTGGCGCAGCAGGTCCGTCGT
The DNA here is from genome assembly GCA_041487495.1 of bacterium. Lineage (GTDB taxonomy): Bacteria > Sysuimicrobiota > Sysuimicrobiia > Sysuimicrobiales > Humicultoraceae > JBGPNN01. Next base: position 2,432 of record JBGPNN010000234.1, read on the forward strand.
GCGCGCAAACAGGTCCACGAACGCGGGGTCCGTGTGCGCGAGCACGGGCCGGGCCTGCGCGCGCAGCGTGCGCTCCGGCACGTCCGCCTGCCCCGCGGTCCAGTTCATCACCGGCCAGGGTTTCATCAACGTCGCTCCTTCACGCCGACATCACGAGCATCTCACACCCTCAACGTCGGATCCGCCACGTCTCTCAACCAGTCGCCGACGTAGTTCACGGCGAGGACGGTCAGCAGAATCGCCACTCCAGGGAACGTGGCGACCCACCACGCCGTCGCGATGTAGTCGCGGCCATCCGCGGCGATGGCGCCCCACGTGGGCACGCTGGGCTGCACGCCGAGGCCGAGGAAGGACAGCGACGCTTCGGCCAGGATCATGCGGCCGACCTCCAGTGTCGCGATCACGTTGATGGACGGCGCGACGTTGGGCAGCACATGGCGCAGGACCACGCGCCACGCCGGGACGCCCAGGGCGCGCGCCGCCTCAATGTAGTCCAGGCCGCGAATGGCGAGCACGTGGCCCCGCACGACGCGCCCGTACAGCACCCATCCGGTCACGCCCAGGACGCCGACGAGCTGGATCAGTCCGGCGCCGAGCACGGCCAGAACCGTGATGGCCAGCACCAGGAATGGAATGGCCAGCTGGATATCGGCCAACCGCGTGACGACGGCATCGATCCAACCGCCGCGAAACCCCGCCCATAATCCCACCAGGCTCCCGATGCTCCCGGACACAAGCACGGCGCTGCAACCGACCAGCAGTGAGACCCGGGATCCCCAGATAATCCGCGACAGCAGGTCACGCCCCAATTGATCCGTCCCGAGCGGATAGTCGAGACGTCCCCCGGCCGCCCAGAACGGTGGAACGAACCGGCGCGTGATATCTTGCGCCTTAGGGTCATGGGGCGCCAGGTACGGAGCCAGCACCGCGCAGGCAACGACGAGCACCAACATCGTCACCCCGAGACTGCCCTTCCCCGAGCGAAGGAGACGCCTACCCATAGCGGATCCTCGGATCCAGCATCAGGTACGCCAGGTCTACGACCAGGCTGACCGCGACGATAATGACGGCGTTGAGCGCCACAAACGCCTGCACCACCTCGATGTCTCGGTTGGCGATGGCCTGCACCGCCAGCCGCGCCATCCCCGGATACGCAAACACCTGTTCCGTCACGATCGCCCCGCCCATCAGCACGCTCACCTGCAGCCCCAGGGCGGTGACGGCCGGGATCGCGGCGTTCTTCAGCGCGTGCTTGACGAGGACCGTCCACTCCCTGAGCCCCTTCGCCCTGCCAGTCCTGATAAAGTCGCTAGCGAGAATATCCAACATGCTGCTGCGGATCAGTCGGGTGACCACCGCGGCCGAGTACGACCCCAGTACCACGCCGGGAAGCACGAGGTGGCGGAACGACCCGCTGCCGGACGTCGGAAACCAACGCAACTCGAGGGAGAACAGCAAGATCGCGACGATGCCGGTCCAGAAGGTCGGCATGCATTGCCCGAGCAGCGCCAGGGTGGTAACCGCCAGATCGATCGCGGAGCCGCGTTTCACCGCGGCCGCGACCCCAAGCGGCACAGCAAGCAGGACCATGAGGGTCAGCGCGAAACCCGCCAGTCTCAACGTGGCAGGCACGCGCGTGACGACCAACTCCAGCGCCGGGACCCGCTGCCGGAGCGAGACGCCGAAGTCCCCGCGCGCCGCGCGGCCGAGAAAGTCGGCCAACTGCACGAGCAGCGGCCGATCGTACCCGAGCTGGCGGCGCAGCGCGTTCAGATCATCGGCCGACGCTTCCGGCGGCAGATACAGCGCCGCCGGATCGCCGCTGAGACGGACCATGAAGAACACGACCACCAGGACGCCCACGATGACGACGAGCGCATGCGCGAGGCGCCACGCCAGGTAGCGATGCAATCGGGTCTCGCCCGGCTCACTCCACCGTCACGCGCGTCAGCACCAGGCGGTCGTCCGGTCGCGGGACGAATCCCCGCACCCGCTTGTTGACTCCATACAGATCCACCTGCTGGTGGAGAAAGATCACCGGCGGGTCCTCATACATCATCGTGGTGGCGCGCTTCAGCAGTTCCTGCCGCTGTGTCTCGTCGACCACCTGCCGCATCTGCCGAACGATGGCATCGAACTCCGGGACGGTGCGGTACGTATAGGGACCGTTGGTCGTGTGGAGCGCGTACATGAAACTCGCGTCGGGCGGCGTGACAAAACCCATGAGGAGCATGTTGCTCTGGGCCCGCCGCCGCACGTCGGTGATTAACGTCCCCCATTCACGGATCTGCAGGTCGACCTGCACGCCGACCATCGCCAGCTGGCCGACCACTGTTTCCGCAATCTCCTTGTCCATGACGTAGCGGCCTCTCGGCGACCACAACGTCAGGCGGAAGCCCTGCGGATATCCGGCTTCACCCAGCAGCCGGCGGGCTTTGTCCGGATCGTACGGATACGCCTTGATCTCGCGCTGGAAGCCCACGTACCCCGGCGTCAGCACTTGACCGCTGAGTTTGACGCCGAAGCTCTGGAGAATGTTGAAAACGATGGCGTCCTTGTCCACGGCATGGTTCAATGCTTGGCGAACCTTCGGGTTCTGGAGCGGTCCAGGCCGCGTCTGATCCAGGATGATGTAGATTGCGCGCAGGCTGGGCACCGACGCCACGTAGGTGTTGCCCGACTTGAGCGAGGGCACGTCGGCGATGTTGACCTGGGCAATAATATCCGCCTCGCCGGCCCGCAGCGCCGCCATTCGCGTGGACGCCTCGGGCGCGGCGCGGAACACCACACGGTCGAGCCCGGGTTTGC
>JBGPNN010000235.1:0-5206 GCA_041487495.1 bacterium
ACACCCTCGACCTCTTGACCTGGACCGCAGAATAGTGCTAATCTACCCCTAGTCGTCATAGTTGCGTCTTCCGAAGCGGGCGATGGCAACTACAGGCATCGCCCGTTTCATGTGTCCGCGGTCTCCTACACCAGGGTTGGGTTGAACCGGTGGGCACGCGCAGAATGCCGGCTCATACTCAACCCGGGTTTCCCCCGGGTTACATCAGGAGGTACGTCCAATCTCTATCATTACGCACGAGACCGCGTTCGGCGGTCTCGTCACTCGCCCGGAAACCGTCCGGGCACTATCCCGTTTGGGGTGGACCGAACCCACCCCGATTCAAATGAAGGTGATCCCGGTGCTGGCCGCCGGCCGCGATGTGGCCGGGCAGGCTCAGACCGGCTCCGGCAAGACCGGCGCCTTCGCGATTCCCATGATTGAGGGCCTGGCCCGCGACGCTCGTGGCGTCCAGGCGCTTGTCCTCGCCCCAACCCGCGAACTGGCCCTGCAGATCGCGGACGCCATCCGGAGCCTTGCCACTGACAAGGTACGCGTGGCGACCCTGTACGGGGGCCAGCCAATCGAGCGCCAGCTGAAGACGCTGCGGGGCGGTGTGCACATCGTTGTGGCCACGCCGGGCCGCTTGCTCGACCATCTCAATCGGGGCAGCCTGCGGCTCGACGCCGTCCGCCTCCTTATCCTGGATGAGGCCGACCGGATGCTCGACATGGGCTTCCTGCCCGACGTCGAGCGGATCATCCGGCTCATTCCCGCGGCGCGGCAGACGGCCCTGTTCTCGGCCACGCTGCCGGCCGCCATCAACGACATCGCGACGCGCCACATGCGCAACCCGGCTTGGATCCGGATCGCCACACCGTCGCCGACCGTCGAGACCGTCACCCAGTTCTATCTCGAGGTCGCCGAGCAAGATAAGGTCCGCGCGTTGCGCCTGCTGCTCACCAGCGGTGACGTGCCGTCGGCCCTGGTCTTCCGGCGGACGCGACGCGGCGTGGATCGGCTCGCCAAGACCCTGCGCGAGCGCAGGGTGGAAGTAGAGGTACTCCATGGCGACATGGCGCAGGGCGCACGGCTGCGGGCGCTGCAGGCATTCGCCAGCGGCAAGGTGCGGGCGCTGATCGCGACCAACGTGGCCGCCCGCGGCCTCGACGTCCATGACATCTCACACGTCATCAACTTCGACATGCCGGAAGATGTGGAGACCTACATTCATCGGATCGGCCGCACGGCCCGCGCGGGCCGCGCCGGCGAAGCGATCACGTTCGTGGGGCAGTACGATATCGAGGCCTTCGACGTGCTGAAGCGTCAGCTGGGCGACAGACTGCAGCCGCACCCGCTCCCACTATATCGGTAACGCCCTGAGCACCAGATAGGCGATCCCCGCCACCAGCGCGGCGGCGGGGATCGTCAATACCCACGCCCAGATAATCCGCGTCGCGACACCCCAGCGTACCGCCGAGAGCCGTCGCGTGGCGCCTACGCCCATGATCGCGCCGGAGATGGTGTGGGTTGTTGAGACCGGAATCCCCGCGAACGAGGCCCCCAGGAGCGCGATGGCCGCGGCCGACTCGGCGCAGAACCCGCCCACGGGCTGGAGCTTCGTGATCCGCATCCCCATGGTCTTGACGATGCGCCAGCCGCCCGCCAGCGTGCCGCCCGCGATCGCGGCGTGCGCGATCAAGACGACCCAGTACGGCACGTAGAAGGTCGAACCGAGGTAGCCGTTCGTAAACAGCACGACGGCGATGACGCCCATCGTCTTTTGCGCGTCGTTCGTGCCGTGCCCGAGGCTGTAGAAGGCCGCGGAGATCAACTGGAGCCGTCGGAAGGTGCGGTCCACACGCGCCGGCGTTGCGCGGCGCGCGATCCAGTGCACCGCCACCATGAAGGCGAGGCCGAGCACGAGGCCCACCAGTGGGGAGAGGACGATGAAGATCAGGATCCGCCGGATGCCCTGCCAGATGAGGACGCCCGGACCGGCCGCGATGAGCGCGGCGCCCACCAGCCCGCCGATCAGCGCGTGCGATGAAGAGACCGGCAAGCCGTAGTACCAGGTGATCAGACCCCAGGCAATCGCGCCGATCAGCCCGGCCAACACGACCTGATTGGTCATGGCCGACGGAATTACCACGCCCTTGCCAATCGTGGTGGCGACGCTCACGCCCAGGCCAAAGGCCGCCACAAAGTTGAAGACCGCCGCCCAGATGACCGCATACCGGGGGCTGAGCACCCGGGTGGACACGACGGTGGCAATCGAGTTCGCGGCATCGTGGAAGCCGTTGATGAAGTCGAAGCATAGGGCGACGAGAATGATGAACGGGACCACCAGCGCCCCCTACATGTTCTTGGCGTGAATACCTTCCAGCAGGTGGGCGACGTGCTCGCCCTGATCCGTGGCCTCCTCCAATGTTTCGTACACTTCCTTCCACTTGATCACGTCGATCGGGTTTGCGGTCGTGGCAAACAGCCGCGCGATGGCGTCACGCTGCACGTGATCGGCCAGGTTCTCCAGCTGGTTGATCTCCCGTAGCGGGCCGGCCATACGGTCCAGGTTGCGCAGATTCTTGACCGCTTCCCCGATGGCCTCGCACTCGCTGACAACAATGTGGGCAAGTTCCTGGGCTTCAGGTGTCGAGTGCGGGATCTGGTAGACGGCCATGCGGGCGGCGGCGGCCTCGATCCAATCGAGCACGTCGTCCAATTGCTTGGCCAGCGCAAAGATATCTTCGCGGTCAATGGGCACCACGAAGGTCCGGTTGAGGCGGTCGATGATCGTATGCGTGATCTCGTCGCCCTTGTCTTCCACGGCCTTGATGCCGGCGGCCTGGCGCTCGACGTCTTTGTAGTCATCCATCAGCGCCTTGAGCATGCGCGCCGCCTGAAGTACGTTGTCGGCGGCCTCGTTGAACATGTCGAAGAACGTTTCCTCGCGTGGCAGGAACCTTAAGGCCATGATCTGTCTCCTTGGCCAGGGTTTTGGGGCATGTTCGCCACACCAGTGGAGGCCGCCTCCCTGGATGAGCGAGGGAGGTCGCTTGCGCCTCGGGGCCGGTGTCCTGGATACTGTGGTTGTGCCGGCACACGAGCGCGCGCGCCATCCTGAGCCCATGCGTCGAGAGACTCTGTCCGGCGAGAGTCCCGATCACGAGTTGGGGCTCCTCGACGAGATGGCGCGGACCATTCAGGAGGCGGCGCAGATACTGCATGCGGCCATGGGCGGCCGGGTCGCCTTCACCGAGGCCTGGAAGCTCGTCAGGGACCTGGAGCACAAGGGTGATGCCATCGCGCGGGACCTCTTCGACGCGCTGATGGTGCCGCGCGGCACCATCGACCGGCAGGCGCTCACGTTGCTGACGGGCTATCTGGACGACGTCCTCGACGGTATCGAAGCGGCCGCGGCACGCCTGGCGATCTACCGCATCCGGCGCGTGCTGCCGGCCGCACAAGAGATGAGCGCGATCATCCTGGAATCGGCCCAAGAGCTGGTCCAGGCCATTGACCAGGTCCGCAAAATGGAGGACGTGTTCCCCCACACGCGGAGCCTGCACCGGCTGGAGAACCGCGCGGATGATGTCCTGCGCGCTGCGATGGAAGCGCTCTTCTCGGGATCGGCTTCCGCGAAGGACATCGTCAAGTGGAAGGACATCTGCGAGATGCTGGAGACGAGCACGGACCGCTGCGAGGACGTGGCGAACGTGCTGGAGACGTTCGTCGTCCAGTCCGGCGGGGAGGACAGGCTCACGGCGGGCCGGTTGGTCGTTGACGTCGGCCGTCACGAGGTTCGGGTGGCGAGCGCCGTTGTGCCGGTCTCGGCAAAGGAGTTCGACCTGTTGCACCTGCTGATGCGCCACCAGGGCAAGGTGGTGCGCCGCGAGCGGCTGCTGCACGAGGTGTGGGGTGACGACTACTTCGGCGACGCCCGCACACTGGATACGCATATCGGCTGGCTTCGCAAGAAGGTTGAAGCCAAAGGCGGTGTGCGCATCGTCGCGGTGCGTGGGATCGGTTATCGGCTTGACCTGGCAAGCTGAGCTGCGGCCCTTCACGTAGCCTTGACATAGACTCCACGTTCCCTTAACACGGTCTCCCTTTGCCCTTGACGTGGCGCTGCTACGCTCGGAGTGACGGCAGATGTGAAGCGCAGATAGGGAGGTCGACGAACGTGTTGAGACGACGCAGTGTCCTTGGGCAAATACTCGCCGCCGCCGCCGTGCTGCTGGTGGCCGGCGTGGTCGCCGCCCAAGCCGTGAACCTCACAGGCGCCGGGGCAACGTTTCCGTTCCCGCTGTATTCGAAGTGGTCCCAGGTCTATGAGGCTGAGAAAGGGGTCCGGATCAACTACCAATCGATCGGCTCGGGCGGGGGCATTCGCCAGTTCATGTCCAAGACCGTGGACTTTGGCGCCAGCGACGGGCCGATGACCGACGAGCAAATCCAGCAGGCCGGCGGGCGCGTGCTGCACATCCCGATCGTCGCCGGCGCGGTGGTGCCGGTCTACAACGTGCCCGGCGTCGGGCCGGGGCTGAACTTCACGCCAGATGTGCTCGCGGACATCTTCCTCGGCAAGATCACCAAGTGGACAGATCCGCGCATCGGCAAAGACAACGCGCCAATGAAGCTGCCGAATGCCAGCATCGTCGTGATGCACCGGTCGGACGGGTCGGGCACCACCGCCATCTGGGTCAATTACCTGAGCAAAGTGAGCAATGAGTGGAAGACGAAAGTGGGCGAAGGCACGTCGGTCAACTGGCCCACCGGGTTGGGCGGGCGTGGGAACGAAGGCGTCGCCGGCCTGGTAAAGCAGACCCCGAATTCCCTGGGCTACATCGAACTGGCCTACGCTCTGACCAACCAGATGACCTTCGGCAACGTGCGCAACAAGGCGGGGCAGTTTGTCCGGCCGTCGCTGTCAACCACCACGAAGGCGATGGAGGGCGCGATCACGTCGATTCCTCAGGACTACCGTGTCTTTTTTACGGAGCCTGAAGGCCGTGACGTGTACTCGATCGGGGGCTTCACCTGGATCCTGATCTACGGCGACCAGCCCGATCCTACAAAAGGGAAGGCCCTGGTCGAGTTCCTCTGGTGGGCCACGCACGACGGCCAGAAGTACGCGCCGACCCTGCTGTACGCCCCCTTGCCCAAGGTACTGGTCCAGCGCATCGAGGGGACGTTGAAGTCGGTGACATCGCAAGGGAAGACGCTG
>JBGPNN010000236.1:0-5205 GCA_041487495.1 bacterium
CGGCGACGACGACGCGGATCGTGAGAAGGCATTCGCCGCGCTGCACGCCCGCGCCACGCCGGCGGTGGCGGAGCGTATGGCCGCTATCCAGCAAGAGGTCGCCAGAGCGGGTAACGGCACGTTGTCGCTTGTCGATGGGTTGACGGAGTACACGGCGGCACCCGACCCGTACGTGCGCGCCGCCGCGACGTACGTGCTGGCCGAACGCGGCGCGCTCGGCCTCGACCTGCTGCGGCGCCTCGCGGAGGACAACCACGAACTGGTCCGGGAAACGCTCGAGGGCCTCACAGCGCGACTGGCGACGAAGCCCGAGGGTGTGACGCCGAGGCTGACCCGCCTGGAAAAGATGATTGCGCTGCGCTCGGTGCCTATCTTCGCGTCCATCGAGCCCGAGAGCCTCGCCGAACTGGCCCGGTTCAGCACGGAAGAAACTTACGCCCCGGGGCAGATCGTGGTCCGCGAGGGCGAACAGGGTGAAGACGCCTTCATCATCATGTCGGGTAAGATCAGCGTCGTCCTCAAGGCCGGGACGCCTGAAGAAATCTTTCTCTCAGAGCGTTCGACCGGCGACATTCTGGGCGAGATGGCCGTTTTCGATCCTGGGCCACGCTCGGCCACCATGCGGGTGGGAGCGAATGGCGTGCGCGTCCTGCGGCTCTCGGGCGCCGCGTTGCGCGAGGTGCTCCGAGCGGACCCGGGCACGGCCAGCGGCATCATTCGCACGCTTGTGCGGCGCCTGCGGGCCCGGCTTGGGCAGATCGAGGCGGAGCAGGAGGCCGGCTAGGAGTCACCAGACTGCTGCGCCATCACGATTCCCCGCGTGGCATCCCCGTGTCGCGCAACACCGCGTCGAGGTACGCCTGCCCACCCGCCATCGCGCCCGACGCGTGAGCCTCCACAATCGGGTCAAAGCGCGGTGCCACAAGGTCCTCAAGGTCGCGCATCCGATGCGCGCGGAGCCCCTCGACCGCCAACTGCCCCGGGACCAGGTGATCGGCCTTGACGAACATCCAATCGGCGAATAGTTTGATTTGCAACACGGCCAGTATCGGCTGGTAGCCGTCTCGCCGGCGGGCCGCGAGCCCCTCCGCGTCCTTCCGTTCGAAGGCTACCGCCTCCCGGTCGGTCGTCTTGGCCTCAATCGAGAATCGGTCGGTGGCGCCGGCGACATCGATATCGACCCCTTGCACGCCGCGTTCCTGCATGATGGTGTACCCGGCACCGCGGAAGGCGAGCGCGAGCATCTTCTGGCACAGCTTGCCGAACTCGCGATCGTATCGGTTGCGCAAGACCAGCAGCCGTTCAAAGGTTTCGATCGTCATCGATCCGCGGTCCGCGCGTGGGTGACCAGTCGGAAAATCGCAGCGTGTGCTTCATGGGGATAATCAGACGGCGCAGCATATCCTCCAGTTCTCGGTCCATGGTACTGAGGATCACCATCTTGCCACTGAGGAACTCATTCAGGACCTCCACGAGTTGCCGCTTGTGCGTGGTGCCCAGGCTCTGCGACGGGTCGTCGAGCATGACGAACCCGAACCGGCCGGCGTCATCCCCGGACCGGGACAGGCCAAGGAAGATCGCCAACGCCAGGGCATTCATGTCGCCCTGGCTCAGGACCGGCACGAGATCGCGCCCATCGGGCCCGCTGAAGGTATAGGTGTTCTTGCCGGTCGCGTCGGCCGCCACGTGCAACTTTAGTTCGCTGATCGCCGGGTGGCCGGTGAGGAGGCGGAAGACCCCGTCGATGCGCTGCTGCGCCTCCCGGATTTTTCGTCGCGCGTACTCGTTCGAGTCGCGGCCGATGGCCAGTTTGACGCTGTCCACATCGGCAATCCATCGGGCCATGTCATCGCGCAGCGCGTCCAGACGCCTGAATTCGAGGGTGTCCCGGATCCGCTCGATGCCGCGCCGTTTCTCCTCCAGCCCAACGACCTGGTTGACCGCTTCCAGGCGCTCCACGTCCTCGTCCAGGCGATCCAATCCCTGGCGCCGCGCTTCGACGGCCTCCTGCGTGCGCTGGAGCGCGGCGTCGATCGTCTCGAGTTCGCGGTTGAGCAGTGCCAGCGGATCCGCAAAGAGATCCAGGGGTTGCTCGATGGCGGCCGCCACGTCCGCTTTGATCTTTCCCAACTGCGCCTCGAGCGTCGCGGTGGCCTTCGCCAACCGGTCATGTTCTGCCAGCGCCTCACGAACAAGCTCGGCCTGCGCCTCCAGGGTCTTTCGGGCGCTTTCAACCTGCCTGATGTCCTGGGCCGTCGTCTGCTCGTATTCCTCCTTCAGGTGCGCGAGGAGATCGTCGGCCCGATTGCCGCACAACGGACAGGTACGGATGTTCTCAGGCGGTCCTGCGGTTTCGAGCGTTGCAAGCGCTTCGCGTACGAGGCTCCGCCGCGCGTTCGCCTTGCGCGCCGCCTGCCGGGCTTCTTCGATTTCTGCGTGGATCCCCTTGAGCCTGGCGGGCAGGGCGGCCGGCCCGCCGGCACTTGCCGTGAGTGCGTCGAACCTTTTCGCGCCCTCCTCACGCCGCCGATGGAGCGCCACGTAGTCGGCCTGCAGCGCCAACAGCTGCTGCCGCCGTGCCAGCAGTCGGGCCTGACCCTTGGCCTCGGGAATCTCTCCGAACAATCGCTTGAGTTCGGCTCTCGTCCCCTTGATGAAGCCTTCGAGATCTTTCCGGTCGGAGGGGATTTTCAGCGAAGGGAGTCTGGCCCCAATGCCGCGAGCACACTCCGCCAGACCAGCGTGGAGGATGCCTGCCCGCGATAGCGCCGCGGCCGGTGTCAGTTCCTCAGGCCGCAGTCCCGTCTCGTGAGCCCCGCGCCGCTTTCCGGCCAGCTCGTTACGCCCGATGTTGAGCGCCGTTTGCACCTGCTGGAGAAACCCATTATAAGACTGCACAACCTGCCGCTGGTTGGTGCGCACCCCCGCACCGTCGATCGCCGCAATCAGGTTGCGGTGCGCCGCCAGACCGAGCAGGCGATCGAGTGCGTCGTTGCGTCTCCGCGGCTCCTCGGTGAGCAGCGCACGGATCACTTCCTGGTGCTGATAAACGGTCGTCGTAAAGTCTCGAAAGGACGCGCGCACGACCCGGCGCAGGGCCTGCTCGGCATCAGATCCCACAAGGACCCGCCTGTCAGGCAGGGCCAGCGTCACGTCTTGTTGCAGCTTCGCCTTCTTGGGCAACGCCCGCAGCGACCGCCGGAGAACGTAACTCGCGTCGCCGTCTTCCAGTCGGAGTTCAACCATGACATCTACGGTGGACTGGTACCGGTTGGCGATCTCCCAGGAGACGCGCTCCCGGATACCAGAGTTCCCGCCATAACACTCGTCGCCGTAGAGGCACCACTCGATGGCGTTCATCGTCGAACTCTTGCCCTGGTGGTTCTCACCAAGCAGCAGAACCATGGGCCCGGTGAATGAGACCTCCTGCTCGGCGACAAATCCACGGAACCCCCGGACCTTGAGCCCGACCGGCCTGAGCATCGCTAGCCGGCGTCGCCGTCCAGGTACCGCTGCAGCGCTTTGATCAGCGCGGCACACTCGCCCTCGAACTTCACCGCGCGTTGGTTCAGCAGGCCAGCCACCTGCGGCGCATCACCCTGCTCGAAGGCTTCGACGATGTCCCGCAGGAGTGCTCGCCGGCGCGCGAGATCGTCAGGCGAATCGGCAGACAAATGCGATTCGATCTCGGCGCGAAGATCCATCGGATACCTCCGTCAGTGAGGAGCCTTCGATGAACGCACAAACGCCCCCTGGTCCATGATGGAAAAACGTACCGGTGAGTCGGAATCGTTGCCTGGGTGGATGCCGTCTCCAGGATTTCGAGGTGTCAGAAGCGGGTCACGCTCTCGGCTGGCCGCGATGCAATAGAGAAGGGAAGCGGCACGGCGATCCGCTTCCCCTCCGGCTTACCTGAGTGTGCCCTAGTTGCCCCCTTGCGTGTCCTTGGGCTCCGCCGGCGGCGGCGCGGGTGGTGGGATCTTCGCCGGTCCCGGAGTTGGCGCCGGCGTGGGAGTGGGCGTAGGCGTTGGTGTCGGCTGCGGTGTAGGCGTCGGTGCAGGCGTGGGTGCCGGTGTCGGTGCAGGCGTGGGTGCCGGCGTCGGTGCAGGCGTGGGTGCCGGTGTCGGCGCGGGCGTCGGTGCCGGCGTCGGTGCCGGCGTGGGTGCCGGTGTCGGCCGCGGCGTAGGTGCCGGTGTCGGCGCGGGCGTCGGTGCCGGCGTCGGCCGCGGCGTAGGTGCCGGTGTCGGCGCGGGTGTCGGTGCCGGTGTCGGCGCGGGTGTCGGTGCAGGCGTCGCTACCGGTAGCGGGGCGCTGGCGCTCCGCTGCAGTTGGATGACCTGAGTGTACCCGGTGTTCCCGTTCGAATCGGTCACTTCAGCCCACAGGTGCGCCCAGCGTCGCGTCCAACCCGCACTCGACCATGTGAACGTGTAGGGTCCCGCCGTCCGCGTGGCCACGGCGCTCTCGTCCACATAAAACGTCACGCGGGCCACCGCGGCCGTGCTCGACACGACGTTCACCTGCGCGGTCACGGTGCCTCCGAGCAGCGCGCCATCCGCCACGCCGGTCATTGTCACTTGCGGCGGCGCCGGCCGCGGCATCACCGGCGCGGGCAAGGGATCGAGCCAGGAATCCGTTCCCGCGTTGTAGGCCGCATCGGTATCCGGCCGCGGCCGGTCTCGCCGTGTCAACCGGAAGTTCGCCGGCAACGACGTCCCCGCATTGTTGTTGCCTACGAACCAGGTGTTCGCGTTCCGGTGCCATCCAAAATCGAACGGGCGGCCCCCGTTGAACCGATTGTCCGTGAACTGCAGGTATGCCGGCGGGCACTCGATATTCCGCGGATCAGTCTCCGACCCAACCGTGCATACACTGTGATCCTGCGCCACGTGCACCGGATGCCCCGTGAACGTGTTTCGGAAGAACCCCGACGGCTGCGCAGGGTCCGCCACGAGGAAGTACCCGGCGATGAACAGCCCGATTGGTGTGGGATTCGCCGAGGTTGCCGTCAACTCGCTGTCGGCTAGATACATCGAGAGGATCGACGACCGCAGGTTGTACTCACCGTTCTCGTACAACCGCGCCCGTGAGAACCGAAGGCCGTTGGAATATGCCCCGATCTTGAGCCCCGCATGTCCATTGCGCCACGCTCGGAGGTCCAACACATTCGTAATACCGTCATTGTTGGTCCACGTGAACATCCCG
>JBGPNN010000237.1:0-5188 GCA_041487495.1 bacterium
AGTCCCCGAGGAACGGCGCCCGCGTCGATCGCGTTCGCGGGTCGCGGATGCGGTCCCACGTGAACTTGACCGCCTCTGCGTTGAGGGGCGTGCCATCGTGGAACTTCACGTCCCGGCGCAGGTAGAACGTGTAGGACTTGAAGTCGGGCGCAACTTCCCACCGCTCGGCCAGGCCGGGCTGGAACTTGTTCGCCTCGACCTGCCAGATCAACGAATCGTGGGTGTTCTGGTTGATCATGGCGGTGTAACGTGACGTGTGGACACCGGGATCGAGGTGCGCGGGCTTCTGATGGGTGACGATAATGAGCGTCCCGCCGGGCTGTGGGGCCGCAGGGGCCGGCGCCGCCTGCAGGTTCTGGAACGAGAGGAGTGCCGCGACCAGAGCCACCGTTGCGACATGCAGCCTGTAGCGTTTCACTCTTCTGCCTCCCTATGAAATTCGCTTGCGCGGGGTGAATTGGCTCGGCCTTCGACGTCTAGAATCGCATCTCCTGCGGGAGGAGATTCGACTGTTCCCTGGGAACCAAATGCTTCCAAATGGTCCACCTCCAGGAATCCAAAGATCCTCATTATCTGCCGCACCTCACGTGGCCCGAGGTCAAAGAACACATCGCCCGCAGCACGACGGCGATCCTTCCCTTTGGTGCCCTGGAACAGCACGGCCCCGCGCTGCCGTTGGGAACCGACACGTTCGGCGTGATCGCCGTGGCCCGGGCGGCGGCGCACGAGACCGGCGCGCTCGTCGCTCCCGTCCTCTTCCCCGGGTTGTCGGCGCACCATCTGGGGTTCCCGGGAACGATCACGTTGACCGAGGAGACGTTCAGCCGGGTCGTCATGGAGGCCGCATCGTCGCTCGCCCATCACGGCGTCCGCCGCATCCTCCTCAGCAACGGGCACGGCGGCAACGAAGCCACGCTGGCGTACCTCGCGTATCGTGTGACAAAGGAAACCGCCGCGTCGGCGATGCTCTTCGGGATCGCCGAGCTCCGCAAGATCTACCTGACGGCCGAGATCGACAAACTGGACATCCACGCGGGCATTGGGGAAACCTCGTCGATGCTGTACCAGCAGCCCGCGCTGGTACGCCGCGACCAGATTCAGAAGCCGGTCATGACGCTCGATCCGTGGCGGGAGCGTCTGCTCTCGCAGGTGCGGGCCGACCCGAGCCTGCTGCGGTTCGTCACCTTGAAGTTACCCGAAGTGCACAAGATCTCGTCCAACGGCTGCATCACGTACGGCGATCCCGCCCGGGGATCGGTCGAGCGCGGCAAGGAATTGTTCGAAGGTTTCGTCGCCGCGATGACCGCGTTCATCCGCGCCTGGGAAGCCGCAACCACCTAGTGCAGGATATCGACGCCATTCGCCGGGCGGTCGCCGGCGTCATCGACGAGACGGTCGAGCGCCTGCGTGCCGGCGTGCGAATTCCGAGCGTCAACCCCGCGGTCCAGGACGGTGGAGGCGAGGGCGCGTTCCAGGAGCTCATCGCGTCGCAACTTGACAGCCTGGGATGCCGGATCGAGTCCTGGGAGCCTGAGGGATTCCCCGGGCGCCCGAATGTCCTCGGCTGGCTCCCCTCCGAAGAACCACCCGATGGGCTGCGCGCGCACCTCATTCTGAACAGCCACGCCGATACTGTCGGGCCGGGCGACGCGGCGGGGTGGCGATTCCCCCCGTGGTCGGCGACACTGCACGAGGGCGTGATCCACGGTCTGGGCGCCATCGACGCCAAGGGGTGCCTGTTCACATTCCTGGGCGCGGCCAGGGCACTGCAACACGCCGGCATCCGGTTGCGGCGGAGCGTGATGATCCAGGCCGTCGTCGGCGAGGAGCTCGGCGGCGCGGGGGCGTTGGAGTGCGTGCGGCGCGGATACACGGCGACCGCGGCCGTCGTGGGGGAACCGACGTCGCTGGACATCTGCCCGGCGTCGCGGGGGGCTATGGCCGTGCAAGTGCGCGTGCACGGGCAGCGAGCGCATCCCGGCGAAGGATGGCGCGGTGTCAACGCGATCCGCAAGGCGTGGCAGTACATCGTCGCGCTCGACCGGCTGCGCGACGACCTGGACCGCACACGGATGCATCCCCTGTGGACGCCCCTTCCAGCGGGCCACGTGTGGAACTTGATGGCGATGCGCTCAGATAGCGGCGGGCGATCAGTACCCGATGTCTGCGATGTCAACTACGGTGTGGGGATGATCGGGCACGAGCGTCCGCCGGAGATGCGTCGGGTGGTCGAGACCGCCATCGCCGAGGTCACCGCCGCCGATCCATGGCTTGCCGCGCACCCGCCGGAGGTCACCTGGACGGCGTGGGTGTTCGAACCCGCGGTGACAGATTCCGACCATCCCGCGGTCGCCGCCCTGGCCGCGGCGCGCAACGATCTCGGCCACGGTCCCACGGTGATTCGCGCCTTCTCCGCCGGGTCCGACAGCCGCCACCTGACGAATGCCGGCGGCATCCCCGCGATCAACTTCGGTCCGGGCGAACTGCACCTGGCTCATAGCCCGCTGGAAGCCCTGCCGGTCGCCGACTTGCGCAAAGCCATCGAAGTCCTCGCCCTGTTCATGGTGCGATATTGCGGAGGGAGCACATGATTCTCGTCCACCAGCGCTACTTCGCGAAGCCCGGACTACGCGATACGGTGATCGAGATACGTATTGACGCATCGCGCCGCCTGGAGGCCCTTGGTGTGCCGTCGGGACAGATCTGGGTGCCGGTGAGGGGTCAGGCGGGGATCAGCGATGCCGGGCTGCCAGATGTGATTTGGGAGTGCACCTACACCAGCCTCGAAGACCGCGAGCGCCTCCGCGCCCGGCAGGAAGGCGATCCGGCGTTTCACGCCATTCGGACCAGGCAGGGGACGCAGTTGGACCGGTGGGCGCGCGAGCACTACCAGTTGCTCGAATGGAAGTGACCCGACGAATTCCCTCCGAAATTCGGGACAAATGTTATAACGCGTTATAACAAAAGGGGCGAATATCGGAGGGAACAGCCGAGTCGTGCAGGTGCGGTGCCCTACCCGTTGAGCCAGCGCATCGCGTTGTCCCAATAGACCTTCTTGAGGACGTCAGCGGGCAGATTGACCCCGCGCAGCATTGGCGTCGCCTCGACGTCCGGGTCATCGATGGGCAACTCGCACGCCAGGTCGGTCTCCCAGAACATCTGGTGGATCCAGTACCGAACCGCGTAGCGCTCGGGGTTGGGCTCATCCAGTACGACCTGATCCGTTCCAAACAGTAATCGGTCAGCGTACTGCGCAAAGAAGGCCCGCGCGGCCTCGGGCTGGCGCCCCAACTCGCGGACCATCCATCGCGTCGCGCTAGTATCGAGTGAGAGATTCGCATAGCGATCGAGCAAGGCCCTCAGGTGGCCGAGGTCCTCGGGATGTCCTCCCATGTGCGCCGCAAGAAATCGGACTGACGGGTACTGCGCGAGACGCTTTTCGAGTTGCGGGTACTGCTCCGCCTTCGTACCGTAGGCCAAGACGTCCGTGTATTTCTTCTCGAACCAGAGATCGGGGTCGGCGATGTGGACCAGGACGCGCATCCCGTGCCCGGCGATCGCGTCGAAAATGGGATCGAGCAATGGCGCGTCGAGGTGCAGCCCCTCGTATCGCGGGTAGATCCGCGGACCGAACCAGAGTTTGGCGACCCGCACGCCCTCAGCCGCGGCGCGCGACAGCAGCGCCCGGTTCTCGGCGGCGAATTGCGCCTGGTCGCCGCGGTTGTCCCACAACAGCATCGTCACGGGAACGATCAGGTCCGGGTATTGATCGCGCATTTCCAGCCCACGGTCGAGCGGGCAGATGCCGAAGATCTTTTGCACACCATAGATCGCGGCGGCGTGGATCAGTTCGTCGACCTGCTGGCGCCCGATGTGAGTATGCACGTCCGCGATCGGCGTGTGCACCTTCCGCGGCGGTGGGCTTCGGAAACCGTCGCGGCGGGCGGCCTCGAGGACAGGACTGATCACTGGAGACTCCACGGAGGCCGGGATGTGGCCCCCGGCCTCCGCGTGCGTGGCGCTCCTGCTCCCACTACGTCCCCGGCGGTGTGTACTTCACGGCTTTCTTCGTGGCCGCGTCGATCTCTTCGGCCGTCAACAACACGGTCGTCCTTCCGGCAAACGCCCCGGTGCTGGCGATCGCCAGGGACACCGCGGCGACACTGACGTTATCAGGCGCGTCGACCAGGGCAATGACGTCATTCTTGCCGAACGCCCAGTAGAACGCCTCCAGCTTCCCGCCCGCGCTCTCGATGGCCCTCTGGGCCGCCGCCCGGCGCTTGGTGCCGCCGTCCTTGAGGAGTCCCTTCAAACCCTCGGTACTGTACGACCCGTGGAACAAATACTTTGGCATCCCACACCTCCGAAACAGGGTTTTTTCCGTGCTCACCACCAGCGGATCTGACAGTGGTTTAGCCGCTCGAGACCCGTGGCGGTGACGTGCCAGATGTCCTCCCAGCAGGCCGTGCCGAACTCCTTGCGCACGAGCATCGGTTCGTAGGCGAAGACCATCCCCTCACGCAGCACGTGATCGCTGGAAGGCGAAAACGCGGGCAGATCATGGGTGGCGCAGCCGATCCCGTGGCCGCGGAAGTACAGGTAGTCCTCATAGCCTGCCTCCCGCGCAAGCGCGAGCCCGATCTTCGCCAGGTCGGCGATCACGACGCCGGGGTGAGCTGCGCGTGTCGTCTCTTCCACAATCTTGATCTGCGTGTCCATGAACCGGCGCTGTTCGGCCGAGGGCTCACCACAGACGCGCTCCCGCGAGCAGTCGCTGTGGTAGCCCATGTAGCGGCCGCCCACGTCGATGTAGACCATGTCGCCTTCACGGACCTTGTTGTTCGTGGGCGCCATGTGTTTGAAGCCCGAGCGCGGTCCGGCGGTCAGCGCAATGGCGAACGCCGGGTGCTCGGCGCCCAGTTTGAACATGGCGTAGTTGGCCTCCGCGGCCAGATCGAACTCCGTGACGCCGGGGCGGACGTTGTCCATCGCCGCCTGCATCGCGGCGTCGGCCAGGGTGCAGGCCGTGCGCATGATCTCGACTTCACGCGGGCTCTTGATCGCGCGCAGCTCCGTCATCAAGGCGTTCGTGCGCGTCACGGTGGCGCGCGGGAATGTGTCCGTCAGGAATGTGCGGAGCCGGTCGACGTTGGACTCGCCGACCACGCCGATGGCCCCCTCCGCGCAG
>JBGPNN010000238.1:0-5168 GCA_041487495.1 bacterium
CCCAGGCCGTTGATCATCGTCGTGTGCGAGTCGGTGCCCACCAGGGTGTCCGGATAGGCAACTACCTCGCCGTTGCGCGTGTCCGTCCACACGACCTTGCCCAGGTATTCGAGGTTCACCTGATGCACGATGCCTGTGCCCGGAGGCACCACACGGAAGTTGTGGAACGCCTGCTGCGCCCACCGCAGCAGCGCGTAGCGCTCGCCGTTGCGCTCGTACTCCTTCTGCACGTTGAACGCAAACGCGCCTGATGAGCCAAACATGTCGACCTGCACCGAATGATCGATGACCAGGTCGACCGGCACCAGCGGGTTGATCCGGTTCGGGTCGCCACCAGCGCGCGCCATCGCCGACCGCATGGCTGCCAGATCCACAACCGCGGGGACGCCCGTGAAATCCTGCAAGATCACGCGTGCAGGAAGAAACGGGAACTCCCGCGGGTTGCTGGCCGCCTGTCCTGGCCGCCACGATGCCAAACGCAGCACGTCGTCCTTCGTGAACGGCTCGGTGCCGGCGTTGCGCAGAACGTTTTCCACCAGCACCTTCACGGTGAAGGGCAGGCGCTCCAACGGCAGCGCCAGGTGTTTCTGCAGCGCCGCAAGGCGATAGTAGGCGTATGTTTGGCCGCCCGCCGTGAGGGTCGCGCGGGCGTTAAGTGGATCAGGCATCGCAATACATCCTCTCCAGCGTCCAGGTGCGCGTTTTCATTGTGCCACGGGCCGGAAGTAGTTGCCAGAGGACGCCCAGCGGACCTACCTGTCGCTTGCCTCGTCAGCCATGCGCACGACTTTCGGCGTGAATGTGCCGACGATCTCGATCAGATCGCTCTGCGCCGCGATGATCGACTCGATGGACTTGTAGGCCTGCGGGGCCTCGTCGAGACCCCCGCCAAGCAGCGTGACGCCGCGCTCGCGCAGATACGCATCGCGCGCA
This sequence comes from bacterium, assembly GCA_041487495.1. GTDB lineage: Bacteria > Sysuimicrobiota > Sysuimicrobiia > Sysuimicrobiales > Humicultoraceae > JBGPNN01. The sequence goes on from JBGPNN010000238.1 coordinate 934, forward strand.
GTCTTGGTGATGCTGCTCAGCGCGGCCCGGCGGCTCATTTGCCGCCCCGCGCCGTGCGCCGCGGACTCGAGCGAGGCCGCAACCCCTTTGCCCCGCACGACATAGCCGGTATCCGCCATGGATCCGGGGATCACGCCCATCACCCCGACCCCGGCCGGGGTCGCGCCCTTACGATGCACGATCACGTCGCGCCCGTCGGGCAGGGTCGCGGTCCACGCAAAGTTGTGATGATTCTCGACGACCGCCTTCTCCCTCAACCCGACGGCCGCAGCGACCCGCTGATGAATGACGAAATGATTGGCCGACGCGAAACGCCCCGCCAGTTCCATCGACAACCAGTACTCCTGCCCGGCCTCCGACCCCAGCGACAACCACGAGAGATGCCCCACGCTCTTGTCGAGATCGGGGTGCAGGCTTCTCGCCAGCTTCGAATAGTAGTCGGCGATCTTGAATCCTACACTGCGCGAGCCACTGTGCGAGAGTACGGCCAGGTACGTGCCCGCCTTCAACTCCCACTGCGGGGCGTCCTCGCGCAGACTGAATGCGCCCCATTCCACAAAGTGATTGCCAGTGCCGCTGGTGCCCAATTGGTTGACGGCCGCGTCTCGCAACGACTTCAACAACCGCGTCGCCGCCCACGCCGGGTCTTCGAGCACGGGATGGTCGGCGCGGCGGTTGCCCTTCCACTGAGCCCCCTTACCGAACCGCGTGTGCTCCCGGAGCGCGTTCTCAAACTGCCCCGGCGTTTGCTCGAGAATGATCGGTGAGACCTCGTAGATCGACAGCCGCATGCGGCAGGCGATGTCGACGCCCACGGCATAGGGGATGACCGCGCCCTCGGTCGCCAGCACGCCGCCGATCGGGAGCCCGTAGCCGACGTGGGCGTCGGGCATGAGGGCGCCGGCCACACTGATTGGGAGCCGCATGGCCGAATCCATTTGCCGCATCGCCTCGGGGTCGATGTACTCCGCCCCCCACACCGGATACGGCAGTGGTTGCGGCCTCAGCTCAGAGCGCACGACCGGGGCTTTTGAGAGCAGGTGCGCCCGCCACTGCTGGGCCAGGGGACCCAGCGCCGGGTCGGCCAGGTGCGTCTCCGGATTGGCCTGCACCGCGTCGAGGCGATCGAGGATCGAGTCGCGATCGAGTCCCTCGGCTTCGAGCCGCTCGGCCGCGGCTTTGGCTGCGCCGATGATCTTGCCCTCCGGCCAGCCGCGCAGTTTGAGGATTTTCCCGGTAATCATGGTGTCGTATACTAAGTATAGCACCGACAAAAATCACCCCATTGCCTGCTCGAAGACGGTGAGGGACACGTGCGCAGGCTCAAAAGGCTTCTGCCCTACATGGGCCCGGCGTTCGTCGCCAGCGTCGCCTACGTCGACCCCGGCAACTTCGCGACCAACATCCAGGCCGGCGCGCAATTCGGTTACATGCTGCTGTGGGTTATTGTGGCCAGCAACCTGACGGCCATGCTGATCCAGGCGCTGTCCGCCAAACTCGGGATCGCCACAGGACGCAACCTGGCCGAGATGTGCCGGGACCAGTTTTCGACGCCCGTCGTCTGGGGCATGTGGGTGATCAGCGAACTCGTCGCCATGGCCACCGACCTGGCCGAGTTCCTGGGCGCCGCGCTGGGCCTCAACCTCCTGCTCCACATTCCGCTGCTGCCGGCCGCGCTGATCACCGGCGTCATCACGTTGCTGATCCTGGCGATGGAGCGCCAGGGCTACCGGGGTATCGAGATCGTGATCAGCGTCTTGGTCGGGGTCATCGCACTCTCATATCTGGTGGAAACGATTCTCGACCGGCCCGACTGGCGCGCGGTGGCCGTCGGCGCGTTCGTCCCCCGCTTCGCCGGCACCGAGACGCTACTGCTGGCCATCGGGATCCTAGGCGCGACAGTGATGCCCCACGTGGTCTTCCTCCACTCCGCCCTCACCCAGCGGCGTATTATCCCGGGCTCGCCCGATGAAGCCAAGCGCATCTTCCGCCTTGAAGTCGTCGACGTGCTGATCGCGATGGGTCTGGCCGGATTGGTCAACGGCGCGATGCTCGTCATGGCCGCGTCTGCGTTCTTCCGGACCGGGCTCACGCACGTGGCCACCATCGAAGAAGCCCACAAGACGCTGGCGCCGCTGCTCGGGTCGCTGTCCAGCACCGTCTTCGCGATCTCGCTGCTGGCCTCCGGGCTGTCGTCATCGACCGTCGGCACCATGGCCGGGCAGGTCATCATGCAGGGCTTCCTCCACCGGCGGGTTCCCGTCTGGTTCAGACGGCTGGTCACCATGACGCCCGCCATCTTCGTGATCGCCGCGGGGCTCGACCCCACGCGAACGCTTGTGCTCAGTCAGGTCATGCTGAGTTTCGGGTTGCCGTTTGCGCTGGTCCCGCTGGTGCTCTTTACTAGCCGCCGCACCCTGATGGGACCGCTGGTCAACCGGCGGAGCACGACAATCGTGGCGGGCGCGATCACCGCCGCCATCATCGCATTGAATCTGCTGCTGGTCGCGCAGTTACTGCGGGGAGGCACGTGATGTTCAAACATCTGCTGGTCCCCCTTGACGGCTCCCACCTGGCCGAGGCCGTGCTGCCCGCCGCGGCGTCGCTGGCCGGACGGCTCGGCGCCCGTGTGACGTTGCTGCACGTCCTGGAGCACGGCGCCCCGGAAACCGTGCACGGCGAACGGCACCTCGCGCGATCAGAGGACGCGCAGGCCTATCTCGATGGTGTGGCCAGAAGGCTCGCGGGACAGGGTATCACGGCTGAGCGCGTCGTGGATCGCGAACAGGACGATGTGGTCCGGACGATCGCGGCGCGCGCGGCCGCCCAGGGCGCCGATCTCATCGTCATCTGCACGCACGGGCACGGTGGCTTGCGCGACCTGCTCTTCGGTAGCGTCGCCCAGCAGGTCCTGAGTGGTGGGACGATCCCGGTGCTGCTGATCCAGCCGGCGGCCGCCGAGCAGCCGCCGTTTGCGTGCCGGCGGGTTTTGGTCCCCCTTGACGGCACCGGAGCCTCCGAGACGGCGCTCCCGGTCGCCACAGCCATTGGCCGAGCCTACGGTGGGGAATTACTCCTGCTTCACGTCGTGCCGACCCTCATGACGATGCCCGGCGACCGCGCCGCGGCGGCGCAGTTGATGCCCACGGCGGCCGCGGCAATGCTCGACGCCGAGGCCGACCGCGCGGCACGGTATCTTGAGGCCTTGCGCGGGCGCGTCGTGACGGGAGGCGTGAGTGCACGAGCGCTGGTCGAGCGGGGTGAGCCCGTGCAGGCGCTGCTCGCGGCCGCCGCGGAGCATCATGCCGATCTCGTCGTGATGGCGACCCACGCCCGGTCGGGCATGGCCGCGGTGTGGACCGGCAGCGTCGCTGCTCGGTTCCTGCCCCACCATCCCGCCCCGGTGCTGCTCGTCAGGGCTCCTACCGGGGAGTAAACGCCGCGGCGCGTATCCACGAAACGGCCATCAGATACCAGAATCCCACACCGCCCGCCAGCAGCAGCAGCCCGCCCACCACGCCCAATCCCGGCCGCTGCAACACCACAGCGACCGCCAGCGTCAGGCTTCCAGCCACGTTCAGGTAAAACGGCGGGATCCCTTCGCGCGGGTAGTAGGGCGCGGGCAATCGAGGTATTTCCAGCAGCGTCATCGCTTTCGCGTATCGATAGTGCCACATGAGGAACGGGGTCACCTTGTATAGTTGGCCCATGATCGCCAGCGTCACCCACCCGAGCAGCACCAGCACACCGGCTCCAGCGCCCAGATGACGGCCTTCCACCGCGAGCAGGCCGGCCGCCCAAGCAAGACCGATCACCGACAGCCCGTTGGTCAGCCCCCAGATCGCCCACCAGTGCTGGGTCGTCAGGTCCGGTCGCTCGCCCCGCGTTCCCTGGAGGAACCGCCAGAGATCCGTGGCGTAGATCGCCCCGGCGATCGAAAGCACCGCCGTGCCGATGCGCGCCAATACGCCGAGATTCCACAGCGCCGCCACCACGAGCGCTACCACCGCGGTGTTCAGCATCGCCAGGACGACACGAAGCCGGCCGTCCCCGATCTCCTTCCCGTTCATGAACCGCGGCAGTAAGTAGTACGACTCGCTGATCACCAACTGCACGAACCACCCGATCAGTCCTAGGCCGGCGTGCGTCCCCACGCCGGCATAGGTAAACAGCGAGGGCCAGAAGCGATAGTGCCAGTTGATGCCCATCAGCAGGCCCCATGACACCGTGAGGAC
>JBGPNN010000239.1:0-5113 GCA_041487495.1 bacterium
CGCCCAAGTCGGGGACGGAGTCACGCAGCATCTTCTCGATCGTCGTGTCGGTCAGCTGGTAGCCGCGCGTCAGCGCGGTCGTGATGTCCTCCTCCGTGGCGACGGCCAGGTCGACTTCCATCCCGGTAATCAGGCGGACGTCGTCGACCGCGATGACGTTCAGCGGATCGCTGATGGCCACCAACAGCCGGGTCCCGTTGCGCTCTACGGCGACGCACTTGTGCCGCAGGGCCAGCGCGTGGGGGATGAGCTTGACGATATCGGGATCGGGCCGGCGCTCGAGGAGGGAGATATGAGGATATCCCCATTGATTCGCCATCGCCCGCGCGAGGTCGCCGTCGCTGATGATGCCCATATCGCGCAGGATCTGGCCGATCCGTTCCCCGGTGCGGGCCTGGATCTCCATCGCCTCGTTGAGCTGGCCCGGCGTGATGATGCTCATCTGCTGCAACACCTGGCCGAGGGTCTCCGTCTTGCTACCCAGGCGCGGACGCTGTACCCGCGTTGCGGGTACCGGCGCCTCACCCTGCTCGACAGGTGGAGCCACGGGTGCAGACGCCGCGGGTGAAGGTGCCGACGGCTCGGCCCTCGGCGGCGGTGGCGGAGGAGCAACTGGTCCCGGCGCCTCGCCACCATCGCGCTTCGACGGCTTGCGCTCTGGAGTGCGCGGTGCCCGTTCGCCTGTAACAGGAGGAGCGCCCGCAACCGGTGGGGCCAGTTTGGCCTGAATCTGCGGGTCGTTCGGGGAAAGCGCTGCCGCCTGTTGATACGCTTGCAGCACCAGGTCGGTCTCGCCGCGGGCCAGATGCTTGTCCGCGGCGGTCAGATAGGCGAGCGCAGCAGTCTCACGGTCGTCAATCGCACGACACGCGGATGCTAGATCCCAGTAGACCCAGGGCTCTTCGGGATCGGTCTCCGAGAGGCGCCGATAGGCGTCGCGGGCTTCAGCCCAACGTCCCGCTCGCGCCGCCAATCGTGCGTCGGCGAACAAGAACGCGCGCTCGAGTGTCTGGCTCTCCGCCGGCAGCCCAATGGCTACCTTCAGGGTTGTAATGCCGCTTTCATCTCCAATTCGATCCAAGCCGTACCCTCACTTGTGACAAGAGTACCTTCGCTCGTGGGAAGCCGCACAGAAGGCAGATACGGCCCCGGCGAGGAGGCCGCAGATGGCGTGTCTTCGGCAACCCGGCCAACCGGTACGTATATTCCCCGGTCCCGCGGTTTTGCGCCCTCGAATTACTGCAGGGTTGCCCTGTCGTGACTAACGCCCCAAACTTCTGGGTATATTCTGACTTGCCCGGATGAAGATTGGGAACACAATAGCACAAGGTTACACCCGAGGCACGCCAGGGTCAGCAGAAGTTCCTGGGAAGTTCGACCCCATCATGGCCGGCAGCGGAGGGAATCGGCTCAGTGGATCTGTACCAGATCGAGATACGGTTGCTCAGCGGATTCGCCCGCGACCGTCATCTGGTCACGCTGGCGTCGACTGAAGGGTTCAACGTCGATCTGCTGGCTTCGCCGCTTGCTCGGCGACTTGCCAAAGTGATCATCGACCTCTACACAGCACCAACCGCCATCGTGGTGGACGAAGCCAGCCTGCGGGCGCATCTGGTCGATCGGGGCCTGCTGACGCCCGAGATGGAAAAGTACCTCGGCGCGGTCCTGCAACACACGCCGCTCGATGCCGGCGAGGCGCTGGCTCAGGTCGACGTGCTCAAGGCCCGCGAAAGCCGCGAGCTACTGAGCGAGGTGCATGAGTCGATCGGCAGTTACCTCTACCGGCAGGATGGGCAGCAGGCCGAGATCGTGCAGTTCACGGCCGACTGTGTGCATCAACTGCTGGAGATCCAGCGCCGGCGGGTGCGGCGGCAGGTGGCACCAATCTCCGAGGCGTTCGCCCCGTTGCTCGACGAGTCGCGGGCCACGCCCAGCGACGGGATCCTGGGCTTCTCAGTCAGCCCCTTCGACCGGCTGAACACGCTGCTGTCAGGTCTCCGCCGTGGGTTCTACTACGGGTTGGCCGGCGCGCCGCGTCGAGGGAAGACGAACTTCGCCCTCGACATGGCCGTGCATATCGCCGTCAACCACAAGATCCCCGTCCTGTACTACACGTGGGAGCAAACACGGCGCGTGCTGGCCGCGCGCCTGATCGCCAAAGAGACGGGGATCAACCCCACGACCATCCTGATCGGTGCCGACGGCGACGGACGGTCAGTCTGGCCACGCGTCGCCAAGGCCCAACCGAGGCTCGCCCGGTTTGGGCCCTACCTGCACCTCGTCGAGGCCGGACGAAAGGAAACGCTCGACCGGATCAGGGCGCATGCCCACAACCTGATGCAGGAGTTTCAGACCCAGGACATCTGCATCTTCTTTGACTATCTACAGAAGATCCCGTTGCCCGAGCACGTCGATGACACGAAAGGACGCACCGACCGCATCTCCACCGCGCTGGCCGAGATGAGCCTCGAGCTCAACTGCCCGATCTTCGCCATCTCGCCCCTGGACAAGGAAGGCTGCCGTCTCGACGAACGCCCGGCCGAGGATAGCGACGTTTTCAACCCGTTCAACCGGCCGACAATGCATCACAGCATGGGGTCGGGCGATCTGGAGTACGATCTGGATGTGGCCATGGTGTTGGCCAAGGATTGGAAGGCCACGCACGACCTGCAACAGTTGATCGAGACGCGGTCGCGCGCCGAGGGTTTCGCCAGTGACGAGATGCCCAAAGTGGACATCGTGAACCTGTTTGTGGACAAGAACCGAGACGCGCCCGAGGCGCTATCGAACATCGTGCAGTATGCCTTTTTCGTCACGCTGAACAAGTACCTCGAGTTGGACTACAAGCTCGAGTCCGAGTACCGGCCCGATTTTCACGGGTTCTCGAAGCTACAGGATATCTACACGTACCTGCGCGATCATGGTTATGGTCCCCCGCGCGATCGTGATCTCGTGGCCGCGCAGCGCGCGGCGGGGAGTGGAGGGGGAAGCCGATGATTGTGGACCGGCGCGCGCCGATCTATCCGATCCGGACGGTCGCGCACCTGACCGGGGTCAACCCCCGGCGCATCCGTGCTTGGGAGGACCAGTATAACCTGCTGTCCCCGGCCCGGACCGGTGGTGGCCATCGTTTGTATAGTGAGGACGACGTCGAACGGATCCGTTGGGTGAAGGCCATGGTCGACCGCGGCATGAGCCTCAAGGGGATCCAGCGCTTGATTGAGAGCACCCGCCCCGTCGAACTCGCCGTGGATGGCCGGGGCAGCGCGCGATGAAAACTGATCTGGACCGCGAGTCGGTCATTCTCTTTACGCCGCATCACCGGATCGAGGGTGAACTCCACCTGCCCTCGACGGCGCGCATTTCTGACCGGCTGAACTCGGCAAAGGAGTTCCTGCCCATCACGTCGGCCCGTGTCTTTGCGATCGATGGACGCTTGCTGTATGAAACACCCGTGGTGATGGTGCACAAAGCGCACATTGTCCTCCTCTTGGAGCGTCATGAAGCCGTCTAGGGGTCTCGCCGCCCGCCGGCGTGTTCGGCTGGGCGAAGTCCTGGTCGAAGCCGGGTTGATCACGCAAGCGCAGCTGGAGCAAGCGCTGCAGGCGCAGCAAGCGACCGGCGACCGGCTGGGGAAGGTATTGGTCAAGATGGGCGTCGCAACCCCGGACGCGATCGCCAAGGCTATCGCGAGTCAGCTCAACATGGAGTACGTGAACGTGCAGGCCGTCAGCATCCCGGAAGACGTCCTGACGATCCTGCCCGAGCAGGCGATCCGCCGGTATCAGGCGCTGCCGCTGCGCACCGACGGTGATGCGCTCGTGATCGGGATGGTCGACCCGCTCGACGTGCTGGCGCTGGACGACATCCGGCGCATCGCCGACCGCGACCTGATCCCGGCCGTCATCACCCAGGACGGCTTCAGCCATGCCGTCAACCAGTACCCCGCGCTGGAGAGTTCCCTGGATCAGGTGATCCAGGAGATCCGGCCGTCCGAGGTCGGAGAGGACGAGCCGGGGCTCGACAGGCTGCGCGAGATCGTCGACGAGGCGCCGGTGGTACGGTTGGTGAACCTGGTGCTGGTGCAGGCCGTGCGCCAGGGGGCCAGCGACATCCACGTGGAGCCTCAGGAAACGCTGGTCCGCATCCGATACCGCATCGATGGCACACTGTACAACATGATGACGGCACCCAAGCACGTGCAGAACGCGGGCGTCAGCCGGATCAAGATCCTGGCGAACATGAATATCGCCGAGCGCCGCGTGCCCCAGGACGGGCGTATCGAACTGCGTGTGGACGGCCGCCAGATCGACCTGCGCGTCTCGACCATCCCGACGGTATTCGGCGAGAAGGTCGTGATGCGCATCCTGGACAAACGGGCCGCGCTGGTTGGCATCGACCGGCTGGGCCTAGTGGGCGACGACGCCCCGCGATTCGAATCGCTCGTCACCAAGCCCTATGGGATCATCCTGATCACCGGTCCGACCGGCAGCGGCAAAACGACCAGCCTGTACGCCATCCTCAACCGGCTGAACAAGACCGAGGTCAACATCATCACGATCGAGGACCCGGTCGAATACCAGCTGGCCGGGATCAGCCAGGTACAAATCAACCCCAAAGCGGGTCTGACGTTCGCAAACGGCCTGCGGTCCTTCCTGCGGCAGGACCCGGATATCATCATGGTGGGTGAGATCCGCGACGAAGAGACGGCACGCATCGCCATCCACGCGGCGCTGACGGGCCACCTGGTGCTCTCGACGCTGCACACGAACGACGCGCCCGGCGCAGTCACCCGCATGGTGGACATGGGGATCGAACCGTTCCTGGTGTCGTCGTCGGCCATCGGGGTGGTGGCACAGCGCTTGGTGCGCGTGCTCTGCACCCGCTGCCGTGAACCCTACGTGCCGCCGCCGGAGGTCATCGCGCGCTATGCGCTGGCGGGCCCGGGCGACCCGCCCCCGACGATCTACCGCGCAAAGGGCTGCGACGTATGCAACAACATCGGGTACAAGGGTCGCATCGGGCTGTTTGAGATCATGGTGATGGACGACGAGATTCGCAACCTGGTGGTGAAGGAGAGTTCGTCGGACGTGATCAAGCGCGCCGGGGTGGC
>JBGPNN010000240.1:0-5095 GCA_041487495.1 bacterium
ACGACATTGAGCGTCACCCGGATCGTCGAGTCGAAGTCGGTGACCGCGGGATCCATGTGGTCATCGAAATCGGATCCGCCGATGACCAGGGTGCTCCCCGCCGGAGCCGCCCAGGCGATCCGGTGGATACCGGTGGCCCCCAGGGCGGCCGCCCCGGCCATCGCGCCGGCCGTGGCGAGAAACTCGCGGCGCTTCAGGCGTCCGGCGGGCCCTCTCTGGACGGCTCCCTCCGGGTCGTCCTGGCGATCGTCGTCACGAACCCCGTTCTTCATAGGGCTCCCCCCCGTTGCGGATAATCGGTGCACGGGCTATGCTTGCGGTTTCGCCCCTCCCCGCTTGAGACCCTGCCGGGACGGGGCCGCCATGAACGTTGGCGCACGCTGCGCTAGATGCGGATGTCGATGATCGCCGAGACGCCGACACCCGGGACGCGGCGGAACGCCTGCCAGGGCTGCAGGTTGTCAACGGGTATGTACGCCTTGATCCGAAAGGCCGTCTGAAAGTCGGCTTCGAGCAGCGCGACGGCTTGGACCTTGTTCACCGAGGCGGCCGGCCCAGAGACCTGCGCCGCGCCGATGTACGCGCCGCTGGGGTTACCGAGCCCGATCGAGATGCTCAGAACCGGCACGACCTTGGTCTGGGCGCGTACCGCCACGCCCTTGTTCTGCAATACGGTGTTGATGAAGTTATTGATCTGCGGCGCAAAGGTCTTGACCGCCACCCCAACACCCAGCGTCTTGATGATGCTGAAGACGTCCTGGCCATAGGCCGCACCGGTGAAGCCTCCCACGGCGAGAGCGGTGATAATGACGAGCGCGAGGACACGAAAGTCACGCATGCTGGACCTCCCTGATGTAGGCGTTCTTGATCCTATTGTACCCCAGTGATGAGCCGGGCCAAGTCACGGGCGTAGTCAGGCGCCGGCGCGCCCTCCTCGTGCGTGAAGTAGGCATAGACGTCTTTTTTCGCGGCGAGGTGCTCCGCGATGCGATCTGCCCAGCGCTGGAGCGCCTCGGGCGAGTAGGAGGATCGATGGAGGCGAAGGTAGACCAGAGGCCCCACAAACGCCATCACGGGCTCGTCCTCATCCGATTCCATGATGACGAGCGCCGCGCGGTGCTCGGCAAGCGCGGCGTAGACCTCATCGGTGTACCAGGAGGCGTGCCGGAACTCGATGGCCAGCGGCATCGGCGGCAGCGCGTAGAGGAAGTCGTTCAGGAGCGCCACGTCGCGACGCAGCGAGGGCGGCAGTTGAAACAGCAATGGGCCGCGCCGGTCGCCCAGGCCGCTGATACGCTCTAGCTGCACACGGATCAGTTCTTCGACATCTTTTAGACGCCGGTTGTGCGTGATCTGGCGGCTGGCCTTGATACTGAAGCGAAAGCCCTTCGGGGTCGCCTCGCGCCACTGGGCCACGTGCTCTGTGCGGGGAAATCGATAGAACGTGTTGTTGATCTCCACGGTGGAGAACACGCGGCTGTAGTGCTGGAGCATCTCCTCGGCCGGCAAGCCCTTTGGATAGAATGCCCCCCGCCATTCGGGATAACTGAACCCCGATGTGCCGGCGTAGAGTTTCACCGCCCGCCGCCTACGACACCGGGAAGGTTGCGTCGACCGCCAGCACGGTGTCCATCAGCACCTGCACGCCTGATGCGACCTGCTCGGGCGACGTGAACTCGTCAGGCGCGTGGCTGATGCCGTCACGGCTGGGCACGAAAATCATTCCGGCCGGCAGGTAGGGCGCCAGGATCTTGGCGTCGTGTCCCGCCCACGACGGCATGGCGATCGCGCGCAGCCCGCGCCGCGCGGCGTGCTCCAGCACCAGGGCGCGGATCCGTTCATCGAGTGGCTGCGGCGGCAGGTGGTCCCAGGCATCGACGGTCACGCGCAACCCGAAGGCGCTCGCGGCCGCCCGCGCTGCCGCTTCTACATCGTCGCGCAGGCGCGCCAGGCGCGGCTCTTCACCGCTGCGAACCTCCACGCGCACCCTGGCGACGCCCGGGACGACGTTGGTCGCCCCGGGTTCGACGTCGATTCGGCCGACCGTCCCGACCGCCTGCGCATCCGACGCGAGGGCCAGCGCCCGGACGTCCATGACCAGTGTCGCGGCACCCCAGAGCGCGTCGCGGCGCATCGTCATCGGCGTCGTGCCGGCATGGTTTGGCTGACCCGCGAACGTCACGACTGTCCGGCTGATCCCCGCGATCGCCGATGGGGCCGCCACGTCGACCGCCTCGGCATCCAGCCGCGGTCCCTGTTCGATGTGGAGCTCGAGGTACGCGGCGAGTCGCGGCGGATCACGGCGGGGCAGGGGGCACTCCCAGGCGGCCACGCGCTCCGCGAGCGAGCGACCGTCGCGATCGCGAAGGCTCCGCATCTGCTCGTCCGGTAGTTCCCCGACCAGGGCCCGCGACGTGAGACAGCCGACGCCAAACGAGTGGCCTTCTTCGTCGGCGAACGCCAGAGCCGCAAATGGTCGGCGGAGCGTCACGCCGGCATCACGGAGGGCCTGCGCGCACTCGACGCCCCCGACCGTGCCCAACGCACCGTCATAGATGCCGCCCATCGGAACCGTGTCGATGTGCGAACCGGCAGAAACGGCCGCGCCCCGACCGGGACTCACACCCATGAGGTTGCCCGCCCGGTCGAGGAACGGCTCGATCCCCGCCTCGCGCATCCAGCCCGCGATCAGCAGACATGCGTCGGTATGGGCTGGGGTGAATGAGAACCGGCTCATCCCCCCGCGGGGATCTCGGCCGATCGCCGAGAGTTCCTGCAGCCGCCGGCTGACCCGGTGGCCGTCAATGCGGACCTCAACCATCTTCACTACGCCTCACCCTATGACCCCGGCACGGCAGGAAGCGGGAGCGTTCGAGCGAACGCCATGACAACACACAGCAACGGGCCGGTCCCTTCGTGTCGTCTCTGGTCATATCCTCCCGGCCAAGGAGTCTGAGCGTGCACAGCGCCGCGCGCACCATCAACGTGCTCATTGCGTCCTATCTTGAACCCCAATACGTGGAGCGGATCCGGGCCACAGACGGCGCGCGGGTCGTGTACGAGCCGTCCCTGCTGCCCACGCCACGATACACATGCGACCATGTCGGACACCCCCTGACGCGTGCGGAGGCCGACGAGACCCGGTGGCGTGGGTACCTGTCCTGGGCCGAGGTCATGCTCGACTTCGACCACCCAAACATGCGCGCGCTGGCCGGGCTGATACCCAACGTCCGGTGGGTCCAGGCCACCAGCACCGGCATCGGGCAGGCGCTGGTGCGCAGTGGGTTGATCAACACCGCAATCACGTTCACGACCGCGCGTGGCATCCATGCCCGGCCTCTGGCCGACTTTGCCCTCATGGCCATGCTCTGGTTCGCCAAGGACGGCTTCCGCATGATCCGCGACCAGACCGCGCGCCGGTGGCAGCGCTATTGCGGGCGCGAACTGGCCGGCGCAACCGTCGCCGTGGTTGGTTTGGGGACGATCGGGCGGGAGGTCGCCCGGTACTGCCGGTTCATGGGGATGCGCGTGTTGGGCACGAAGCGAACCGTTGAGCCGGCGGCGAACCTTGATGGGCTGCTCGACCAGTTGGTGCCGGTATCGTCGGTCGCCACGATCCTGGCCCAGGCCGACTACGTGGTCCTCGCCGTGCCGCACACGCCCGACACCGACGGGCTGATCGGGCGGCGCGAACTTGGGGCGATGAAACCCGGCGCGATCCTCATTAACATCGCGCGGGGTGCCGTCGTCGACGAGCCAGCCATGATCGAGGCCCTGCAGCGCGGGCACCTGGGCGGCGCGGCGCTCGACGTGTTCGGGAAGGAGCCACCCGAGCCGACCAACCCGATGTGGGAGATGCCCAACGTTTTGATCAGCCCGCACTCGGCGAGCACGGTGGACGGTGAGAACGCCCAGTTGACGGATCTGTTCTGCGAGAACCTGCGACGGTATCAGCGGGGAGACCCGCTGCTGAACGTGTTCGACCGCGAGCGGCTGTATTAGTCCGGCAGGACCGCGATCACGTCGACCTCAAGCCGGAGATCCGGGCTGCCCAGCCCGGCCACGATCAGGCCGGTGTGAGGGGGTCGGTGATTCCCGAGGTGCTCGAACCGAACCGCGCTCACCGCGGCTGAGTCGGCGCGATCAAGCAGGTAGGTCGTCATCTTCACGATGTGGGAGAAGTCCGCCCCCGCGGCCTTGAGGATCTTGCTGATGTTGGCATAGACCTGACGGGCCTGTGCCGCGATATCACCGACCCCGACGACGTTACCCTGCTCGTCGCGGGCCACCTGACCGGCCAGATAGATCGTATTGCCGGCGCGGATCGCGTGGACGTAACTCGGGGTCTTGTACATCGTATCGGGCTGGATGATCTCGCGCGTCTGACGGCGCTCAGTGGGATTCACAGGATTCCCCCAATCTTTCGTAGTCCCTTCGACTCTTCACGAATCGATCCCTGCCCTGCCCGGCTCTACTGTTGACGCCGGCGGAAGAGGAAGGATAGAATTCGTTGAGCGAACAATTAGTGATGCAACTGATGCGACGCGGTATGACACCACATGTGTGTGCGCGGGACGTCATGGATGCGGTCCCGCTGGTGATGCGCTTCGTTCGCGGCGAGATGCGTCGCGAGAGCGCGCCATTCGTGTCTGTCCCGCAGTTCCGCGCGCTGACCTTTGTCCACCGTCACCCGGGCACCTCGCTCACCGATGTGTCGGCGCACCTGGGCGTGATGCCCCCAACCGCGTCGGCCATCGTCGATCGCTTGGTCCGGCGGGGGCTCGTGTCCCGGACCGCGGACCCGCGAGAGCGGCGGCGGATCATCCTCAGGCTGACCCGAGCGGGCACCCACCGCCTCGCCCAGGCGCGATCCACGACTCGCCGCCGGATGGCGCGCGCCCTGGCCGGCATGTCGCCGGCCGAACTGCGGACCATTTCGTCGGCATCCGGGCTGCTCGGCCGCGTCTTTAAAGAAGCGCACGGGCCTGCCGGGGGCCGTCACATGAATGGTGTTCATCGCAGCAGGAACGGGGTCGGAACCTAGAATCATCATCGGAGTCTGGAACCGCCGGGACGGCGGTGCCGTAGTGGAGGG
>JBGPNN010000241.1:0-5075 GCA_041487495.1 bacterium
GAACCGTTCCTCGGCGGACCCGTCTCCGGCGCACGCGTACACGTCCGCGGGCGTGTCCAGATCAGCCGCGCTGAACGCGATCCGGCCCGTGGCCGCGTGGACGCTGAAGCTCGTTACCTGCCGTGCACCGCTCACCACGGCGCGCACGGTTCCCGAGGCCGCGTCTACGTTCACGATGTGGACGTTGCCGTCGGTCGCGGAGGGAAACAGGACGGCCGTGCCGTCACGGGTCCACACGGGAGGCGGAGAGACCGCCGGCCACCGCTGGAGCATCACACCGCGGTCGTAGGCTGCGGTCAGCCGCTTTGGCGTGCCCCCGGTCGCCGGCACAGTCCAGACGCGGGTGAGCGCTTCTCCATATCCGGGTTCCTGCTCATCGGTGCCGTAGCAGGCGATCGTCGAGCCGTCCGGTGACCACGCAGGCGATATCGCCCGGCCAACGTGTTCCGTCAGGCGGTGCGCCTGCCCGCCATCGGCGTTGATGACCCACAGGTCCGAGACATAGAAGTCGGCCACGCCGATCCGCATCCGGCTGAAGGCGATGCGGCGTCCATCGGGCGACCAGGCCGGCGCGACATCGTCGCCGGCATTCGCGGTGAGCGCGGTCGGCTCGCCGCCGGCAAGAGCGACCAGAAACAATGTGCTCCGCGTATCAAAGGTATAGCCGGGGCCATCGATCTTGTATTGCGCGCGGGTGATGACCTTTGGGCGCTGCACCCAACGCGCGCGCGCAGCGTCGTCGGCCGGCGCTCTCTCTCTCGGATCTCGTGCGGCAAACAGGATTCGTGTGCTGTCGGGCGACCACACGGGCGTACCGGCCCCGCCTTCAAGGTCGGTTAGCCGGCGCGCCTCGCCGCCGCCCGCCGGAAGCACGAAGATCTGCGCGGATGTCCCGGCACGATCCGAGAGGAAGGCGAGCCAGTGTCCGTCAGGCGACCAGCGCGGATCGCTATCCCGACCCGGGCCGCCCGTGAACGGCGCAGCCAGGCCGCCGGTCGCCGGCACGACCCAAAGACGGCTGTGGTACTCGTCCTGCTCAGGATCGATCTCGGTCTGCGTAAAGACGATCCGGTTCCCGTCAGGTGAAAACTGGACGTCCGAGACGAGCCGGATCGCCTGGAGATCTTCTGGTTCTACCCGGCGCAGACCCATTATTTCTCGAGCCAGGCGTTCTTCAACCCCCAGTCCCGCCGCGTAAACGGGCTCTGCGAGTAGCCCTTCACGTAGTTCTGCAGGCCCTCGATGATATTGTCGACGCCGATCCACAACATCGGCGCTTCGTCCAGCAGCCGGCGTTGGGCCTCGTCGTAGAGGAACTTGCGACGGACGGGGTCGATGATCGTGCGCGCCTGCAGCAGCAGGTCATCCATCTTCGGGTTATTGTACCCGGCCGCAAACGGATTCTTGGAATAGAACCGGGCCCACAGGAACCCATCCGGATCATGGCGCGGTGTGAACGCGTTGATCTGCACGTCGTAGTTGAAGTTGCCCTGGGGGCTCGCCTCGCGGACGAAGACGCCGACCTCGACCTGGCGAATCTTCACGTTGATGCCAATCTTGGCCAGCTGATCCTTGAAGACCACGGCCGCCGCGGGGTAGAATCCCGAGCCGCCGAATGAGGTCACGAGCAGGTCCATCTCCTGGCCGTCGGGCACGCCGGCTTCCTTCAGCAGACGCTTCGCCTTGTCCAGGTCCGGGCGGTACCAGCGTCGCTTGAGCTCCTCGACTGAGATGTACCAGTTGCCGAACCCGGTGGCGATGGGACCCGAGAACGAGCCCGAGCCCGACAGCGCCTTGTCGATCATCTGCTGCCGGTCTGTCGCGAGGCTGATCGCCTGGCGCACGCGGATATCGCTCCACGGTTTGCGGAGCAGGTTGAACACGAACACGTACAGGAAGATGCGCGGCGTCTTCGTGATCTCGATGGTTCGCTGGTTGCGCAGGCGCTGCTCCCCAATCGGCGTGAGGAACGCGTAGTCGAGTGATCGGGAGCGCAGCGCGGCCACCCGTGCGTCTTCCTCCTCCAGCACCTTGAACGTAACGCGATCGATATACGGCAGCGGCTTCCCCCAATAGTCCGGGTTCTTCGCCAGTTCAAAATGGCTCTTGGGGACGAATTCGACGAGACGGTACGGCCCGGTGCCGATAATCTGGGTCGTCGTATTACCTTCGTACGCCCCGCGCTTGAGGATGGCCGAGCTGCGGAGGATCGCAAAGGCACCCAGCAGCGGCGGGAACGGCGTCATCGTGTGAAAGCGCACGGTATTGCGATCGACAACATCAACACGGTCGACCTGATCGAAGTTGGACCGCCAGATCGCCGGCCCCTTCGGGTCGAGGACGATGTCGAACGTGTACTTCACGTCCTCGGCCGTCACGTCGGCGCCATCGTGGAATTTCACACCCCGGCGCAGGTGGAAGATGTAGGTGTTGTCATCTGGCGTCTCCCAGCGCTCGGCCAGCGCCGGGATGATGCGCATCTTCGAGTCGTAGCCCGTCAGGCTCTCGTAGCTGTGCTCGAACCCCTGCGTCGATTGGAACGCCGAGTTCGTGATCGGATTGAGCGAGATCGGATCGCTCTCGGCGGCCCACACGGTCGCGCCGCCAGGTCTGGGTCGGCCGGCGGGCGTGGCCGCGGGCGCCGGGGCCGCTTCGACCGACACTCCGAGTGGATCCAGGAGCCGTTCGAGCGCCGAGAGACTCAGCCCGAGGGCCGCGGCTCGCTTGAGCAGCGCCCGGCGCGACAACCGCCCAAAGAGGACATCATCGATCAATTTCTGCTCGGGATTCAAACGACTCATAGTCCTCCTCCTTCTCCTCGTCGATCGATGGTGCGTTTCGCCCTTCCGGGCAGATGAACCTTCGGCATCAGGCAGCGCATCGAATAGAGCGGCACCTGCACTTGGCCGGGCCGGGCGTGGCCCGCGATGCCCACCAGCAGGTAGGCATCGTGCTTGCTCATGCCGGTCAACTCTTCCATCCACAGGATCATGTCCCTCAGCGCCAGGCGCAGCGCCTCTTCCAGCGGGCTGGCGACGGCAACCGTCACCAGCAGCTCAGGCGTCTCGATGCGCGGCCAGGTCATCACTGGGCTGCGGCCGGCGATCACGTCACACGACAGGGTGACGACGCTGCGCATCTCGACCTCGTTCATCTCCGCGTCGCTCTGAATCGCATGACAGTCGCCGAGGGCTAACAAGGCGCCCTCGACGTACACGGGGAGATAGAGGGTGCTGCCCGGGCAGACCTCTTCGGTGTCGATGTTTCCGCAGTGACGGCCCATGCCGCCAGAGATGATCGCTTCGACCGCCGGCGCCACGCCGATCGTCCCAATCATCGGTCGCACGGGGATCTGGATCTCATCGTTCACGATAACCTTGCCGTCGCGGATCTCGCGCAGCACGGTGCTGGGCTTGTCGAAGAAGTCCTCCAGGTGAAAGAGCCACGGCCAGTAGCCCTGATAGCCTACTGTGTCGCACTCCATCGCATGAATGTGCACGGCGAGCGTATCGCCCGACCGCGCGCCCTCAACGTAGATCGGGCCGGTCACGGGATTGCCGACGTACCCGCGCCGGCGCAGCGCGAGCAGGTATTCGGGCGTGGTGGTCTCCGGCGTACGCGTCAGGCCGCCGCGTGAGTCCTCGGTCTCGACCACGAACTGCTCGCCGGGCCGCACCGTCGCGACCGGTGGGATGCGCCGATCGAAGACACCGGTGAGCTTATCGCGCGTGATCCGCTGCACGACGATACACCTTTCCCGCCCGGACAACCGTGAGTGGCACCAGCCGCTGCCGGCCGACCCGCGTCTGGCCGTGGCTGTCCCCGAACTCGAAGCGTCCGTCCCGCAGGTCGAAGACCACCGCGTCCCCCCAGGCCCCCGGCCGCAGCGTGCCGATCTCTGACATCCCGATGACCTGCGCGGGCGTCGCCGTCACCTTGCGGAGGGCTTCATCAAGCGTCAGCCCCAGGTGGAGAAATTTGCTCACGGTCGTGGCCAGGTCATAGACAGGCCCGTTCACGTTGTAGACATGCAGATCGCTGGAGATGGTCTGCGGTTGGACGCCTTGCCGCAGGGCCTGCTCGGCCACGTCCCACTTGAAGCTCCCGGCGCCGTGCCCGACGTCAAAGATGACGCCCCGCTCCATCGCCTCGCGCACCGAGCGGCGGATCGTGCCGTCGGGGTTCAAGATCCCGTGCGACAGCCCGTGATAGCAATGCGTCAGGATGTCGCGCGCCCGCATCACCGCCAGGATATCGTCGAGCGAGTCGCACCAGGCTTCCTGAGGATGCACCATGATCGGCAGCCCCACCGCGTCGGCCGCCTCGCGCGCCAGGTGCAGTGGACGGATGCCCGCGGCCTCTCCGACGATAGCGTCGCGGGTCAAGCGTACCTTCACGCCAAGGATCACATCGCGGTGCCGCTCGACCATGTCGATGGCCTTGGAGACGCTCGCCCACTTGACGTCGTCGAGCTCACCGACCTCGCGGCTGATCATCCCCTGAGATGAGATGTTCAAGTGCGCGAACAGCCGGGTCGCGCTGACCTCGATGACGTATTTCCGGAACCCCGGAAACGTATCCGCCCCTGCGGAGCCAGCGTCGACGGCCGTGGTCACCCCATGGGCGATGCAATGCGGGTCGGGCTCGATACCAAAATGGCTGACGCCGGCGAAGACGTGCACGTGCAGGTCGATCATCCCGGGCGCGACGATGTGCCCGGCGCAGTCGACGGTCTCGGTGGCCTCAGCCGACGGCAGATCGCGCCCGACTGCCGCAACCCTGTCGCCGGAAAAGGCGACGTCCCGGACCGCGTGGATTCCTTGCGCGGCATCGACAAGGGTTCCATCTTTGAGCAGCAGATCGTAGGCCACGACGATCACGCTCCCATCTGACTGTCACTCCGGAAGGGTGCATCATCGGCAGGAGGAAACCCTTCCAGAGCAGCGAACACCACGACGCTTCGTATGCATCCTTCCCTATGAAAATCGTCAAGGTCGAATCGTTTCCCATTCGAGCGCCGCGGGCGCAGCGGTTCGAGGCCGCGGGCGCGGTGCTCACGCACTCGGACTTCGCGC
>JBGPNN010000242.1:0-5049 GCA_041487495.1 bacterium
AGGCAAGCCGGGCGAAGGCACCGCGATCACCGTCACGATACCGGTGGCCGCGTCGTGAGCCGGCCGACGGCGAAGATTCGCATCTTCATCGCGGACGACCATCCGATCGTCCGGCAGGGGCTGCGCCGCATCGTGGAGGCGGACGCGGGGATGGTGATCTCGGGTGAGGCGGGCGACGCCACGACCCTGCTGGGCGCACTCCAGTCCACCGCCACCGATCTCGTGCTGCTCGACGTGTCGATGCCGGGCGGCCCCTTTCTCGAGACCCTGCGGGAGCTGCGCGAACGCCACCCGACGATCCGGGTGCTGGCCTTGAGCGTTCACCCCGAGGATCAGTGGGCGCTACGGGCCCTCCGGGCTGGCGCCTCGGGCTATCTCACCAAAGACCATTCGCCGGATCAGCTGCTGGAAGCCATCCGCCGGGTGTATCGCGGCGGCAAGTACGTCAGTCCGACGCTCGCGGAGCAGCTGGCCACGCAACTCGATGTCGCCGGGCAGCGCGCCCCCCACGAGCTGCTGTCCGATCGCGAGTTCGAAGTCATGCGCCGCCTGGGCAGCGGCCTCACCGTCGCGCAGATCGCCACCGAGCTGGCCATCTCGGCGAAGACGGTGAGCACCTACCGGACGCGCATCCTCGAGAAGATGGCGGTCGCCACGAATGCCGATTTGGTCCGTTACGCGGCGAGGTACGGGCTGATCGCCTAGAGGCGCTTGGACATGTAGATGTCGGGTCGTCCCGGCCCGTTGGCGTCCGGCATGACGCCGGTGACGACAAACCCGAGCTTCTGATAGAAGAGGAACGGGTGGTTGCGGCCGAGGTCGCGCAGCGAGGCGATGTACCGCGGAACGTCCGGGTAGAGGTCAACACCTGCCAGCGAGGTCATCCCCGAATCGTCATCGGTTCCGAGTGTAGCGGTGATGGCGCCGCGGCGGCGCGCCTCCGCTTCGAACGCCTGAGCGAGCGCCCGTCCGATGCCCCGGCGCCGGCCGTCGCGGCGCACGACGAGCGGATGCAGCTCGCACACGCGCCCGTTGTATTCAGGAAGGCCGCCCACCCACCCGAGCAGGACGTCACCCTCACACATCGCGCAGGCGAAGCCCTCCCGGATCACGTACGCCACCTCGTCCTGCGCAGCGGCGAGGGTCGACCATCCGTGCGGGCCGTCGAACCCCTCGACGAGCAGGGTGGCCGCTTGGTCGCGGATGTGGTCGGGTTGAGTGGCGAGGTCGACGATCTCCACCTCTCAATCTACGCACGCAACGCGAGCGGCCGGGCGTAGGTGAGGCGGCGCCAGATCCATTCCACGGGCCCGAACCGGAAGCGCGAGAGCCACCACGCGCTGAGCGGGATCTGCACCACGATGATCGCGACGGCGATCGCCATCGCGGTCGAGGCGCTGATGCGCCACCACAGCCCCAGCCCGAACCCATACGAAAGCGTGACGCAGATCAGCGAATGCATCACGTAGTTGGTCAGTGCCATCCGGCCGAGCGGTGCGAACACCGTGATGAGACGCCGGCCATCCACGACCAGCAATCCCACCGTGGCCGCGTAGCCCAGGGCCAGCATGGGCACGCCGACGGCCTGCATCACCACGCCGAGCAGGCCGCCGCCGGAAGGCGGCAGGTAGGGCCAGCGCAGCAGCGCCAGCGCCGCGATGACATTCGCCGGCAGGCCGATCCCCCAGCCGAGGAGGCTCCAGCGCACGAGCGTGGCGCGGTGATTGGCGGGCGCCTGCGCAAGACCGGTGCGCACCGCCCAGAGTCCCAGCAGGAACATGCCAAGCACTTTGGGGAAACGGACCGTCGCGAACAGGTCACCCCAGCGCGCGGCGAGGAAGACCAGGTTTCCGACGAAGGCGTCCTTCAGGCCGCCCCGCCCCATCGCTTCGAAGATGGCCAAGACTTTCGCCGGGACGCCGGCGTCGCCTGGTGTTGGCGACGCGTCGGACGCGAGCAGCGCCCAAGCGGCGAGCACGACGACATACAGGGCGCTCGGCACGGCGAGCAGGATCACGGCCCAGCGCAGCAGCTCGCGGTTTGTTTTTCGGGCGAACCACGGCAGCGTGAACCCGAGCAGCGCGTACAGCATCAGGATGTCGCCGGCCCAGATGAGAACGGCGTGAATGGCACCGATCGCCAGCAGGATGCGCAGCCGGCGTTTGAATCGCGGCAACGCCGCGTCGCCGCCGCGCGCCAGCTGCAACCCGAAGCCGATGCCGAAGAGCAGTGAGAACACGGAGTAGAACTTGCCGTCGACAAAGACTTTCTCGAGGAACAACGGGACGGCATCGGCGGCATGCGCCTCCGGCAAGACGAAGAAGCCGAAGAACACCAGCACGTTGGCGAGGAGAATGCCGGCGACGGCCACGCCGCGCAGTACATCCAGCGCCTGAATGCGTTGGCTGGTAGGCGATGTGGCGACGTCAGTTGGAAGGGTCATGCGGGCCTAGACTCAACGACGTTCTTAGTCGCCCTCGGGAACGACGGCCCAGAGTATGACATAGACGAGGATGCCGGGAAACGCGGCTGAGACGACGGAGCCGACGACGTACAGAACGCGGCCGAGTGTAGGATCGATGCCAAAGTAACTGGAGAGTCCCGCGACGACGCCTGCGATCATGCGGTCCGAACGTGAGCGTCGGAGTGGTGCCTTGAGGTTCGTCATACGCCTCCCTGGGAATCCTGCTGCCCCCTAATCTACGTGGGCGGCGCGTAAGCGGCGCGCCCTAACCCTGCCCCGAAGCTCCGCGAGCCAAGCCAGGAGGTAGAGCGCCGTCGCCGAGAGCCCCAGATACGCGCCGACCGCGGGCGTGGCGAGGACCGAGGCCGATATCCAGATGACGTAGGCAGCGCCCATCGCCAGCAGGGGCTCGGCCACCCAGACCGCAAACGCCAGACGGCCTGAGGGACGGCGGGCGGTGATTGCCAAGACCGGCAGGGGCCAGAGGAACACGAGGACGTTGGGCCAGGTGTCCGGCTGCCCAAGCCGGAATTCATCGTACGCATAGGACCGCTCCACGGCGGGCCGGTAGCTATCGGGCGGCGCATTGGCAGGAACGCGTGTGACAAACTTTCCGTCGGGGCCACGGTAGCCCGCGCAGGTCGATTGCGGCAGCGCAAGCGCGGCCAGTAGGAGTAGAGCGGCCACGATCTTGGCGTAACGAGTCATTCTCACCGAAGGCCGTTGTAAAAGTTCGGCCGCCCGCGGAGTTGGAGCAGCGCGTGAGCCAGGAGCTCGACGCAGACCAAGACGGGGCCCCCGAGCCACGAAGGGGGCAAGCGCATCGACGGGCTGAAGAACAATACCGTGATTCGGGCACCGACCATCAACACGGTCCCACCCACGAGCCAAATGACCATGCGTCCGGCGATTTGCGCCCCGCGCGCCGAGTTGAGGCGCGGACGGACCCAATTGAGAAAGAAGAGCTCCACCCAGTGGCCGCCGAAGGAAAACCACAGTGCGAACGCTGTCCATGCAGCCCAGGATGCGGGCTGCCTTTGGACGCGTGCGACCACGAGCCCCACGACCAGCCCGATGAGCCCGTTCCGCAGCAGTGTAACCCGAAGGGGCTCCTGCCCGGCAGCCGTCACGGAACCGGTATCGAGTCGACGCTCGGGAGTCCGGCCGTGCACGGCGGGGGATACCAGCGAACGAACCGCCCGTCAGATGTCCATTCCACCGGGAGCAACGTGTCTTCGCAGCGATTGATCAGAGGGCTCACGGTGACGGAGTCCCAGGCCGGCCAGCGGCGCACCACGATTCGGCTGGCTTGAGACTCTGCTTCTGTCACGTAGGCGAGGAGTTCCCGGTCGACGTGAAAGACAGGATAGCTGCCATAGGACCGGTAGCCCGGAGGCAGCGGTACGGCCGTCAGCGCGGCGCGGGCCGGGTCATACAGTTGCAGAGTGATGTTCTGATCGGGGGATACGACGGGAAGGAGGAGCGCGCCGCTCGCGAGCGGGAACACTTCCGCGACGAGGACCGAGAGCGTGTCCCAGGCGCTGCCTCGCGCCACGGCCACACGGTGAGCCGTCAGGGAATAACAGCACTCGTCGGGTTCGACCAGGATCGTATCGATCACCCGCCATGAGGCGTGGCTGGGAGCGGCAACGTCGCGACGCTCCCCGCACGCGCCGAAGGCGGCGAGGAGCGGAAGAGCCAGGAGCCACGCGCTATTCATCGCAAGGACGGTAGCACAACTGCCCATTTCACGATAGAATGGACGCCCATGAGCCTACGCCTCGCCGCCATCGCCTGTATCACCCGGGCCTCCTCAGCTGTGGCGCGGACGCAGCCACCGGACCTCGCCGATCATTCGCCTCACCGGCAGCGTGACGTTCAGCAGCCAACAGCCCGCAGGACCGATCGACCGGGTGGACTTCGCGAACTTCGCCGTCTCAGGCTCGACGGCGTGTGCCGCGACATCCTTCCCGGCCGGGGCGGCGGCGACTCAGCTGCTCAACTTCTTCGCTCAGAACTCGAGTCTCTGCTCCGCCCCAGGCCCCACGTTGCTCCAGCCCTGTCCCGCGGTCGTCGCGTACGCGCCGCGCGCGCAGCCGCTCCAACTCTAGATCCCTTTCAACCCCACAATCCGCCCCCTCGGCGGTATCCCGGGCTCTAACTCCAGTATCCCAACGCTGGGCAGGAGCCCAAATCGCGGCGCCCCTGCCCCGCCGGGATTCAGCACCGTCACGGTCTTATCCACCAGCTCGAGCAGCGGCTTGTGCGTGTGGCCATACACGATGATCTCGGCGTCCGGAAACGCGTCGTGCAACTTCGCAGGAGTGGGACTGCCCAGCTGATCCCCGTGCGTCACGACGATGCGAAAACCGTCCAGCTCGATCTCGGCCACCTGCGGGAGTTTCGCCCGGATCTCGAAGTCGTCGGTGTTGCCGTACACGGCCGTTACGCGCGCCAACGCTTGCAGGTCGACGATCACGTCCCACTTCCCCACGTCTCCGCCGTGCAGGATGTGATCGACCTCCCGGAAGGCATCGAAGACCTCCGGGCGCAGCAGTCCGTGTGTGTCGGAGATGACGCCGAGG
>JBGPNN010000243.1:0-4978 GCA_041487495.1 bacterium
ACCTCGTGCGATCCGGCCCAACCCCTGTACCGCATTGAGGCCAAGCGCATCGAGATCAGGGTGGGCGAAGAGGTCGTTGCGCGTGACGCGACCCTCTATCTTGGGGCGCGGAAGGTCATCACCCTGCGGGAGTACGTGATCTCGCTGCGTCCGGGTGAGGAAGGGACCCGGATTCCGACCGTGGGCGTGACCCAGGCTGACGGGCTCTGGGCTGAGTACAGGCTTCCGATCCGGTTTGAGGGGGGCGCCGGTCGCTTCACCATCAAAGTCGGAGCCAAGACAGGCCCCATGCCGCTGCTTTCCCTCACCACAAGTCAGAAGGCATTCGACGTGTCGCTGCGGTTGGGCCGCACGCAGACAAGTGACGTTCGGACGATCAATCCGAAGACGTCTGAACTTCTGCGATACGATGTCGCGGAGATCGCCGTGAAGACCGCCCCGACCCCCATCGGAGCGACGCCGTTCACTTTGACGGCGTCCGCGCTTGCGGGCTGGTACGCTGAGCAGATCAGCGGGACACAAACCGCGAAGTTCGACGGCAATGTCGTGGTTGGGACGAGCCGCCCCATCACGCCCAGGCTGTCCTACTCGGTGACAGTTGGTTTCCAAGTCTCCGGCTACACGACCGGTGCGGTGCGGACCAACTTGAACTACGGCGCGTCCCTCGCGTATGTCCTGGATCAATTCACGACCGTGGCCGTCGGCTACTCGCGCGTGATCATCCAGGGTGCCACGCCGCTGCTCATCGACGTGATCGATCCGGCGGACACCCTCAGCCTGGTCGTGAGCCGTGCCGTGCCGTTCCGGTACCGATGGTCGCTGGGCGGCGCGTACAACCGCGCCGTCCCCGAAACAAAGATCACCGGAGGGCTGTTCGCCATCGTGTCGCGCCGTCTGGAACTGGGCGTGGAGGCCGTGTACAATACGCGCCTGGTGTCCTTCGAGGATCTGGACTACACGGTGCGCGTCATCTGTGATTGCATTGACTTCATCGTGCGCTACCGTCAGGCGCGGGCCCAGCTCTCGTTCGAGATCGGGCTGATGGATCTGCCGCCGCGCCTGACGCCCTTCGTGCCACGTCCGGCGCCGCCCCCGCCCGCGCTGCCCGAACGATGACGATCTCGCCGGATATCTTCCGGGAGTACGATATCCGCGGCGTGGTCGGCAGCGACCTCACGCCCGAAGTCGCCGTGCAGATCGCCCGCGCCTACGCCGCTACGTTGACCGGCGGGGGGGTCGTGCTCGGACGCGACAATCGCGAGCACTCGCCTGCGATGTCCGCGGCTGTCGCTCAGGGGCTTGCTGGTTCGGGCTGCCACGTCGTCGACATCGGAACCGTGATCACGCCGACGTTCTACTTCGCGCGAGTGCACTTGGGGATCGATGGCGGCGTGATGGTGACCGCCAGTCACAATCCTCCAGAGTTCAACGGCTTCAAGCTGGCCGGTGGCTTTGGCACCCTGTACGGCGAGCAGATCCAGGTCATCCGGCGGCGGGCGGAGACCGGACCGTTTCTGGAAGGCCAGGGCGGCGTCGAGACGTGCGATGTCACAGGGGCGTATGTCAAGATGCTGCGCGACAAGATTCATCTGGGCCCGCGGCGGCTGCGCGTCGCCCTCGACTGCGGCAACGGTACGGCCAGCCTGGTGGCGCCGCAGGTGTTGACCGCGTGGGGCGTGGACGTGGTGCCGCTGTATTGCGAATCAGATCCACGGTTCCCCCATCATCATCCGGATCCGGTCGACCCGCACAACCTGACCGATCTGATCGACCTTGTGCGCCGTGAACGCTGCGACCTGGGGATTGGGCTTGATGGTGATGGCGACCGCATCGGGGTCGTGGACGATCGCGGCGCGATCGTGTGGGGCGACGTGCTGATGATCCTCTACTGGCGGGAGATCCTGCCGAAGCATCCCGGCGCTGAGGTGATCATCGAGGTGAAGTGCTCGCAGGCGCTGGTCGAGGCTGTAGAGCGCCTGGGCGGCCGGCCGTTCTTCTATCGCACCGGCCACTCACTGATCAAAGCCAAGATGCGGGAGATCGGAGCCGTCTTCACCGGCGAGATGTCTGGCCACATGTTCTTTGCTGACGAGTACTACGGATTCGACGACGCGGTCTACGCGGCGGGCCGGTTGCTTCGTATCCTCTCACACACTGACGCGCCGCTGTCGACCTTGTTGGCCGACGTGCCACAGTATGCCGTAACGCCTGAAGTGCGCGTGCCCTGCCCCGATAATCGCAAGTTCAGCGTCGTAGCCGCGCTCGTGGAGCAGTTCAAACGCGAGTACGATGTGATCGACATTGACGGCGCGCGCGTGCTGTTTGACGAGGGGTGGGGGTTGGTGCGGGCCAGCAATACGCAGCCGGCCCTGGTCGTGCGGGCCGAGGCAAAGACGCAGGCGGGATTGTCTCGCATCAAGGCGGTGCTGGAGTCCGCCCTCGCCCGCTATCCCGACGTTGGCCGCATCGCCTGGTGAGGCCGACGGGCGTCCCAGGGGAGGTTTGAATGTCGGGGCTGTCGCGCGTCCTTGTCACGGGTGGAGCGGGGTTCCTGGGGAGCCATCTCTGCGACCGGCTGATCGCGCGCGGGTGCGAGGTCTTCAGTGTGGACAATCTCCTCACCGGCCGCGAGGAGAACATCGCCCACCTGCTCGGGCACCCCAAGTTCCGGTTTGTCCGGCACGACCTGTGTGAACCGCTTGCCGTCGATGGTTCACTGGATGCTGTGCTGCACTTTGCATCTCCCGCGAGCCCAAAGGACTACCTCGAGTTGCCCATCCATACCTTGAGAGTGGGTGCCTACGGCACGCACAATGCACTGGGCCTTGCGCGGGCGAAAGGGGCGAGGTTCTTGCTGGCGAGTACGTCCGAGGTCTATGGCGATCCGTTGGTCAATCCGCAAGAAGAGACGTACTGGGGCAACGTGAACCCGATTAGCCCGCGCGGCGTGTACGATGAAGCGAAGCGGTTTGCCGAGGCGATCACGATGGCCTATCATCGCTACCACGGCCTCGATACGCGCATTGTCCGAATCTTCAACACCTTCGGTCCCCGTATGCGGCCGAAGGACGGTCGCGTGATCTCGACGTTCATCGTGCAAGCGCTCCGTGGTGAGCCGCTCACAGTCCAGGGCGACGGGACGCAGACGCGCAGCTTTTGCTATCTTGATGATATGATTGCCGGGCTCCTGGCGGTCGTGGATCTGCCGTCCGACCGGTCCCCCGAGCAGCGGATGGATCGGTCGTTCCTGTACACGAGTCGGGAAGCCGAGGACTCGACGCACAATCCTATCAATCTTGGCAACCCCGACGAGCGCAGCGTCCACGACATTGCCCGCGTGATTTTGGCAGCCGCTGGTAGCCGGAGCGCGCTGCGCTTTGTGCCGAGACCCGTCGACGATCCGCGTGTCCGGCGGCCGGACATCTCCCGCGCGGTCCGGCTGCTGGGCTGGACGCCGCACGTTCCCATCGAGGATGGGATCCGTCGCACGGTCGAGTATTTCAGAGGGCTTGCCGAGCAGGGCCTGCTCGACCCGTCCGAAGTCGCGCGCGAGGCGTGATTCCATCATGAGGATGCTGCGACCATGCCGAAGGCACTGATCACCGGCGTCACGGGACAGGACGGCTCCTACCTGACGGAGCTCCTGCTGGCCCGCGGGTATGAGGTGCACGGCGTCATCCGCCGTGCCTCCACGTTCAACACGGATCGCATCGATCACCTCTATCGCGACCCCCACGATCCTGAGACGCGTCTTCATCTCCACTATGGCGATCTCACCGACAGCAGCGGACTGCGGGTGCTGCTGGAACGCGTTCATCCCGATCAGGTATACAACCTGGGTGCGCAGTCCCATGTGCGCGTCTCGTTCGATCAGCCGGAGTACACGGCGGATGTGGATGGAATGGGGACGCTGCGGCTGCTAGAGGCTGTGCGCGACTACCGGGCGCGCACCGAGCGGGATGTCCGATTCTACCAGGCGGGATCGTCGGAGATGTTCGGGGCGGCGCCGCCGCCGCAGAGCGAGCTCACGCCGTTTCATCCCAGGAGCCCCTACGGCGTGGCGAAGGCATTTGCGCACTGGCAGACGGTCAACTACCGTGAGGCGTACGGGTTGTTCGCGGCGAACGGGATTCTCCACAACCACGAAAGTGAGCGACGGGGCGAAACGTTTGTGACGCGAAAGATCACCCGAGCCGCCACACGCATCAGCCTGGGACTCCAGTCGCGACTGTATTTGGGGAATCTGGACGCCCGGCGTGACTGGGGGTTCGCCGGAGACTACGTTGAAGCGATGTGGTTGATCCTCCAGCACCACGAACCCGACGACTTCGTCATCGCGACCGGCGAGTCGCGGTCGGTGCGGGAGTTCCTCGACGCGGTATTCAGGCTGCTGAATCTCGAGTGGGAGAAGTACGTGGCCGTCGATCCCCGGTACTTCCGGCCGGCGGAGATCGATCAACTGCAAGGCGATGCTTCCAAGGCCCGTCAGGTCCTGGGGTGGCGGCCCCGCGTATCCTTCGATGACCTGGTGCGCCGAATGGTCGACCACGACATGGAACTGGCCCGCGCCGAGCGGACGCTACGGGATGCCGGACATCGCACCGGACCGCGAGGGCCCAGCCGTGGTTAGCTGGCGCGGCCGGCGGGTGGTCGTGACCGGGGGCGCAGGATTCCTTGGGTCGGTACTCGCCGGCCGGCTGCGCGACGCCGGCGCCGAGGTATTCGTTCCTCAGCGCGCCGAGTACGACCTGACCGATCCGGCCGCATCTGCCCGCGTGTTCACCGACGCCCGGCCGGAGGTGGTCTTCCACCTGGCCGCGGCCGTCGGCGGCATCGGGGCGAACCGCGCGAATCCCGGCCAGTTCTTCTACGAGAACATGGCCATGGGCTTGAACATCGTGGAGCAGGCCCGGCGATACGGCAGGTCGGAGAAGCTCGTGATTGTCGGGACGACCTGCTCCTATCCTGGGGAAGCGCC
>JBGPNN010000244.1:0-4960 GCA_041487495.1 bacterium
ATGCTCACTGGGTGGACGGCGACGGCTTTGGCGCCAGCGGCATTCGGTCTCATTCTGGACCTGACGAAACATGCGCAGGCCGTTCCAGCCGCACAGTGGGGGTGGGCCTTCACCGCGATGGCGGTGGGTCCGATTGTGGGTGTGCTCGCCGTGGCGCCGCTACGCGGCCTGACTCATGGCCGTCAACGGCAGGCTGCCTAATTCATCGTGTGGTAGACTCGAACGTCCGGTTGACGCACTCCGGCCACCGACGATGCGGTACCACACCCGATGACCGCGGAATGGAACGAAGCCTTCTTTGTCATCTCAACGCCGCCCTCCAGGCGGGCACCCGAGGGTCCTGCAGCTGCATGGTATACCGATCGAAATGCTTCCGCCCGTATCCCACGAAATCGTAATCGATGGCAGAGATCGTCACCTGCACCATCGCCCACATGGCTTCCCGCAGGTCAGAGATGATCTTCATCAGCTTAAGGCGGGCGACCGCACCCGGGGTCACGTGTCCAAAGTAGGCTGCCAACAGCACCCCCTCTTCGTCATCGGTCAACTGATGATGCACCGCAAAGTTGCCGAAATCGAAGAAGACGTCCCCCATCGCCGCGTATTCCCAGTCGATGATCCACAGGCGGCGGCCGTCATCGATAAAGTTGGCCTGCAACAGGTCATTGTGGCACGGGCGGGGGGCTGCCGTTGAACCGATCGCCGATTCGATGCAGTTCGCCTGCTCCACCATCCACGCGAAGCGCTCAGGGAACGGCGCCCCGCGAGGCGCGGAGAACGCCAGGTAGTCGCGCACCGTCTGGAATGGAGAAAACGTCCCGGGGAAGTCGGGGCCCTCGTGGTACCGGCGCAGCGTATCGGCCACACGATGCAGCATCGGCGGCCGGTGCATCTCGTCCGGCGCGATCTCGTGGCCAACGACGAATCGCGTCACGAGAATGCCGGTGTCCTCGAAAAACGCGATGACCTCCGGTGCGACGCCGCTCGTGTGTGCGGCCACGTTGCACGCCCACTCGCACCGCCGATCGATACCGAGTTGCTCGCTATCTCGGCCGGGTAGACGCACGACGACCGACCGGTCGCCCGCCTGCACCCGATAGTTCAGGTTGGTGATACCGCCGCCGAGTGGCGCCACAACCACATCGGTACGGTCTTGCCATCCCATGCGGGTGATGACATCGTCAAGCGTCATGATCTTCAAGCTTCAGGATTCGTGGACTATCAGCCGAGAACCGGCACACGACCCGCACGCCGATCGGAAACGCCGCCGCGCGAGCGCTCTGGACGTCCGCCGCTAGATTGTGGCCGGACTCGGTGGCGATCTTGATGCGCGTAATGGCGCCCAGGAACGAGTGGGACGTCGCCCGACCTACCAGTGTCCCCGTCGGCGCGTCCCCGTCGGGCAGCGCCGCCACCTCGACGGACTCGGGCCGCACCAGCACCAGCACCCGCTGCCCCCGCCGCTGTCCACGCGCGGCGGCCACGGCAAGCTGCACGTCGCGACAATTCACCACGCCCTCCCCGCCGTCCACAACTTCTCCTGTCAGCCGGTTCATCGTGCCGACAAACTCCGCCACGAACGGCGTCGCCGGTGAACCGTAGATCTCCGGCGCCGTCGCGAGCTGTTCGATCCGGCCGGCGGACATGACGGCGATTCGGTCGGAGATCGAGAGCGCCTCCTCCTGATCGTGGGTTACGTAGAGGGTCGTGATGCCAAGGTTCGTCTGGATGCGTCGGATCTCTTCGCGCAACTGCACGCGCACGCGCGCATCGAGCGCCGAGAGCGGCTCGTCCAGGAGCAGCACCCGCGGCTCGATGGCGAGCGCCCGGGCCAGGGCGACACGCTGCTGCTGGCCGCCTGACAACTGGTGCGGATAGCGCCTCCGCTCGCGGGAGAGGCCGATCAGTTCGAACAAGCGCTCGATGCGCCGGGCCTGCTCGTCCGCCGGAACCTTGCGTAGCCGCAACCCGAACCTCACGTTCTCGTCCGCGGTCATGTTAGGAAACAGGCTGTAAGCCTGGAACACCATCCCCATGTTGCGCCGGCTCGCCGGGAGACGCGTGATGTCGCGATCCTCGAGCACCACGGCCCCGGCGTCTGGATGCTCAAACCCGGCCACAATCCGGAGCGCCGTCGTCTTGCCGCATCCGCTCGGACCAAGCAGCGTGAGGAACTCACCGGCACCGATTGCCAGATCGAGCTGCTCCAGCGCCACAACATCGCCGAACGTCTTCTGGAGCCCGCGAAGTTCCAGGTACGGCATTTATCTCACCCCGGTCACCCGCCCGGCCGCGCCCCGCCCGAAGACCTGAATGAGACCCATGCATGCCCACGTGAGCCCAAAGCTGATGACCGCCAGCGCCGCCGGCTCATAGGCGCGATTTGCGCCGATGAGCTGCAGATAGGGGCCGAACGCGGGCCGATCCAGCAGGCTCGCGATCGTGAACTCGCCGATGACGATGGCAAAGGTCAGAAACGCCCCGCTCAACACTGCGACCCGCACGTTGGGGAGAATCACGCGCAGCAGGATCGTCGACCACCCGGCGCCCAGGCTCTGCGCGGCCTGCGTGAGCGTGCGGACGTCGATGGCGCGCAACCCAGTGTCGACTGAACGGTACATGTACGGCAGGGCCAGCGTCACGTAGCCGAACATCAGCAGCAGGTCGGTGGTCCGCTCAGTGGCCGTCAATGGCAATACCGAGGCACTGTTGTAGATCCGCACGTATCCGAACACGAGCACGATGGCAGGGACGACCAGCGGCAGCAGTGTGATGAATTCCACGACCGGCCGCAGCCCGGGCAGGCGCAACTGGATCCAGTACGCCGTCGGCACCACCAGGACGACGCCCACGAAGATGGCGGCGAGCGCCAACACGATCGAATACGTGAACGTCGCGACGAACTGCGGATCCGCCAGAACGATCCGATACGCTTCCAGGCTGTAGGAGCCTCGGAGGTACCGGAGCGAGAACTCGAACGTCCCCACCAGAGGGACGAAGAAATACAGCGCGCCGAACAGGATGACGAGCCACGATCCGAGGCGGCCTTTCATCGCAGCCACCGCTCGCTGCGCCCACGCAGCCAGATGTACGCTCCGTTCGAGGCGCCCGTGATGACAATCATGCCCAACGCCAGGGCGTAGCCGAGGTTCTCATTGTGCAGCACGTCTCCGCGAATCTGCGCGTACAGAACGAGCGTGACGATGTTCAGGGAACTGCCGGTCAGCGCGTACGCCGTGGCCACGGCGCCGAACGCATTCGCAAACAGGAGCAGTGCCGCGCCGAGCAGCGGCGGCCACAGGATGGGGAGCGCGATGTAGCGCCAGTACTCCCATGCGCTCGCGCCGAGATTGGCCGATGCTTCGCGCCATTCCCGCTTGAGCCCGTCGATCGCCGGCGCCATGATCAGCACCATGAGCGGTATCTGAAAGTACATGTACGTAAGTGTCAGGCCCGCGAAACTCAGGAGGTTGAACCCCGCGCTGTAGATGTCGAATCCGAAGAACTTGATGAGCAGCGCCGTCGCAAGGCCTGTTCGTCCCAGCGTGGCGAGGAAGGCAAAAGCGAGCGGGACCCCCGCGAAGTTCGAGGTGACGCCCGAGAAGGTCATGAGCGTCGGCCGCACCCAAGCGGGCAGGCCGCCCCCGATCGCGACATAGGCCAGGAAAAAGCCGACGAGTGTGCCGCCCATCGCCGACGCCGCACTGACCTTGAAACTGATCACATACGCGCTCAGGATGGTAGGTTGAAACAGGTCCAGGATGTTGCCCAGCGTGAAATGGCCTTGGGCGTCCTGCAAGCCGCCGACGACCAGGAGACCGGTGGGCAAAATCAAGAACATGAGCGCAAAGACGAAAAAGGGAACGACGCCCACCCACGCCCATGAGACCCGACTCACCGATGCCGGCGCGGCGGGAGAGGGAGCAATCACAAAGATCTTCTGCGCCCCGCACCCTCCCCCGAATTCACCGGGGGAGGGAGGGGCGGCAGGGTGGGGGTCACTTCACGTTCGCGCCGACGACGGTGTCCCACTGCTTCGTGATGACTAGCTTTGCGCTGCCCTGCTGCGCAAGCGTCGGGAAGAGCGCCTTGGCGTAGGCGTCTGCACTCGGGAGCTTTGCCATCATATCGGCCGGCACCTTGTTGTTCTTCACCATGTTCTGGAAGCGAATCGGGTGGCAGTACGCCTTGAGCAAGCCCAGTTGCCCTGCGTCGGAATACAGGTACTCCATCCACAGCTTTGCCGCGTTCGGGTGCGGCGCGTACGCGCTGATGGCCTGCACGTACACACCAGCCACGACACCGCTCTGCGGCACGACGACCTCGACCTTGGGATTGCCTTTCAGGGTGTCGCGATCGGCGAGCGCGTTATAGTCCCAGCGGATGATGATCGGCGTGGCGCCCTGGGCGAGTGACGCCGCTTTGCCGATAACCGGCACAAAGTTGCCGCCTTTGTTCAGCTCGGCAAAGAACTTCAGGCCAGCCTCCGCGGCCCCCTCCACCTTCCCCTTCGTGCCTGACAGCCCAGCCGCGAACACCCCTTGAATCGCCTGATTCGATGAGCGAGGATCACCTGCCAGGGCGACCTGGTTCTTGTACTCCGGCTTGAGCAGATCTGCCCAGTCGCGAGGCGGGGCCTTGACGACGTCGGCATTGATCTCAAACGCCAGGACGCCATAGTAATCGCCGTACCAATACCCCCCTGCGTCCTTCGCGTCGTTCGGGATCGTGCTCCACGTGGCCACCTTGTACGGCTGGATCAACCCGTCCTTCTTCGCCGACGGGCCGAACGACAAGCCGACGTCAATCACGTCCGGCGCCTGGGGGCCCTTGTTGCCCTTGTTGGCCTTGATGGCCTGGACTTCGTCGCCCGAGCCGGCGTCCGGATTGAGCTCATTCACCTTCAGACCGTACTTCGCCTTGAACCCGTCGATGATCCCGCCGTACCCGCACCAGTCAC
>JBGPNN010000245.1:0-4880 GCA_041487495.1 bacterium
ATCTCGTCGATCCGGTTCAGGAACTCGGGTCGCACCGCTTTGCGCAACTCGCCGAGGACCAGCACGCGCGCCATCTCGAAGGCCGCGGGATCCTTGCTCTCCAGCCCCTGGAGGTGCCGGCTGCCCAGGTTGCTGGTCATGATGATGACAGTGTTCTTGAAATCCACGGTCCGGCCGTGACCGTCCGTGAGCCGGCCATCATCCAGGATCTGCAAGAGCAGGTTGAACACATCGGGGTGCGCCTTCTCGATTTCATCGAAGAGCACGACGCGGTAGGACCGGCGCCGCACGGCCTCGGTGAGCTGGCCGCCCTCATCGAATCCCACGTAACCGGGGGGCGCGCCGACCAGCCGGCTCACGGTGTGCCGTTCCTGGTACTCGGACATGTCGAGGCGCACCATCGCGTCTTCATCATCGAAGAGCTGCCCGGCCAGCGCCCGCGCCAGTTCGGTCTTGCCGACGCCGGTCGGTCCCAGAAAGAGAAATGATCCGATGGGCCGCCGGGGATCCTTAAGGCCCGCGCGGGCCCGCCGGATCGCGTCGGCGACAGCGGTGACGGCCTCGTCTTGACCGATGACACGCTCGTGCAGCCGCTCTTCCAACTCTAGCAGTTTGGCCATCTCGCCCTCGAGGAGACGCTGCACCGGCACGCCGGTCCAGCGCGCGACCACCTCGGCCACCTCATCCGCGGTCACTTCCTCGTTGAGCAGACCGCCGTTCGCCTGGATCGTCCGCAGGCGCTCCTCATTCGCCTTCATCTGTCGCTCGAGATCGGGCACCACGCCGTACCGCAGCCGGGCCGCGGCCTCCAGGTCGGCGCGTCGTTCGGCCTCTTCAATCTGGTGACGGGCTTCTTCGATCTTCTGCTTGGTCTCGCGAATGGCGGTGATCGCCTGCTTCTCTTGCTCCCACTTTGCGCGGATGGCCTGCGACGACTCCCGCATCGAGGCGAGCTCTTCTTCGAGACGCTGGAGACGCTCGCGGCTGGCCGTGTCGGTTTCACGCCGGAGGGCCTCGCGCTCGATCTCGAGCTGCATGATCCGGCGGTCGACCTCATCGAGCTCGGCCGGCTTGCTGTCGATCTCCATGCGAAGCCGGCTGGCCGCTTCATCGACCAGGTCGATAGCCTTGTCGGGCAAGAACCGCCCGCTGATGTAGCGATCCGAGAGCATGGCGGCTGCGACGACCGCCGAGTCCGTGATGCGGACGCCGTGATGGACCTCGTAGCGCTCCTTGAGGCCGCGCAGAATGCTGATGGTGTCCTCGACCGATGGCTCGCCCACGAACACCGGCTGGAAGCGGCGCTCCAACGCCGCGTCCTTCTCGATATGCTTGCGGTACTCGTCGAGGGTCGTGGCGCCGATGGCGTGCAGTTCGCCGCGTGCCAGCATCGGCTTCAAGAGATTGGCTGCGTCGATGGCCCCTTCGGCCGCGCCCGCCCCAACCACCGTGTGCAGCTCGTCGATAAACAGGATGATCTGGCCTTGGGAGGCGGCGATCTCCTTCAGCACGGCCTTGAGGCGGTCCTCGAACTCGCCGCGGAACTTCGTGCCGGCCACCAGCGCCCCCATGTCGAGGGCCACCACGCGACGGTTCTTCAGGCCTTCGGGGACGTCGCCGCGCACAATGCGCTGCGCCAGGCCTTCGACGATCGCGGTTTTCCCGACGCCGGGATCGCCGATGAGCACCGGGTTGTTCTTGGTACGGCGGCTCAGCACCTGGATGACGCGGCGGATCTCTTCGTCACGCCCGATGACCGGATCGAGTTTGCCGCCCGCCGCGAGTTGCGTCAGGTCGCGGCCGTAGCGCTCGAGGACCTGGTACTTGCTCTCTGGATGCGGGTCGGTCACGCGCTGTCGCCCGCGAACGTCCTCCAGGACTTCGTAGAGACGGTCCCGGGTCACACCGAGATCACCGAGCTGGCGGCCGGCGTGCCCATCCCGGTCATCAACGATGCCGAGGAGCATATGCTCGGCGCTGAGATAGTCGTCCTTGAGCCGGTCGGCTTCCCGTTGCGCGGCCTCGAGCACCCTCGCCAGGCGCGGCGAGAGCATGATGCCGCCCGCGGGCGAGCCACCAGAGACCTTGGGCCGGCGCTCTAGATCGGCGACCAGCCGCGTGCGCAGCACGCGCGGGTCGACGTTCAGCTTCAGCAGCAACTGCGGCGCAAGCCCCTCGCTCTGTTCGACGAGCGCCAGCAACAGATGTTCGGGATCCACCGCCTGGTGCCCGCGGGTCGTGGCATCCTGCTGGGCCGTCAGCAGCGCCTCCTGAGCCTTCTCGGTGAACTTGTCGAATCGCATCGCCATGATGGTCTGCTCCTACGCCGTCAGTCCTGCCCGAGGATTCTCCACCCGTAGTTTTCGCAGTTCTTCAAAGAGTTCGCGCTCGCGCGCCGTCAACCCGGTGGGCGTGACCACATTGACTCGCACGTAGAGATCGCCGCGCCCGCCGCCGCGGGCATGTGGCATGCCCTGCCCCTTGAGACGAAACCGGCGCCCGGGCTGCGTTTCCGCCGGGATCGTCATCGTCACTTTGCCGTCCAGGGTTGGCACCTCGATCTGCGCACCGAGAGCCGCCTCCGTGACCGTGATTGGCACGCCGATCGTCAAATCGTCGTCGGTGCGCTCGAACAGCGGATGCGGCAGGATCTGGATGACGAGATAGACGTCCCGGCTCCCCGCGGCGCCGGCCAGCCTGATCGTCTGGCCCGAGCGCACCCCGCGCGGTATCTGGATATCGATACGCTTGCTCCCCGGCAACTCGATGTGTCGCTGGGCGCCGTGGAACGCCTCGTCAAGCGTAATCTCGACGATCGCCTCGGGCGCCGACGCGTGCGCCCGGTCGTCCGCGGCCCACCCGTGGGTCTGCGGAGGGGTCGCCCCGCCGGCCCGCCGGCTAAACCCAAACAACTGCTGGAAGAAATCGCTGAACCCGCCGCCCTGGCCAAACAAGTCCTGCAAGTCGCGGGCGTCCCCGACGTTGAACGTCACGCCGCCGGGCCCGCTCCACGCGCGCTGGCCGCCGCCAAAGAGATCCTGCAGCGGCACGCCGCTCTTGTACGCGTCGTAGATCTGGTCGTACTGCGCGCGCTGCTGTGTATCGTTGAGCGCCTGATGGGCCTCGTTGATCTCCTTGAAGCGGTCCTCGGCGCCCTTACCTTTGTTGACGTCCGGATGATACTTGCGCGCAAGACGGCGGAACGCCTGGTTGATCGCCTTCTGATCGGCGCCGCGGTCGACCCCCAGCGTCTTGTAGTAGTCCTTGAACTCCATCGTCATCTCCGCCGCTGCCGGGGGACGCGAACCGTCAGACGTTACTGCGCGACGCGCACACGCGCCGGACGCAGCACCTCTTCGCCGAGGAGGTACCCACACTGGACTTCTCCAGCGACGGTCCCGACTGCCATAGTGCCGGTTGCCGGGATCGCCTCGACGGCTTCGTGTACTCGCGGGTCGAACGGCTGGCCGGCGGTTTCCATGGGCCGCACACCCACCGTCGCCAGCCGATCCAGCACCTGCCGGTGCGCCAGACGGATGCCGTCCGCGATCGCGGTGGCCGCCGCGCCACCCCCTGCCGGGGACGCGCCGGAGGTATGCTCGATCGCGCGCTCCAGCGTGTCGACCACGCTCAGGATGATCATCAGCATGGACCGGCGGGTCGCGCCGACCGCGTCCTCCCGCTGGCGGGCGGCCTGCTTCCTATAGTTCTCGAGATCGGCCGCCGCCCTCAGGAACTGCTGCCAGTTGTGCTCGACTTCCTGTTTCAGCCGGGCGACATCGCCCTGCAGGCTCTCCATGGTCGTGCCGGCCTCGGCGGCCGGAGGGCCGAGTTCACCGTTGGCGGGCCGCTCATGCTCAGTCATCGTGGCTCAATTGCTCGGTTTGAACTCGGCGTCGATCACGTCGTCGCCGGGCTTCGAGGATTGTGCCCCGGGGGCTCCGGACCCCGCTGCGCCCGCGCCTGCCGGGGCCCCGGCCGGCGTCTGCGACGCCCCCTTGTACATCGCCTCGCTGAGCTTGTACGACGCCTGCTGGAGCGCGTCGGTGGCGCGCTTGATGCGCTCGAGATCCTGACCCCCAAGCGCCTCGCGCAACTCCTTGAGCGCCGCGTCTACCTGCGCGCGTTCGTCCCCCGAGATCTTCTCACCGTGATCCTTGACCAGCTTCTCGACCTGGTAGGCCAAAGAGTCTCCACGGTTGCGCGTTTCCGCGGTGTCGCGGTTCGTCTGGTCCTCAGCCGCGAACTTCTCGGCGTCCTTGACCATCTTCTCGACCTCGTCCTTCGCTAGCGTCGACGTGCCGGTGATCTTGATGGACTGCTCGCGGTTCGTCGCCTTGTCCTTGGCCGTCACGTTGAGGATGCCGTTGGCATCGACGTCGAACGTGACCTCCACCTGGGGCACGCCGCGAGGGGCCGGCGGGATCCCGTCCAGGATGAACCGGCCCAGCGTGCGGTTGTCACGCGCCATGGGCCGCTCACCCTGTAGGACATGGATCTCCACCTGCGTCTGGCCGTCGCCCGCCGTCGTGTACGTTTCGGTCTTCCGCGTCGGGATCGTGGTGTTGCGCGGGACCATCGGCGTCATCACACTGCCCAGTGTCTCCACGCCCACAGTCAGCGGCGTGACGTCGAGCAGCACGACCTCGCGAACCTCGCCCGACAGGACGCCGGCCTGGATCGCCGCGCCCACGGCCACGACCTCGTCGGGATGGACCTCGCGGTTGGGCTCCTTGCCGGTCAGCCGCCGCACTAGTTCCTGGATCATCGGCATGCGTGTGGCGCCGCCGACCAGGATGACCTCGTTGAGGTCCTTCTCGGTCATCTTCGCGTCGCTCAACGCCTGCTTGAAGGGTCCCATGCAGCGCTCGACCAGGTCG
>JBGPNN010000246.1:0-4876 GCA_041487495.1 bacterium
CGCCTCGCGATCGACGCCACGGCCTATCGCGCGACGACCAAGGACCAGATCGTCAACGACATCCGCGGCAGCTACGCGACGGGGTTCGTCCTCTTCAACTTGAACGGCGCTTCGACGAGAAGCCGGGGTCTGGAGCTCACCGTCCGCGGCACCCCGATCCTGAAGCCCGCCCTTTCATGGGATGTGGCGCTGAACTGGACGAGCGCGGGAAGCATTGTGACGGGCCTACCCAATGGCATCCCGGAATCCTACGTCTCAGATACCTGGCTCTACGGCAACGTGCGCAACGGGACCCAACTTGGCCTGTCCACCATGTCGCTCACCGGTCTCTTCTACCTGCGGAACAATCAGGGCGCTCTGTTGATCGATCCGGCCACGGGCCTGCCGATCCGCTCCACCACGTTCATCGACGCCGGCTACGACCGGCAGCCCGATTTCACCATCGGCATCTCGAATACCATTAGGTACAAACGCCTCTCCCTGGATTTCCTCCTCGATATCCGCAAGGGGGGAGACATCTTCAATGCAACGGAGCATTACCTCACGGCGCGCGGTCTCAGCATGCGGACGCTGGACCGGGACCAACCGCGGATCGTCGACGGCGTTTTGCGCGACGGCCGGGAGAACAGCGCGAATCCGACCGTCAACAACATCGTCATCATTCCCAGCGTGCAGACGGCCTACTACGTGAACATGAGTGAAGAGCTGTTCATCGAGAAGGAGATCAACTGGCTGCGCCTCAGAGACCTGACGCTGCGTTATGAGCTCCCGGGACGGCTGCTCGGGGCCCGCAGCGCCAGCGTGTACCTGACGGGCACAGACCTCTTCCTCATCACCAATTACTCGGGTCTGGACCCGATCGTGAACGGCAATACCGCTGCGGTGGGCGGTTCGGGAGCCGTGGGGATCGATTTCGGCAATTTCCCGATGCCGCGCGGCATCAATTTCGGCGTCAGCGTGAGGTTCTGACCATGAACACGAGACGCGCAGCTCTGCTGATCGGCGTGTTGGCCCTGTCGGGCGGTTGCCAGGAGTTCCTCGACGTCAACACGAATCCGAACGGTCCGCAGTCGGTATCGGCGAATCTCTACCTCCCGCCGATGCTGCACTGGATGGTTACGTCCCCCCAGTTCGATGGCCGCTTCGTCGGGCACTACGCCCAGGAGTGGGTCTCGACCTCGACGGCGCTCAGCCCGGCCTCAACCTGGGGCCGCATGGGCTATGACCCCGCCAGCGACAACGGCGCGCAGCAATGGCGCGACGTCTACTGGACGCTCGGCCAGAACCTGATCGACATGAACAACAAGGCGCAGGCCGAGCAGCGCTGGGATCTCCTCGGCGTCGGCCTGATCCTGAAAGCGTGGGGATGGCAGGTGCTGACCGATCTGCACGGCGAGATCATCGTGCAGCAAGCGATCGACCAGACGCGGACCAGGTTCGACTACGACACGCAACAATATGCCTATCAAGAGGTCAAGCGCCTGCTGGACAGCGCAGTCGTGCTGCTGCAGCGGACCGATGGCGCCGTCGACCGGACGTACCTCGCCGTGGGCGACAGGATCTACAACGGGGACCGCACCAAGTGGTTGAAACTGGCGCACGGGATGCTGGCCTTACACCTGAATCATTATTCCAACAAGGCGAGCTACGACCCTGCGGCGGTGATCGCCGAAGTGGATTTGTCGTTTGCGAGCAATGTCGATGACGCGCTGCTCACCTATCCGAACACCAGCACCGACTTCGCGGATTACAACTTCTGGGGCCGCAGCCGCAACAACATCACGCTATACCGGCAGACGCAGTTCACCGTGAACCTGATGAACGGGACACAGTTCGGCGGCGTGGTCGACCCGAGGATGAGCCGCATGCTGGCACTCGACTCGGCGAATACGACCTACCGCGGCCTCGATATCAACGTGCTGGGCTTCGGGGCGCTCACCGCGGCACAACAGCCGAGGAATCTCTTTGGGTACACGGGGAGCGGCGGGTTGGGGTTGCCCGCCCGATATCTGTTCGCCGATCGGTCGAGGATACCCTTCATGACCTATGCGCAGCTGCAGTTCACCAAGGCGGAGGCCGCCCTGAAGCTGCCGAATGCGGCACTCGCCCGGACCGCGTACATCAACGGCGTCTCGTCCCACATCGACTTCGTGAACGCGCGCAACCTGGACGCCGGCCAGACGCCGACCCAGATCACGGCGGGCGAGAAGTCGGCGTTCCTGGCCGATGCGAACATCGTGCCCGCCACCATCACGCTGTCGCACATCATGTCGCAGAAGTACATCGCGCAGTGGGCCTGGGGGCACAACGAATTGTGGATGGACATGCGCCGCTATCACTACACCGACCTCGATCCGGTCGGCGGCGTGGAGGTATTCCGCGGGTTCGCGCCACCGACGACGCTGTACGGGGACAACGGCGGCAAGATCGTGCAACGCATCCGGCCGAGGTACAACTCCGAGTATGTCTGGAACCTTGACGCCCTCCGGACGATCGGCGGGGATGCGGTGGACTATCACACCAAGTCACTCTGGATCACGGAGCCGTGAGCGCGCTATGACCAGATATCCGATTCTCGCCGCGTTGCTCGGTGCCGCCACGCTGGCGGCCTGTGAGAAAAATGCGGTCCAGGTGCTTCCCACCGCCGAAACGATTCCCGGTGGGCGCGTCAAATTCTTCAACTTTGGGGTGAACGCCCCCGGCGTGAATTTCTACGCCGGCACCACGAAGATGACGGCGATTCTCTCCGGGAGCGGGCAGGAAGCCACGATCGGTGTGACGTACGGCGGTGCCGGCAACGGCGGCGTGTACCTGGCCATCACGCCCGGCGCGTACACACTGACCGGACGGATCGCCGCGACGACGGACAAGGACCTGGCGATTGCCACCGTCACCGCGACGCTCGATGACGGGAAGTACTATTCGTTCTATATGAGCGGATTCTACAATACCACGACCAAGACCTCGGATGCGTTCGTCCTGGAAGATCCTGTAACTCCGGCGACCGACTATTCGGCGACGTACGTGAGATTCGTCAACGCGATTGCCAATGCGAACCCGCTGACATTGTATGCGCGGTACACCACGGGGGATACAACAAGAGTAGACACCCTGAATGTTGCGGTGGCCTACAAGGGAGCAAGTGGGTTCACGGCCCTGCCCGCGGGTGTGTACAACCTGTTCGCGCGCTACACCGACTCGACGACAAACAAGATCTCCCGCACCGGCGTGTCGTTTTTGGGAGGAAGGATCTACACGGTGGGCGCGAGAGGGGACATCACGATCACCTCCACCACCGCCACGAATCGGCCGTTTCTCGACAATACCGTCAATCGGTAGCGCGTCAGGTTCTCAATGCAACGGCCCCGATGTGGGGCCGTTGTTCTGTTTGTTTCATTTTCAGTGTGGGCACGGATCAACGTCAGTGCGGTGCCAGATTGAGAACCCTGATCCCCTGTCCACACAGGTAGGCACCTTTGCCAATGCCCAATCGTGGTCGAGTTCCCAGGTCGTCGGCGGAACGCGCAACGTAAAGGGGACCGAATTGCAGCAGTTCGCCCCGCGCGCGCGCGACCGATGGAATCGGCCTTGCTGAACGCGTTGAAGAACAAGGTGATCGCTCTCACTCCTGCCGCTGCGCTGCAGCCGGGCGGCGCACCCGTGGTGTCGCTGTGGATAGTAAACCGGCCGGACTGCTGCGCGGCGATGGGAGCGAAGACGACAAGGTGGAAAACGGCGCACAGTCGTAGCGCGTCGATCCGGCGCCTCACGTAGCAGACCGCTCCGCAAGCACATACGCCAGGTTCGCGGTGCCATCCATGATCGGCTCGTTGGTCGCGTAGTCTCCCACGTCGTCATGGTACACGATGAAGCCGGTGTTGAACGGGGCGTACGCATCCGCCTCGGCGGTTGGAGGATGGACGCGAGGGCCTCCTCCGGCCATGACGGGGTCTCGGGGATCAACCGCAGTGTGGGTCAGAACCACTCACGGCCCCACCGCCTCTGCCGGCCGCCGCGCCGCCAAGATTCGTTCATAACGCGGATTGCCGTGCAGGCCGTCGAACTCCGGCCGACGCAGCGCGGCCCAGAGGTAGGGGACGGGCGGTGTGCGCTCCAACCGGTCCAGGGCGGCCGCTGTATCGCCCACCGCCACGAGTGCCGCCATGATGAGCCAGTGGTCGGTCCGCCCCGGCCAGTGCGCCAACAGCGTCCGAGCTCGGGCGCTGTCTCCCGCGCGGGCGAGGACGGTGGCGAGGACGCTTTCCATCACGATGTCCCCGGGCTGCAGCTGGTTGGCCAGCTCAGCGTCCTCCTGGGCTCCGCGCAGGTCGCCCCCCTGAACGCGGGCCAACGCCCGCCAGCGGCGCGAGAACGCCGAGGCGGGGTCGAGAGCCACAGCGCTGTCCAACAGCGCCAGGGCGAGTGCGGTGTCGCGAACGTGCGTCCACGCGCCGAGATCACTGAAAGAGATTGCGCGCCCCGGATCGAGCGCGAGCGCCCGGCGCTGCTCCCGATTCGCTTCCTCGACCCGCCCCAGCCAGATCAGAATTGCCCCGTACTGATGGTGCGCCTCCGCGTTCCTCGCGTCGAGGGCGATGGACCGCTGGAACGCTTCTAACGAACTCGCCATGGTACGGGGGTGGGCGAAGGCCAGCAGGAACCCACGCGCCATCCATGCGTCGGACGAGGTCGAGTCCCGGCGCAGTGCGCGGTCCGCGATGCGGAGCCCACGGATCGCCAGGCTCTCGATCGGTGCGTCAGGCAGCCGATAAGTACTGGCGCGCGCGATCGCGTAGGCATAGGCCGCCCTCCCGATCGCCGCCGCGAACCCGGAGTCGAGCCGCTCGGCTTCCCGGTATTCGGCGAGGGCCCGAGC
>JBGPNN010000247.1:0-4870 GCA_041487495.1 bacterium
TACATCATCAAGAATCTGGTCCTGATCAGCGCCGGGCTCGCCGTAGGGGCGACAGTCCGGGGTGGAAGCGACCCGCCTAATCAGCCGCGCTAGTTCCTGGCTAGCGCCTACGTCGTTATCTCCTCGGCAGTTCCGGACGGATCTCCCTATCGTCGGTCAGGTACGTCAGCCGGCTCTCGACACCCACCACGCCGTCGGCCAGCGACGCCCACTTCTCCACCAGCTCCTTTTCCGAGCGGCGGTCGAGCGTACCGTCCAGGTAGACGACGCCGTCCTTAACCGCGATGGTGAGCTTGGAGATGTCGACCCAGAGGTCGTGCAGGATCCCTTCGCGGATCGCCTCGGCGAGGTCCTCATCGTTCCGGGTAAACGCCTTGAGCACGTCCGCGCGGCTGACGATGCCCACGACCTTGCCGGCTCGCAGCACCGGGATGCGGTTCACCTTGTATTTGGTCATCAGC
The DNA here is from genome assembly GCA_041487495.1 of bacterium. Lineage (GTDB taxonomy): Bacteria > Sysuimicrobiota > Sysuimicrobiia > Sysuimicrobiales > Humicultoraceae > JBGPNN01. The sequence continues at coordinate 462 of JBGPNN010000247.1, forward strand.
CCGGCGATCTCGTGTACAGCAGCCGCTTCGGTCACGGTGATGACCGGCGAGGTCATAATCTCGTCGGCGCGCAGGCCCTCGGCCTTGCGAGCGCGCTCGGCCGCCTCGGCAATACCGGGCAGGTGCAGCCGTCGGGCGATGGGCGCCGGTTCGTGGGGCTTCGGTAAGATTTCCTTGAAGAGGATATCGGCCTCGGTCACGATGCCGACGAGCTCGTGATCGGTGCTGACAATCGGGATCCCGCTGATGCGGTGTGTGATCATCAAGGCGACGAGATCCTTGACCCGTGTATAGGGCGGGGCCGTAATCGCCGGCGACGTCATGATGTCTCTGGCAAACAACTGCATCGTACGCCTCTTCGTCTTCGGGGGTTGGGCCATCGTGGCCATCTGCGTTCCCTCCTCACGGGGTATCGGCGGTCGCGGCCTCGCGCGGCCCGCCGGCGAGAATACCGACAGGGATCAGGATCACCGGGCAGGGTGCCCGGCGCAGTACACCCTCGGCCACACTGCCCATGAGCAAACGCGACAGGCCGGTGCGCCGATGTGTGCCCATGACGATCAAGTCGGTCTTCATCTCCACGGCTCGCATCAGGATGACCTCGACGGCGTTGCCGCCGAGCACCTCGACGCGGGCCTTCTGCCCGGCGACCCCGGCCTGCGCCTGCAGGAAGTTCAACTCCGACCGCAGCCGGCCGACAAAGAGATCGAGGAAGAGGCCCGACTCGCGCAACGCCGCGGACGCCGCTTCCTCGCTGTAGACGTGCAGGATCGTCAGGTCGCCGGCGACGCGCGCCGACAACCCGGCCGCGTAGCGAACCAGGGCGGGGGAATCTTCGGTGAGATCGACCGGCACCAGAATGCGCATGGCTCTCACCCCTCTACCGAGTGTTCCAGCGGGCGCCCGGCGTCGATTTGCAGCGTCAACGTGCGAATCACACCCCGCGCCCGGTGTTCATCACGGTCGTGAACCACCAGGTCGACGGCTTCGGTGCCGTGGACCCGTAGTGTGTGCAGCGACAAGATCGGGACGCCAGCCCGCGCCAGTTCTGTGACCAGACGGGGCACCTCGACAATGAGGCTCAGGACGGGGACATGGAGCCGAACTTCATGCGGCCGGACGGAGAAGATATCGACGAATGCCTCGAACACATCGCTTTCCGTGACGATGCCGATCAGCTGGCCGTCCTCGATCACCGGCAGCCCGCCAACTTTGCGGCGGCGCATGATCGCCGCGGCCTGCTCAATCAACGTCTCCGGGGTGATCGTGACGGGTTCGGGCGTCATCAGGTGCCTGACGAGTACGCCGGCCGTCAGGTTCGGGACGGCCCACCGGCCGCCGATCACCGGTGGCCGGACGCGAACCAGATCGGTCCACGTCACGATACCGACCAACTGCTCGCCTTCGACGACGGGCAGGCGGCGGATGCGATGGCTGCGCATCAAACCGACGGCCTCCCACGCAGGCACCTCGGGGCCGATGGTGTGGACCGGGCTGGTCATCAACTCACGGACTCGCATGCTCATCGACGTCCTCCCAAGGCCAGCATAGGCCGGGTGCTACCCTCAGGCCATCGGACGCAGGCTGTATTTGGGGCCTAGGTCGGGCGCGCGAGGGGGTCCAGGAGCCTTACGGCGGCATCTGCGGCCGTGGGGATCAGTCGAAGGACCGATTCGGATAGACCGGCCCCGATCTCAAAGCAGAGGCCTGGGATCGTGATCAGGTAGGCGCGCGGGGCGCGACCGGAGACGACGCGGGCGAGGGCGACCAGCGCCTCGGGACTCAGCACGTGCGTCACGGGGCTGCCGGCCACGTGCGGTTCACCAGGGCGGTCGAGCCGCCTGATAGCCACCCCGGCGCCGCTCGTGGCCGCGTCGATGAAGATGACACACTCCGCCGCCGCGATATCGACGGCGAGTTCAGGTGCCAATTGCTGACAGACCCGTACTGTGACATCGGGCCGTCTGGCCAAGCGTCCTGCCGCGGCGTGACCGGCACCGTCGTCGCCGGCGAGCGGATTGCCGATACCGATGACCAGCGCGCTCATGCTCCGTTCCGGCGGAGCGTCTGCAGCAGGCGTCCCGAGGGGTCGATGATCTCGACCACTAGTGGCATCATCCCTACCGCGTGGGTCGAGCAGGACAGACACGGGTCGTACGCGCGAATCGCGGCCTCGATGCGGTTGAGGATGCCCTCGGTGACCGGCCCGCCGTTGATGTAGTGCCGCGCCACCTGTTCCACCGCGCGATTCATCGCAAGATTGTTTTGGCCGGTAGCAATCAGCAAATTTACGCGGGTGATCAGGCCATCGTCATCGACCTGGTAGTGGTGGTAGAGCGTGCCGCGCGGCGCTTCGGCCACGCCGACGCCTTCATGACGGTTGCGCGCCGCGTGCGCGCGCACGTCGTGATCGAGAATCGCCGGGTCGTCGAGCAACTGACCGATGCGTTCCAGGCCGAAGACGATCTCGATCAGTCGCGCGGAATGATAATAGAAGGAACTGAGCACCACGCGGCCGGCGCGCTGCCGGTATTCGGCCAGTTCGGCGTCGGCGAGCGGCGTGCCACAGTGCGTGGCGACGTTCAGTCGTGCCAGCGGCCCCACCCGGTATGAGCCTACGGGATACCCCAACGGACGGTAGTAGGGGAACTTGAGATACGACCATGGTTCGGTGGCTTCACCCAGGAACTCCCAGTACCGCGTGGCATCCAGGGCATCAGCGACGACCCTGCCGCCTGCGTCGACGATCCGCAGGCGACCGTCATAGTGCTCCAGCCCGCCGTCCGGCGCCACCAGCCCTGCGAAGAGCGACGGGAAGTTGCCGAAGATCTGGGCTTCCTCCTGATGCTGATCCAGCAGGCGTTTGAACATGTCGAGGGTCGCACGTGCCGTCTGCAACGCCTCGGGCCATCCCGCCAGCAGGCGCTCGCGCTGCTCAGGACTCAGCGGGGCGCTGACCCCGCCGGGGACGACCCACGCCGGATGGATGCGCTTCCCGCCAAGGGCCTCGATGATCTCCTGTCCGTACTGGCGCAACCGAATGCCCGAGCGCGCGAACTCGGGGTGGCGCTCGATGACGCCGAGGATGTTACGTGATTCGGGCGGCGCGTCGTAGCCCAACAACAGGTCGGGCGATGACATGTGGAAAAAACTGAGGGCGTGCGACTGGACAAGTTGCGCCAGGTGCATCAACCGGCGCAGCCGCTCGGCCGCGGGCGGAATGGCCACCGCCAGCAGCGCGTCGCCCGCTTTGGCCGACGCCATCAAGTGGCTGACCGGGCAGATCCCGCACACGCGCGCGGTGATTGCCGGCATTTCGTGAAACAGGTGCCCCTCGCAGAACTTTTCGAAGCCCCGAAACTCGGTGACGTGAAACCGAGCCTCGCGCACGGCGCCCGCGTCGTCAAGGTGCAACGTGATCTTGGCGTGTCCCTCGATGCGCGTGACCGGATCGATGACGATGCGTCTGGCCATGGGGGGTCTCCTCTCCGCCTATCCGTACTTCAGACGGCCGGTGAGGTCGGGAGTCCGCCCGTCCAGCAGGTCGATCAACACGCTGTAGATCAGATCGGGCGACGGCGGGCAGCCGGGGAGATAGACGTCCACCGGCACAACCTGGTGGACGGGCAGGACGCGGTCGAGTAGGGCCGGCACGATGCCTTCGGCCGCTGGCAGGCGCGGGTGCAAGGTCGCCAGCTCGACGTAGGCTCGCTGCAGCACGGATTCGGCGCCGCCCAGAGGGTTGCGCAGCGCGGTGACGTTGCCCGTCACGGCGCAGTCGCCGAAGGAGACCAGCATGCGCGTCCGTTCACGGATCACGCGGATCTGGCGCAGGTGGTCTTGGTTGGCGACGGCGCCCTCAACCAGCGTGACATCGACGTTGTCCGGGAACTCCTTGACGTCGATGAGCGGACTGTAGACGAGGCGGGCGCGCGCGGCGAGATCGATCAGGCGCTCATCCAGATCAAGGAAGGACATGTGGCAGCCCGAGCAGCCGCCCAGCCAGACGGTCGCCAGCCGCGGCAGAGCCGGAGGCGTCACTTGATCCACCGGTGCTTCTCCCGTGCCGTTGTGATGTACGTGAGGGACTCGCGGTGCTTGACCATCTCGGCTGCGGACACACCCTTCTCGAACAAGGCGCCGGTCGGGCAGACCTGCACACACTTGCCGCACGAGGTACAGGTGTCAGACGTGCCCCACGGTTGGCTCAGGTCGATGATGACCCTCGATGCGTGGCCGCGCCCCGCGACGTCCCACGTGTGGGCGCCCTCGACCTCGTCGCAGACGCGCACGCACCGCGTGCACATGATGCAGCGGTTGTGGTCGACGACAAAACGCTCGTGTGACGCATCGACGTGCCGCTCCGGTGAGCGATACGGATACCGGACGTGCGTCATGCCGACCGCATA
>JBGPNN010000248.1:0-4860 GCA_041487495.1 bacterium
AGATCTCCATACGACTGGGTCGGACCAGGCCCTGCGCCAGCAGCGCCCGGTACCCGTCGGCTTCGGGCCCCGGAGCGGGGTGCCAGCTGCGATACACGATCAGCCGTCCATCCGGCGAGAAGAACGGCCTGCCGTCGTATCCGATCGTGGTCGTGAGGCGCCGGACGTGCGACCCATCCACCGACATCGTGTAGATGTCGAGATCCCCGTCGCGCATCGACGTGAACACGACGGTCCGTCCGTCGGGAGACAGGGTCGCCTCGGCGTCGTAGCCCGGCGTGCTGGTCAGGCGTTTGAGGTCACCACCATCGGGCGTCGAGGTCTAGATGTCGTAGTCGTACAGCGCCCAGACGTAACCCCGGGAGTAGTCGGGGCGCGGCGGGCAGGCCGCGCCGGCGTGGGCGGTGCTCGCATAGAAGATGCGGGCGTCCCCGGCGAAGAAGTAGCCGCACGTGGTGCGGCCCAGGCCACTCGAGACGCGGTGCAGCCCCGTCCCGTCGACGTTCATGATGTACTGTTGATCGCACCCGGTATCGCCGGGAGTGCGCTGGAAAATCAGCTGATGTCCGGAGCGGGAAAAATACGCTTCCGCATTCTGGCCGCCGAAGGTGAGCTGGCGGATGTTGCGCAGGTGCACTTCGCCGGATTCGGGTTGCACCGCGACCGGTTGCTGCAACGCGGTCGCCAGGGCGAATAGGTGGAGCATAGGCCTCGCAAGCTAGACGGAGGGTTGGGCCGGGGCAATCGGAGCCCCGCGTGATAGCGCCTACTACCCCGATCCCGGTTACATTTGTGCCACGTATGAGCGATCCCCGCCCATCGCGCCCCGCCCCGCAACTCGATGCCCTGGGCAAACTCTGCGTGGAAGGCAAGCAGTCCGCGGACTACTTGTGGCAGGTCCCGGACGATGCCGGAGTACGCCAGCGCATTCTCGAGATCCTGGACCTCGTGGAGACCGAAAGTCGAGGACAGGGTCGCACGGAGATGCCGAGAGTCTGTGAGGAGCTGAAGATCGCCGCCCGCGCCTCACCCAGCCCGCAGCAGGTGGATCTGCTGGTCAACGGATTCGACCGGCTGTATCACCTGTGGGAGGCAGCGAGGTCGGGCCTCTTCTGAGCACGCCCTCCGTGCCGGAAAGCGTGGCGCCTCCGCGCGGCGCGGACCTGGACCGGCTCTGCATCAATGCCGTTCGTACCCTCGCGATGGACGCCGTGCAAAAGGCCGACTCCGGGCACCCCGGCACGGCCATGGCGCTCGCCCCGCTTGCCTGGGTGTTGTGGCAGAAACATCTCCGGGTCGACCCTGCTGACCCCGAGTGGCTCGATCGGGATCGCTTTGTGTTGTCGTGCGGCCACGCCTGCATGCTCATGTATGCGGCCCTGTATCTCACCGGGTTCGACCTCACGCTGGACGACATCAAGCAGTTCCGGCAGTGGGAGAGCCGCACCCCCGGCCACGTGGAACGCGGCGTGACGCCGGGTGTGGAAGCAACCACCGGACCGCTGGGACAGGGCGTGGGGAACTCGGTTGGCATGGCGATCGCGGAGGCCCATCTCGCCGCCCAATTCAACCGCCCCGACCACGCGATCATCGATCACGACACGTACTTCATCGCCTCCGACGGCGACCTGATGGAAGGCATCAGTCACGAGGCCGCCTCGCTCGCCGGGCATCTGAAGTTGGGGAAGTTGATCGGGTTCTACGACGACAATCACATCACGATCGACGGGTCGACCGACCTCGCGTTCACCGACGACACGGCCAAACGGTTCGAGAGCTACGGCTGGCACGTCCAGCGCATCACCGACGGCAACGATACCGCGGCGATCGATGTGGCCATTCGCGCCGCGCGCGCCGTCTCGGACCGGCCCTCGCTCATCATCGTCCGCACCCACATCGCCTACGGCAGTCCTCACAAACAGGACACCGCCGAGGCCCATGGCGCCCCGCTCGGTGCCGAAGAAGTGCAGCTCACCAAGCAGGCGCTGGGATGGCCTTCGCTGGAGCCGTTCGACGTGCCGGAGGCGGCGGTCGCCGAATGGCGACGGGCCAAGCCCCGAGGTGCCACGCTGCACACCGAGTGGAATCGTCGCTGGGACGCGTATAGCCGGGCCTTCCCGGAGCTGGCGGCGGAGCTGCAGCGCCGCTTGTCGGGGCAGCTGCCCAACGGGTGGGACGCCGACATTCCCGCGTTCGGCCCCAAGGATGCGCAGGCCACGCGCGCCGCCTCAGCGAAAGTCCTGAACGCCATCGCGCCGAAACTGCCGGAGCTCACCGGAGGATCGGCCGATCTCACCGGATCGAACCTGACGCAGATCAAGACATCGGGAGACTTCGCGGTGGGCCATCTGGGCGAGCGCAATTTTCACTTCGGCGTGCGTGAGCACGCGATGGGGGCGGTCCTCAACGGGTTTGCCTATCACGGCGGTGTGATGGGCTTCGGCGGAACCTTCCTTATCTTCTCCGATTACATGCGACCCGCCATCCGGCTCGCGGCGCTGGCTCACCTGAAGGTGATCTACGTGTTCACGCACGATTCGATCGGCCTCGGGGAAGACGGGCCGACCCACCAGCCGGTCGAGCAGCTCGCCGCGCTGCGGGCGATCCCGAACATGACCGTGATTCGTCCAGCCGATCCGAACGAAACCGCCGAAGCCTGGCGGGCGGCGATCCGCCACAAGGGCGGTCCGGTGGCGCTCGTGTTGACGCGTCAGAAACTTTCGGTCCTCGACCCGGACAAATACGCCACGGCCGATGGGCTGCCTCGCGGCGGTTACGTGTTGGCCGATGCGCCGAAGGGTGCTCCGCAGGTGATCCTCCTGGCAACCGGCTCAGAGGTCGAAATCGCCCTCGCCGCGCATGAGCAGCTTACGCGGGAGGGAATCGCCGTCCGGGTCGTCAGCATGCCGTGTATGGAGTATTTCGCCGCGCAGCCGGCCGCGTATCGGGATCAGGTGTTGCCACCGGCCGTGACGCGACGCATCGCGATCGAGGCGGCCGCGCCCCAATCGTGGTGGCGCTGGGTGGGTGAGCGCGGCGTGATCGTTGGTCTGGACCACTTCGGGGCGTCGGCGCCCTATCAGCGGATCTATAAGGAATTCGGCCTCACGGCCGAGCGCCTGATCGGCGAGGCGAAGGCCCTCGTCAGCGGGACAGCACGACCCGCGTAATCCGGCCGCCGGGCCCGACGGCCCAGCCGGACTGCTTCGATCCGAACCCCACGCTCCAGTAGGCCAGCGTGTCGAGACTGACCCAATTGCGACCCCCATCCCTCGAGTAGTCGAGTCCGCGAGGCCCCACCGCCACCAGCCACCCCGGCCGCCCCGGCACGGCGACAGCGCCGTATACCGCTCCAGCGAATGTGGAGCGGGAGAGGCGCCAGGTGCGCCCACCGTCATCGGTGATCGCGACATTGTCGGTGCGACTTTTTGCATCGGCGACGTTGCCGCCGAGCGCCGCACCATGCAGCGTGTCCTGGAACGCGACCGCGGCGAATCCGGAAGTGGTACCCCCGGCCACTGGAGTCACCGCGACGCTCCACGTGCGGCCCGCGTCGGCGGTGTGCAGTACTCGTGCTGAATCGGCCGCCCCGGTTCCGATCCAGGCATGGCGACTCCCCATGGTCACGACGCAGGTCCCACTGGCCGCGAACGCCCCTTCCCCACGCTGAGCCGGCGGCAACGATGCCGCTGGAACGAGCGGCCAGGTCGCTCCGCCGTCATCGGTGGTTCGCACCATGAGCCGCCCCGCGACGGCGTCGCTGAAGGCGAGCCCATGCCGGGCGTCCCAGAACGCGAAGCAGTCGTAGAACGCGGTCGAATCCTGGTTGGTGAATTGCCGTTTCCAGGTCTGGCCGCCGTCGGTGGTCTTGTAGATGCGCGAGCGGGCCCCGGGGCCGGCGGCGAGCAGATACGCCACCTGCGCGTCGAGCGCTTGCACATCCCGGAACTCGAGTGAGTCCTCCGCGGCTCCCGGCACCGAGAGCCGCTCCCACTTCACCCCGCCATCGATCGTCCGCAGCACGGCCGCGGCGTGACCGCTCACCCAGACCACACGAGCCGTCGGCGCGCTCACGGCCTGCAGCAAGGAAGTGGTCCCGCTCGCCTGTGATTCGAGCCGCGGAGGCGCGTCTGGGGTGGGGCTGGGACCAGCGGGCCCGCACGCGACGACAGCAATGAGGATCGGCCACGGTCTCATGAACGCACCTTGTCCAGGACGGCGAGGGTCAGCAGCATGGGCAAGTAAATGATGGAGACGACGAACACGACCCAGGCGCGGCGATTCACGTCCGAGAGCATGAGGGCGCTCGCCCCGGCATACGAGATCCCGAGTACCAGCGCCCCCCAGAAATAGAGGCTGCCGGTCACCCCGAGCAGCGTGGGGAGCAGGCTCACCGGCACCAGGGCCACCGCATAAAGCAATGCCATTCGCGCCGTCCGATGCCCGCCGGCATCTTCCACCGACAGCATGCGCAGCTCCGCCGTGCGATAGTCCTCGCGGTACACCCACGAGAGCGCCAGGAAGTGCGGCAGCTGCCACAGAAACAGCGTCCAAAACAGAGCGAACGCAGGCGCCGTCAGCGCACCACCGGCGGCGGTCCATCCGCCCAGCACCGGCAAGGCGCCCGGAACGGCCCCGACGAGCGTGTTCAGGGTGCTGCGGGTCTTGAGCGACGTATAGAACCAGACGTAGCTCACCAAGGTGAGCGCGGCGAGGGAGGCGGTGAGCAGGTTGACGCGCCACGCCAGCAGTCCGAGGCCGGCGGCGGCCGTCACCACGGCGAACACCATCGCCGCCCGCGGCGACACCCGCCCCGCGGGCAGCGGTCGATCCTTGGTGCGCCGCATGTGCCCGTCGATC
>JBGPNN010000249.1:0-4854 GCA_041487495.1 bacterium
ACTCGCGGCCGCACGGGCTGGCACGCTGGTGCTGGTACTCGCGCTGGTGTTCGTAGTGCTCAGACGGCAAGATGCGAGCGGAGGAACGTCGTGAGCGAACACCAGATGGACACCCACACCCCAGAGGTCGCCCGCGAGGACGTCGAGCGAATCCTCCGGGACGTCGAGCCGGAGTATAACTACCGGCAGTTCGTAGGGTTCTGGGCGGTTGTGGTCAGCCTGATCGCCGGCGCGATGGCGCTGTTTCACCTGTTCACGGCCCGGTTCGGCACGCTGGAGGCCCTGCGGCAACGATCGGTGCACGTCGCGTTCGTCATGGCGTTGGTGTTCCTGCTCTACCCGATCCGACGCAAAGGCGCGGCCAGCGCGCGCATCCGGTTCTACGACGTCGTCATCGCGGTGATCGCGCTCGTCCCCTTCCTGTACCTGTTCGTCAACCACACCGAATTGACGCTGCGGGCCGGCAACCTGAATCGCACCGATCTGGCCGTTGGCATCCTGGGGGTCCTGGTCGTGCTGGAAGCCGGTCGCCGGTTGATGGCCGTGCTACCCATGATCGCGGCCCTGTCGCTGATCTATCCCTTCGTGGGGCAGTACCTGCCGGGTATGTTCGCGATCGCCAGGATCTCGCCCCAGCGGATCATTGAGCACATGTTTTTCACCACCGAAGGCGTCTTTGGCATCCCGATTGGGGTGTCGGCCACGTTTGTGTTTCTCTTCGTGCTCATGGGGGCGTTCCTGGAACGGACCGGTTTGGGGCAACTCTTCGTGGACGTGGCGATGGCACTCCTCGGGTGGATGACCGGAGGCCCCGCGAAGGTCTCCGTGCTCTCCAGTGCGTTCATCGGCATGGTGTCCGGCAGTTCGGTGGCCAACGTGGTCACCGATGGTGTCTTCAATATCCCTTTGATGAAGCGGCTTGGGTACGCGCCGCGGTTCGCGGCTGGGGTCGTGGCGGCGGCTGGGGTTGGAGGACAGATCATGCCGCCGGTCATGGGCGCGGCTGCCTTCGTGATGGCCGAGTTCCTGGGCATGCCGTACCTGACGATTGCCAAAGCCGCGGCGATCCCGGCCATCCTCTATTATTTGTCACTGATCTTCATCATTCACTTCGAGGCCAAACGGCTCGGCCTGGTTGGGATTCCGCGCGATCAACTTCCCCGGCTCGGGGCCATCCTGCTGCGGCGCTTCTACCTCATCAGTCCGCTCGTCGTGGTGGTGTGGTTCTTGATCCGAGGCGACAGCCCGATGCGGGTGGCCTTCTGGGGCATCATGTGCGCGGCGGGCATCCACATGATCACCTGTGCGCTGGAACGCCGGCTATGGATGTGGCCGGCCGATATCTGGAACACCCTGGTACACGGCTCCCGGCTGGCGCTCTCGGTGGCCGTCGCCTGCGCGGTGGTGGGTATCTTCATTGGTATCGTGACCCTCTCGGGCCTGGGTCTGGCGTTTGTCAGCCTGACGGTCGCGCTGGGCGCGAGCAGCCTGTTCCTCACCCTCATCTGGGTCATGGTCGCCTGCAACATCATTGGGTCCGGCATTCCAACGACCGCGACGTACATCATCCTGGCGGCGATCGCGGCGCCGGCCCTCACGCGGCTCGGGGTGTTACCGCTGGCGGCCCACCTGTTCATCTTTTACTACGGCGTGACCGCCGACATCACGCCGCCCGATGCGCTCGCTGCGTACGCCGCGGCGGGTATCGCCAAGACCGACCCGTTCGCGACGGGCTGGACGGCAACCCGTTTGGCCCTCGCGGGGATCATGGTGCCCTTCGTGTTTGTGTATTCGCCCACGATCCTGCTGCAGGGGGCCGGGATACAGGAAATCCTCTACACGGCGGGGACCGCCGTCGTCGGCGTCGTCGCGCTGGCCGCGGCCGTGTCCGGGTACCTGCTCATCCCCGCGAGCTGGCCGGAGCGCGCCGTGCTGGTCGTCGCCGCGCTTGCGCTGGTGTTCAACAGCGTCAGGCTTGACGTCGTGGGGCTGGTCCTGCTGGGTCTCGTCGCGATGATTCACCTTGTACGCCGCCGGCAGGCGCCGGCACCCGTCGCAGAAGGAGTCCCGAAGTAGTCCCGTGAAGAATGCGTCAACATCGTGTTGAAAGGGAGGGATCTTTCGTGAAAGTTCGCTGGAGGTTCGCGGCCGTGGCCGCGCTCTTGGTCGCGATCATGGTGGCCCCAGCGGGCGCGCAGCCCGTGCGCCTGCTGTCCCTGGTGACGGGTGGCACCGCCGGAGTCTACTTCCCGCTGGGCGCCGCGATGGCCGAGATCTGGAATTCGCGGGTGACGGGCGTCAGGGTCGCATCCCAGAGCAGCGGGGCGTCGGTGGCCAACGTCCAGTTCCTGGCGCGCGGTGATGCCCACCTCGCCCTGATCCAGAACGACATCGCCTACTACGCGCACAACGGTCGAGAAATGTTCGCCGAGGCGGGGAGCAACAAGCCGCAGCCCGTGACCGGCGTCCGCGGCATCGCGATGCTCTACCCAGAGACCCTGCAGATCGTGGTGTTGAAGAACAAGAGGATCAACAGCATCGAGGACCTGCGCGGGAAGCGTGTGGTCGTGGGCGCCGCAGGCAGCGGCACTGAGGCGAACGCGCGGCAGATCCTCTCGGTACACGATATCTACTATCGGGAGATGAGGGTTGACTTCGTCGGCTTTGGGGCGGGGATCGACCAGCTACGTGATGGGATCGTGGACGCGGTGTTCATCACGGCTGGATATCCGACTGCGGCGGTCACGGACATCGCGTCGTCCCGCGAGGTCACGCTCGTGCCCGTCAGTAACGACGCGCTGGCCGCGTTGCGGGCCAAATGGCCCTTCTACACCCGCCAGATCGTCCCAGCCGGCGCCTATCGCAGCCTGACGGCGCCCGTCGCGACCGTGGCCGTCATGGCGATGCTCGTGGCGCGTGCCGATCTCCCGGAGGACGTCGTCTACAACTTGACTAAGGCCTTGTGGGAAAATCTCGATCGGATGCGCAGTGCCCACGCCCGCGGGCAGGATTTTGAGCTCGCGAAAGCGCTCGATGGCATGCCGCTTCCGCTGCATCCAGGCGCGGAGCGCTACTACAAGGAACGGGGAGTCACCGGACGCTGAGACGTCGTGGGGTAATCGTTGCGGCGGTGGCCGCGGCCGCGGTCATAACGGCCGCGGCCCTGCTGTTTGTTGGCCGGTCCGGAGTCACGGTACGCCTCACCGAGGCCGGCGGCCGTGTGATGTGGAGCCACAGCGTCCCCGCTGGGCAGCGGTTCGAACTGCGTTACACCCACTCGGTTGAACGCACACCCGTCATCGAGGAGTACCGCGCGGAGCCCGAGGGCGTATGGTTCGAGGCGATGCGCTTTTACTCGCAGGGCGCGGGTCTCCCGACGGAAGGTTACGTGCGTGAGGGCAAGGCCTTCGTGCTGCGGTCGCAACGCAAAATCGGAGTGCTCACCGTCAGGGTCTCCTCCGTCGCAGCGCATCAGTTCACCATCGGGCCCGACCGCATAGATCTAGTCGCCCTGGCAGGCGAAGGCGCCGCCGTCTCCATCAGCAGCCGGCCAGGCCCGTGGCGCCTGCGACCGCCGTGGCGCCTGCGGGCGCCCGGCATCCGTTGGTGAGCTGTATGGTATAATTTGCGGTGATTCCGCCTGGCCGCCCTGGCCCCAAAGGCAGGCAAGAAGCTCCTTGAACGCGTCAAGTTACGCTCGTGAGCTGGTCCTACTGGCGGTCCTGCTGCTGCTGTCCGCCTTTTTCGCCGCTGCAGAGACCGCGATCTTTTCTGCCAACCGGGTCAAGCTGCGCCATCTGAAAGAGGAAGGCAGCAAGCGCGCCGGCGTGGTGCTGGGCCTGCTGGAGAACCCGGCGAGGCTGCTGTCCACCATTTTGATGGGCACCAACATCATCAATACCGCGGCGGCCGTGGTCGCCACCGCGACGCTGGTGCAGTTGCTCGGGGAACGCGGATCGCTCTACGCGTTTGTCTCGGTCACTATCCTGTTGCTGATTTTTGGCGAGATCACCCCGAAGACGGTGGCCGCGCACCGCGCCGACCGCCTCTCGCTGGTCCTCGCTCGGCCGATCCAGTGGATCTCATGGGTGCTCTCGCCCGTCATCCGAATCCTGTCGTTCGTGACGAACCTCCTGGCGGCGCCCTTCGGCGTGCACGTGCGGCCGGATGCCCCGATGGTGACCGAGGAAGAGATCCAGATGTTGGTGCGGATGGGTGAGGAGCAGGGCGTGCTCGAGCAGGAAGAGCGCGAGATGATCCACTCGATTATCGATTTCGGCGACACCGCGGTCCGCGAGGTCATGACCCCAAGGATCGACATGGTCGGTGTGGAGGCCGATGAGCCCGTGGACGCCGTGCTGGACGTGGTCCGGACACAGGGGCATTCAAGGGTCCCCGTGTACCATGAGAGCATCGACCAGATCGTTGGGGTCATCCACGTCAAGGATCTCCTCGCCGCGCTTCGTGGAGGCCGACTCACCGGGACCGCGCGGGCGTACGCCCGTCCGGCGTACTTCGTCCCAGACACCAAACGGCTCGACGAGCTCTTCAAAGAAATGCGCCGCAAGAAGGTCCACATGGCGGTCGTCGTGGACGAGTACGGAGGCACCGCTGGCCTGGTGACAATCGAGGACCTGCTCGAAGAGATCGTCGGGCCGATCCAGGACGAGTACGATGTGGAGGAACCGCCGATCAAGATGCTCAACGATCGGGTGGCCCTGGTCGACGCGCGGTTGAACCTCGAGGAGGTCAACACGGCGCTGGATCTCACGCTCCCCGCCGGTGACGTGGACTCGCTGGGAGGTTTTGTCTACAGCCTGCTCGGTCACGTGCCCGCTCAGGGCGAGCGGGTCA
>JBGPNN010000250.1:0-4759 GCA_041487495.1 bacterium
CGAGGCAGGGTGGCCGCGGCGAGTTCGACCGCGACCAGGCCGGCCTCCGACAGCGGGGGATCGCCGTCATCCGCCTCAGCCCATTCGACCTCTCCGCGGCTCAAGAGAAGTAAGCGCGTCTGCACGGCTTGAGAGATCATCCCAGGTCACGCTTGAAGTGGTGCATATAGGCGACAAACCCGAGCCGGGTCCAAAACGCGATCGCCTCCGGATTGTTCACCGCGACCGTCAATTCCACCGTTGACGCGACGGATTCGTCCATCCAGTCGAGCAGCGCGCCGACGAGACGACGCCCGACGCCCAACCGACGGTAGTGCTCTCGGATCACGACGTCGTGGATGTAACCGCGGCGCCGGTTCTCGAAGAACCCAGGTAGCAGCGAGATGCGTCCTACAGCGAAACCGATGGTCTCCCGATCCTGTGCGGCGACGAGCGCACGGGCATCCTCGCGCCCCATGAGCCCGCTGATGAACTGGCGGTACTCTTCGCGCCACCGCTGTGAGGGCGCGAACGCGCGGTCCAGGTGCGAGTGATGCAGGGCGAGTTCACCCCAGATGTCTACGATCTCCGGCAGGTCGTACACCGTTGCCGGTCTGACATCGCACTCCATTGGCGCGCCGGGCGCCGTCCGGCGGGGGACAGCCATGTGGTCTCGTCGGCAAGGGTTTCGGCCGAGGCTTGTGGACTCCTCCGGGCGCCGTGCTATCGTGGTTGAAGAGACACGAGGGAGGGGCGCCCATGTACCGGAGCCTGGCGGTGGTAATCCTGACAGCGGCGATGCTCGCCGGGAGCCTGACCATCGTCGTGCCCGAGCCCGTCGCGGCGCTGGAACTTCGCGCCGGGCCGTTCTCGCGCGTGGCGCCCACCGAGACCATTGACGATGACCTCTACATTGCCTCCGGTCGCGTCAGCATCGACGGGCATGTCAAAGGCGACTTGATCGCCGCCGGCGGCACCGTCCGCGTGCGCGGCCAGGTGGACGGCGACGCGCTGGTCGCCGGGGGCGCGGTCGAGATCGCCGGGCGGGTGGGCGAAAGCATCCGGGCCGCGGGTGGCAGCGTCACGATCGAAGGTCAGGTCGGCGGCGATGTGGTGGTGATCGGCGGCGAAGTGGAAATCGTGCAGGAGGCCCGCGTCACACGCGATGTTGCAGTGACCGGAGGCGCCGTGCTGTTGCGGGGCTCGGTGGGCCGAAACGTGATTATCGGCGCCGGCCGGGTGGTCATTGCCGGGAGTGTTGGCGGCAACGTGGTGGTGCGCGGCGGAGAGGTGGTCGTCGAGAGCACGGCGGCGATCCGCGGGAACCTGACCTACAGCAGCGAGCGGCCCGTCACCGTCTCGCCAAATGCGCGGATCAGCGGCAGGGTGATTCAGGAGGCTTTTCCTGTCCGCCCCATGCCGTCGGCAAGGGCCACGCGGGGCTTCCGCCTGGTCTTCGGGTTCGTCGACTTCCTGTGGATGGTGGTGCTGGCGCTGGGGATGATCGCCCTGGTCCCTCGGGGCGTGGCCACGGCGGCCGACGCTCTCCGCGCGCGGCCGTGGGGGTCGCTGGGATGGGGGATGCTCCTGATCGTCGGCATCCCGATCCTGGTGGTCGCGCTCGTCGTCACCCTGGTTGGCATTCCGATCGCCACAGTGCTCCTGCTGGCGCATCTGCTGGCGCTCTTTGCCAGCCACGCGGCCGCGGCGCTGGCGATCGGCCGGGCGATCGTCTCGCGCGCTTCGCCCTATGCGCAGGTCGCCGTCGGGGTCGCGGTCGTCGCGATCGCCACGAACCTCCCCATCGCGGGCGTCTTCCTGCGGCTCATCATCATCGCCCTGGGCATGGGTGCGGTCGCCATCGCCTTCTGGAGCCGGCGCCAGGCGCCCCCCACGACCCCGCTGCCCGTGGTGGCGGCCTAAACCCGAGGGCCGCCGGGCTCGTCTAGTGAAATAGCATCGTCATCCCGGGAGTGACGCACATGGCAGAACCCCTCGCGAAGTTCGTCCCGACGGCGTCCAACCCGTGGGACCGCGCGAAAGCCGCCCACCTGCTCAACCGCGCGGGATTCGGCGGGCGGCCCGATGAAATCGACCGGGTCACGCGCATGGGGATGGAGGCCGCGGTCGAGGAGTTGATGAACTTCGATCGTGTCCCCGAGACTGTCACCCCGCCCGACTTCTCCAGCCTGCGATCGTTGTGGGAGAGTTACTTCCGGCTGATCCAGACAAACGCACCGCAGCGGCAGCGCTTTGAAGGCCTCGTCATCGCGCAGCGCGCCGACCGGGTGAAGTGGCAGGAAATGCGCGAATGGTGGGTCGCGCGGATGATTCAGACCCGCCGGCCGCTGCAGGAGAAGATGGTGCTGTTCTGGCACGGCCACCTGGTCTCCGGTGTGCCGGACGTGAGGCTCACGGAGTATCTCTTCATCCAAAACGAGCTCTTCCGCCGCTCCGGGCTGGGCAACTTCAAGGAGCTGATCCTCGCGATCAGCCGAGACCCGGCGATGCTGCAGTATCTGGACAACAACACCAACCGCAAGGGCCGGCCCAACGAAAACTACGCGCGCGAGTTGCTGGAGCTGTTCACGATGGGTATCGGCAACTACACCGAGCAGGACATCAAG
The DNA here is from genome assembly GCA_041487495.1 of bacterium. Lineage (GTDB taxonomy): Bacteria > Sysuimicrobiota > Sysuimicrobiia > Sysuimicrobiales > Humicultoraceae > JBGPNN01. Next base: position 2,607 of record JBGPNN010000250.1, read on the forward strand.
GAAGCGGCGCGGGCGTTCACGGGCTGGACGTTCCGTGGGTACGAGTTCTTTTTCGACGCGCGGCAGCACGACGACGGACCCAAGACCTTCTTGGGTCGGTCGGGCAACCTCGACGGCGGCGACATCATCAACATCACTTTCGAGCGACCCGCGACCGCGCAGTTCGTCTCGCGGAGGCTGTTCGAGTACTTCGCCTACCTGCGGCCGGACGAGGGCCTGGGCGAGGACCTGGCCGACATGTTCCGACGGAGCAACTTCACCGTCGCCCCCATGGTGCGCGCCATTCTCACCTCGCAAGCCTTTTACTCGGAGAAGGCGATGCGCTCGCAGGTGAAGAGCCCGGTGCAGCTGGTCGTGGGCACCGCGCGCATGCTCGACCTGGAAGCGCCGGCGATCCCGATGCTGGTCCGTGCGTTGGATCTGATGGGCCAGGCGCTGCTGTACCCGCCCAACGTCGGCGGCTGGCCGAGGGGTGAATCCTGGATCACCACCGCCACGATCCTGATCCGCTACAATTTCTCCAACCTGCTGCTGCTCGGGGGCCGGATGCCCGGCGTGGCGGGCCGGGCCGCGTCGCCACCGCCCGTGCCGGCCGGCGTGGTGAAAGCGCTGGACGGCGCCAAGACCGCCGGCGAGGCGGTCGACCGGCTCGTGGATGTGCTGCTGGCGGGTGCCTTCGACGAGACGCGGAAGCCGGGGTTGATCAGAGCCCTGGGTGCGTCGAGCCCGCAGCAGGCGTTCGCGGCCGGCGGCGGCGAGTCCGTCACGCGGTTGCGCAGCGCGCTGCACTTGCTGATGAGCAGCGCCGAGTTCCAGCTCTGCTGAAGGAGAACCGACCATGAGCCAGGGGATGACCCGGCGTGAGTTTCTCTACAAGGGTCTGACGATCGTCGCCATGGGCTCCACGGCGCCGTCGTTTCTGACGCGCACGGCGCTGGCCATGGCCAATCCGTTCGACATCGCGCAGGTCACCAGCCGGCCGGGAGTGCCCGACGACAACGTCCTGGTCATGGTCCAGATGGGTGGCGGGAACGACGGGCTCAACACGGTCATCCCCTTTAACGATGACGCCTATTACCGGGCGCGGCCGCGGCTGGCCATCCCAAGGAACGAGATCATCACGCTCAATGGGGAGCTAGGGCTGCATCCCAGAATGGCCAAGTTCAAGGAGCTCTTTGACAGGGGCTCCGCGGCGATCATCGAAGGCGTCGGTTACCCGAACCCCAGCCGGTCCCACTTCAAGTCCATGGAGATCTGGCACACCGCCGATCCCGAAGGCCGGACGCTCCGTGTCGGCTGGATCGGGCGCTACTTCGACAGCAAGTGTCCGGTCTGCGAGCAGCCTGCCGTCGGCGTCAACGTTGGGCCGTCGATGCCGCTGGCGATGCGCTCCGACGCCGGCCAGGGCGTGACGCTCGAGACGCCCGATGCCTTCCAGTGGATGCCCAGCATGGACGGTCTCGGCGCGCGCGAGGAAATGGAGATCTTCAAGATGTTGAATGCGCCGGTGCCCAGCGAACCTGGGACGATCGACTTCCTCCGGCATACGGCCATGAACGCGGTGCTTTCATCCGATCAGGTCCGCGACGCCGTCCGCCTGTACAAGGGCGGGATCGACTATCCGAATAACCGGTTCGCCGGCAGCATGCGGTTGATCGCGCAGATGATCGCCGGCAAGTTGCCGACGAAAGTTTACTATGCGCACATGACCGGGTTCGATACGCACGCCGGACAGCAGGGGGTGCACGACACGTTGGTGGAGCAACTGTCGACCGGGGTCGATGCCTTCTACCGCGACCTCGAGGCCCAGGGCAACGCCGACCGTGTGATCACCGTGGCCTTCTCGGAGTTTGGCCGGCGCGTGGCCGAAAACGGCAGCAACGGCACCGACCACGGCACCGCCGCCCCCATCTTCGTCTTCGGCAAGCGGATCAAGCCGGGTATCCACGGCCGGCAGCCCAGCCTCACCGATTTGACCGATGGTGACCTCAAGCACAATGTCGATTTCCGATCGGTGTACGCGACGCTGCTCGACAAGTGGCTCGGCGCGGATCCGTCAAAGATCCTGGGCTCGGACTTCGAGCGAGTCCCGTTCTTGGCGTGAGTTCACGTCACAGTGTCTTGCGCCAGCGCGTACTCGATGGCCTGCTCCA
>JBGPNN010000251.1:0-4755 GCA_041487495.1 bacterium
AAGACCGATGGGGGCGAGATGTGCTGGTAGAGGTCGTGCCCGCTTCGCGCGGCGACCTCGGCGGCGGCGCGGACCGGGATCTGCGGAAACGGGATGTGGTCGACCACCACCTCCACGTTGTTCGCCCGGCCCCACTCCTTGGTGTATTCCGTATCGAACCACTTGTCGTACCCGGGCACGAAGTGCGCCCAGTGGAGAATCGTCAGACGACGCTGCTGAGCCAGCAGGACCTGCGGGATCGCGAACGGCGACAAGCTAGCGGCTGCGGCGCCGGCGACAGTGTACTTGATCAACTCCCGCCGGGTCACCCGCCTCCAGCGGTTGTCAGCAACCTGGACCCACTTTACGTCGGGTTTATGTTCTGCCACTTGAACACCCACCTCCTCGTGGATGGCCCCTTCACGTAACACAAACCTACTTAAACGCCCCTGCCGTTAATCCTGCGATGAACCGGTCCAGGAACAGGCTGTAGAGGACCGCCGCGGGCACACTGGCGACTAGCGCCCCGCCCATGAGCGACCCCCAGTAGAACACGTCGCCCCGGATCAGGTCGGTCGGGACACCGATGCCGACCGTCTTCGCCGTCGAGGGGGAGATGAAGGTCAGCGCGTAGACGAACTCCTGCATCGACAGGGCGAACGCGAAGATGACGGCCGTCAGGATGCCCGCCAGAGAGATCGGCAAGACGACCCGCCGCAGCGCGCCCAGCCGCGTACAGCCATCCACCATCGCCGCTTCCTCGAGCTCACCCGGGAGGGACTTGAAGAACCCCATCAGCAGCCAGGTGCAGAAGGGGATGGTAAACGACGGGTAGACGACCACCAGGGCCCAGAGGTTATCCTGGAGGTGCAATTCGGCAATGACGCGGGACAGCGGAATGAACAGCAGCGACGGCGGCACCAGGTAGGTCAGGAAGATCCCCATGCCGAGGCGGCGCCCCCACCGGCCGGTGAGCCGCGCCAGGCTGTAGCCGGCGGGGACCGCGGCGATCAGGGTGATGACGACAACCACGGCGGCGACAGAACCGGTGTTCAGCAGCCACCGGGAGAACAGCGTCTCCGCAAACAGCAGCCGCATGTGCTCCAGGGTGGGTGCGGCGTTGAACAGGAACGGGTTGTTCTTGATATTGTACAGGTCGCTGTTCTGTTTGAACGCCGTAATCGCCATCCAGAGGAACGGGAACGCGGCGAAAAACGTAAACCAGGCCACCGACAGGTACAGCGCGGCGCGTCCGAGCACCCGCTGCACTGAGAACGACCGCCAGGTCAGCGCCGGCGTGGCGGCCGCCATCTAGACCCCCGTCTCCGCCCGGGTGGCCATCTTCAACATGATGATGGCCCCCACCAGCAGCACGGGCAACAGAAACAGCGCCACCGCCGCGCCCTGGGCCAGATCGCCGGCGACAATGCCGACCTGGAAGGCCCACGAAGACAGCACGTGGGTACTGTTGAACGGCCCGCCGGTGGTCAGGATGTAGACGACGCCCATGTCCGTGAACGTGAACACGGTGCCGAACAGGAAGGCCACGATCAGGATCGGCCGCAACATCGGCAGCAGGATGTGGAACAGGCGCTGGAAGAACCCGGCGCCGTCCACGGCGGCCGCGTCCAGAACCTCCTGTGGAATCGACGTCAGACCGGCCAGAATGACGACCGCCGAGAAGGGGACCGTGCGCCACACGTGCACGGTGATGATCGCGGCCATGGCCAGGCCCGGCACGCCCAACCACTGCGGGAAGTCGGTCGGCCCCAGGATGTGGACCGCCTGCAGCATCCAGTTGACCACGCTGTAGAGCGAGTCGAACATCCACTTCCAGCCGATCGCCGCGAGCGTGATCGGCGTCGCCCAAGGGAGCAGAATCAGGAACCGTACGATGCCGCGCCCGCGGAACTTCTGCTGCAGCGTGAGGGCCAGGATGTTGCCGAGGATGATGACGAGAACCTGCGCGATGATGGTAAAGATGAACGTGTTGGCCAGCGCGGATCGAAAAATGGAGTTCTGCATTGCACGAATGAAGTTGGCGGGACCGACAAAGTCAAAGGTCTGCGATCCCGTCGTCGCGTTGCTCATGCTGAGATAGATCGCGAACAACAATGGGCCGGCGACCAGGAGCAGGATGTACAGTGTGGCGGGGGCGAGCAGGAGCGGGCCGAGGACGGAGTCGCGGTTGAGCACCGCCTCCAGCGTCGGGCGCGGAGCTTCGCGCACGACCTCCTGGGCGGACCCACGGTTGACGGGGGCTGGGGCTCGTCTCATCCGCCGGAACTCGGAGATGGGGCTCCCCTGGGGTCCACGCAGAGAGTATAGGGGGTCGGCGGTGCCCGCGCAATCAGGCGCAAAAGGCCCTTCCGAGGAGCCGTCGTTCAGTAACGCGAATCCTTTTCAGCACAACCCATGCGCATCATCCCGCTCGTGCTCCCCACCCCTTATCCCGTCGGTCCGGTGAACGCCTACCTGCTGCCTGGGCCTCCCGTAACACTCGTGGACTGCGGGCCGAAGACCGACGAGGCGCGGGTCGCCCTCGAAGACGGGCTGGCGGCCGCCGGTGTGGCGTTCGGCGACATCCGGCGGCTGATCATTACCCATGCCCACATCGATCACTTTGGCCTTGCCGCCACCATTGCCGCCGCGAGCGGCGCCGAAGTCTGCGCGCACCCGGCCGAGGTGCCGAAGATGACGGCCGACCGGGCATTCATTGAACCCGTGCGATTGTTGATGGCCGAAGCCGGCTTTGCGCCCGCGATCGCCGACACCGTGGTCGACGCGATGCGAAACTTTCGGCGCCTGCTCGACAAGATCACGCCGACGCGCCTGCTCGACGACGGGGACCACCTCGACATTGAGGGCGGCGCGCTAGAGGTGCTCCACACACCCGGTCACGCGCAGGGGCACATCTGTCTGCGGTGGGGTGACGCCCTGATCGCGGGCGACCTGCTGCTTGAAGAGATCAGCCCCAACCCGATCATCGAGTTCGACGCTGAGGGCCGGAGGCTGCACACGCTTCCGGCCTACCTGGTGTCGCTCCGGCGGGTGGCCGCGCTGGCCCCCACCATCGCCTACCCGGGGCACGGCGACCCCATTACGGCACCGGTGTCCCGCGCCCGCGAGATCCTCGACCATCACGAAGCGCGCAAGAACCGGCTGGCCGGGATGCTGGCCGGCCGGTCGTGGACGCTCCGCGCGCTGGCAGAGTCTTGGTATCCCAACAGCGATCTGTTCAACTTGTTCCTGGTGCTGTCGGAGATGATCGGGCACCTGGACCTGTTGGAGGATGAGGGTCGCGTGGTCAAGACCCGCCGCGACGGCGTAGTGTATTACGAGGTTGCGGCCTCGCGCGCGTAGCAACCGGAAGGGCATGGCCCCGGGGGCCGGCGAATTGTGTGTGACCTCACCGGGTCACGGGGCCGGCATGCTGCTGCGGGACGCGATCAATCGGTACCACGACCTGCTGACCGACGAGGTCGCCGCCGACTCACAGGCGCAACTCGACGATCAACTGCGCCGGCGGGGCCTCTTCTTCGGGCACCGGCCCATCTGCACCGTCCTGCGGCCGCGCTTCTTGACTCTCGACCAGTACCGCCATATCCAAGCGACCATGCGCATCCTGTTGGGGGCCTTCGACCGCGCCCTGCAGGCCGCCGTGGCCGACGCAGACTTCCGGCGACAGTTTGGCCTGACCGAGTGGGAAGAGACGCTGGCGGCACAGGACCCCGGTTTCCGCAATCCCAGCCCTACGTCCCGCATCGACACGTTCTTCGTGCCGGACACCGGACAGTTGCTCCTCACCGAGTACAACGCCGAAACGCCCGCGGCGATCGCGTACAACGACGCGCTCACCGAGATCTCCTACGGCCTGCCCGTCATGCGGGAGTTCCTGCGGCAGTATGAGGTGCGTCCCCTGCCGGGCCGCCACAGCCTGATGCACGTCCTGCTGGATGCCTACGGGCAGTGGTCCGGCCGGCGCGACGCGCCGCGCATCGCCATCCTGGACTGGCGCGAAGTCCCGACCTACAGCGAGTTCGTGCTCTTCAACGAGTACTTCCACTCGCAGGGGTTGGACAGCCTGATTGCCGACCCGCGCGAGGTCGAGTATCGACGTGGCCGGCTGTGGGCGGATGGCGCCCCGGTCGACCTCATCTACAAGCGCGTGCTGCTGAGCGAACTCGTCGATCGGGGGGGGATAGACCATCCCGTAATCCGAGCCGTGCGCGACGGCGCCGTTTGCATGGTCAACCCGTTCCGGTGCAAGATCCTCCACAAGAAGGCCAGCCTGGCCGTGCTCGGCGATGAACGCAACGCGCACCTCTTCAGCGCCGAGGAGCGCCATGCGATCGACGCGCACGTCCCGTGGACCCGTCGCGTCGAAGAACGCCGTACGGAATATCGAGGGCAGACCGTGGACCTCGTGCCGTTCATCATCGAGCGGCGGGCTCAGTTCGTGCTGAAACCCGATGACGAATACGGCGGGAAGGGCGTCGTCCTCGGGTGGGAGACGTCCGCGCCCGAGTGGGAACAGGCGGTGGCGTCGGCGCTACGTGAGCCCTCGGTCGTGCAAGAGCGGACGCCGATCCCGCGCGAGCCATATCCAAGCCTGGTGGACGGCCGCGTACAGGTGATTGATCGCATGCAGGACACGAATCCGTACGTGTACGACGGCAACCGCGTGGATGGGTGCATGACACGGCTGTCTACGGCGGCGCTGCTGAACGTATCCGCTGGCGGCGGCTCGACGGTGGCCACCTTTGTGATGGAAAG
>JBGPNN010000252.1:0-4704 GCA_041487495.1 bacterium
ATCACAACCGCCTCAGCAGCCGGCGACGCCCCGGACGTCTTCTGGATGGACGTGCGGACGGCGGCGTTTGCCGCGCAGGGCAGCCTGCTGGTCCTCGGCAAATACCTCACGCCCCAGAACAAAGGCGACATCATCGACTCAGGGTTCATCGAACCGGTTTGGAAGGGGCAGATCTACGGCGTGCCCATGCACGAGCTGACCGAAGGGTTGTTCGTCAACCGGGCGATGTTCGATGAGGCGGGCATCAAGATCCCGCAAAAATTGGAAGACGCCTGGACGTGGGACGAGTTCGTCAACATCGCGCGGCGCGTGACCAAGCGCACCGGTGACCGCACCGACGTGTGGGGTTTTGGCGTGCTGCGGCACCTCAGCGATTGGCCGATGCTCCCGGTGATCGTTCAGAACAACGGCGCGGTGCTCAGCCCCGATCTCAAGAAGGCGACGGGGTTTCTCAACAGCCCGGCGACCGTCGAGGCGATGAAGTGGTATCAGGATCTGTTCACCAGGCACCGGGTCATCGCTGTCGATCCGATCCCCGATGGCTTCCCGACGGGCAAGATCGCGATCTTCCAGGCTCCCAGCACCTACCGCGCGTTCCTCGACCGGCGGTTCCCGGACTTCAAGTACGCGGTGGTCCCCATGTTCAAAAACAAGCGCTGCGCCGTGACGGCGGGGGGCTGGAACGTCTCCATTGCCGCCAAGACGAAGAGTCCCGACGTGGCCTGGTCACTGACCGACTATCTGACGCGCGAAAGACACGCCGACTGGGTTCGCAGCAGCGGGTATCTCCCGGTGCGCAAGTCGCTGATTCAGAAGGAGCAGCAGTTCAAGCAGTACCCCTGGGATATCTTCACCGCCCAGTTGCAGAAGTGTGCGATCCATCGTCCGAACACGGCCGCCTACAATTTCTTCTTCGACACGTTCCTGGCCCTGGCGAAGGACATCGCCCTTGGGCGAGACGTGCAGCGAACCCTCGATGATGCCGCCGGACGGCTCGATGTGGCGCTCACGCGGGGAGGGCGCTAACCGCCTGCGATGCTGCGGGTCTCAGGGATCCGGCGCCAGCGATACGCGACGGCCGCCGCGTTTCTCTTGCCGGCGGCTGTCGGGGTGTTCCTGTTCTCGATTCTCCCCATTGCGCAGGCGCTGCGCATCAGCTTCTTTGACTACTCACTGCTGAACCCCGACCGGATCCCCGTGGGGCTCGAGAACTATGATCGAGCCGTGAAGGACCCGGTGTTCCGGATTGCGCTCAAGAACACCCTCGTGTACACGTTTCTGCTCGTCATGTCCCAGACCGCTATGGCGTTGGGCCTCGCGCTGCTCTTGAAGCAGCGCATCCGCGGGCTGGCGTTCTTCCGGTCGGCGTTCTTCCTTCCCGTCGTCACGTCGCTCGTTGTCATCAGCACGGTATGGAAGCTCATGTACAATTCTCAGGGGTTCATCAACGGGTTCCTCCGCACGGTGGGGTTGCCGGCGCAGCCGTTCCTCTCCAGCGTCGATCAGGCGATGCTGAGCCTGGTGGCGATGGGCGTGTGGAAGGACGTCGGATTCTATATGCTGATCTTTCTAGCCGGGGTGCAGTCGATCCCCGTGGACCTGTACGAGAGCGCCTCCATCGACGGCGCGTCGCCGTGGAGGGCCTTTGTGCGGATCACCCTGCCGCTGCTGCGGCGACCGGCGGTGTTTGTCGTGGTCGTTGGGACGATCGCGGCGTTCAAGGTCTTTACGCCCGTCTACCTCATGACCGACGGCGGCCCGGCGGAGAGCACGATGGTCATCGTGTTTTACATCTTTCGCACCGCGTTCCGCTACTTCCAGATGGGCTATGCGTCGGCGATGTCCGTGATCTTGCTGGGGATTGTGCTCGTGTTGACGCTGATTCAGTTCCGCCTTTTGCGCACGACGGTGGAGTACTGAGGTGGGGCTGTCCGGGACACTCGCCCGGCGTGTCGCCGGCAGTGGGCTGCTCTACCTGACGCTTGGCGTGCTCGCGGCCGTATTCATCGTGCCCTACCTCTGGATGTTCTTTTCTTCCCTCAAACCGGCCGCCGAGATCTTCCAGTACATCATGCCGGTGTCGTGGAAGACCTTCATCCCCCAGGTGTTCACCCTGGACGCGTATCGCGAACTGTTCCACCTGGTGCCCTTCCCATTCTCTCGATATCTGGCCAACAGCGTCTTTGTGGCTCTGTCGGTAACCATCCTCAGCCTGGTGGTCAATGCCTTGGCGGCCTACGCCTTCGCCAAACTCGAGTTTCCGGGGCGTGGCGTGCTCTTCGCGCTCTTCCTGTCCACCGTGATCGTTCCGTTCGAGGTGCTGGCGATCCCGCTGTACATACAGGTCCGTTCGTTTGGGTGGATCAACACCTACCAGGCGTTGATCATCCCGTGGGTCGCCAACCCGCTGGGTATCTTCCTGCTGCGCCAGTTCTTCCAGGAAATTCCCAAGGAGCTCGAGGAGGCGGCGCGCATCGACGGGTGCTCGTACTTTGGGGCATTCCGCCGCATCGTGCTGCCCAACTCGGTCCCGGCGCTTGTGGCCTTCGCATTGATCCGGTTCCAGGCGAGTTGGGACGCGTTTCTCTGGCCGCTGATCGCGGCGCCCGCCGCGGAGAAACGGGTCATCCAAATCGCGATCGCCAGTTTCGCGACCGAAGTCCAGACGCGTTGGGACCTGACGTTCGCCGCCAGCACTATGGCGACGATTCCGATTGTCGTGCTCTTCCTCGTCCTGCAGCGATACTACGTGCAGGGCGTGGTGATGAGCGGTCTGAAGGGTTGATGTCCGTCGCGACCCTGTACAGTCACAAGGCGATGCGCGCCGAACTCGACGACCTCGCGCGCGGCGCCAGGCACGTGACGATCGTGCCGGCAAACATCCAGCGGGTCGCCGCGGCCATGCGACAAGAACTGGCGCACGCCGGCGCATCCTTCCACACCGACCCAAACCAGTTTCCAAACGAATCCCCACCGACGAACGACCGTAGTACGTTGCAATTTCTCTTCGTACTTACGGCCCAAGAGTTCTGCATCTGGCGGCGGAACCACCAGAACCAGGTTGAGGCGTGGGACATCGAGATCGATGGCCAGCGGTACGTGGGCGCCCGCGGGATCGCGGCGGCGCACGTGCGGGCGCTCCGCCGTGGCCAGGACCTCCTGGCTCCCGCCTATCTGGCCTCGATGACACTCGACGACGTCAAAGACTTCTACAGGGACGAGCGGACCGGCGAGGTGACCCTGCAGATGCTGCCGCAGCGTCTGGCCAAGTTCAACGAGGTCGGCCGCGTGCTGGCGGACCGTTACGACGGGCATGCCGCGCGTGTGCTCGAGCGCGCCGAGGGCCGTCTGTTCCGGGATGACGGGGCGGGGCTCGTCCAGCAGCTCGTCGTACACTTTCCGACGGCCTATTTTGACTGGCCCTTCTGCAAGCTCGCAATCCTCTTCGCCAAGTTCCTGACCACACGAAAGATGGATGGCATTCCCACCACGGACGAGTACCAGGCGCTGTCGACGATCCGGGATCCGGAGACGTTCGAGGTCGCGGCGGACTACTACATTCCTCTGTTCTTTATCCGGACCGGCATCTTTCAGATCAGCGACGCGCTGGCCGACCGGCTGCGGGCCCAACGGTTGCTCGAGCGTGACAGCCGGATGGAACGCGAGTATCGGGCGGCGACGATGGTGGCAGGCCGCTTGCTGGCGGAGGAAGCCGGCTGGCCAATCCCCACCGTTGACACGGAGTGCTGGAAGACGGGGTATCTGCGCTGCCGGCTCTGCCGGGTAGGCATTTCGGACGAAGAGCTCCCCTGCCCGTACCGGAATGTCTCGATCGGCTACCAAAACGACCACACACTGATGGAGTTGCGCTGGCCGCTCGTCCTGACGACCTGCTACTAGAAGATCCAGGGAATCAGTCGCTTTGTCCGCGTGCGGTAGGTCGCGTAGTCAGGATAGCGCGCCAGGAGTAATATCTCCTCGTGCCGGCCTTTGGCGTCAAGATAGACGGCCAGTGCCGCCGCCAGCAGCAGGTGTAGGCCGCTCGTCCGCCACAACGCCCATCCCAGCGCCGCGATAATCACACCGCCGTAAATCGGATGCCGGACGTAGGCGAACGTGCCCCTCCGCACGAGCACGGCGCGGTGGCGCGGCTGCGGGAACGGGCTGAGGCTGGGTCCCAGATCGAGCATCCCTCGCGCCGCGAACCCAAGACCGAGCGCCGCCAACACGACGCCGGGCGCAATCCACACCCCCGGTGACCCTCTCCACCGCCAACCGGCTGGAGCGAAGACGACCGCGGCCATCAAGACGAATTGTCCGGCGACCCACCATTCGCCACGGGTGCCTTTCCACCAGTGAGGTCGTTCGCTCACTGGAGCACGCGGTCCAGATGTGCCTTGTAGTCGGTCGTAAACTCCTCCAGCGTGACACCGATCGCCCGCTGGAACGCCTGCGCCCGATCCCGGGTGTCTCGCAGCGCCTGATAGTACGCGATGAGCGGGGCATAGCCTTTCGTCTCCGCCGCGTAGAGCGTCGCCATGGCCGCAGAGCGATACGTCACCGCCGACCCGTACGTGTCCAGCGCAGTGAACCATGCCTGCTCCGTATCGATCTGGGTCAGGTCCGGTCGCAGCGCCGCCCGGCGCAGGGTGTCGATCCACGACTGCCGCGTGTCGGTCAACGTGCCGGCCCGGGCCAGGTCGA
>JBGPNN010000253.1:0-4702 GCA_041487495.1 bacterium
ACCAGCTTGGCTTTCAAGCCCCTGCCGGCGCCTGCTGGGTGTTCTCGGTTGACAGTGCCGGGGTCACCTCAGCGACGTTCCGCGCCACCTCTGACCCGACTTCGCAACCCAAGTGCAGCCCCTTGCCCCCGGCGACCACCGTTGATCTGACCATGAACAATGACGGGTCGTCGACCAGAGTCCTGACGTTCCCGTAAGTTCACTTCCTAGACTCGAAGTTTTCCCCGCCGCCGGAAGACCGCGGCGCAGGATCGACGCCCTGCTGGTCTAAATACCGTTGGGAGGAGTTGCGCGACTGTGCTCAACGATGCCGCCCCGCGCGCGATCGAGGTGCCTGCCGTGGTCATGTCGGCGACCTCTGACGTGAGCGTGCGCCGTGCCGCGCTCACCGTGTGGGTGGCGCTGGGCGCGTGCCTGATCATCTACCTCTTCGTGGGCCACGTGTTGTCCCGGCATCGTGAGTTCTGGTCTCCGGATTCCGCTGTGCGTTTCGTTCAAGGCGAGAGCCTTCGGCAGACGGGCTTCCGCGAGGTCTCGGTGCCGTATCCGGCCGAGGCCCTCGACCCAGAAGGCCGGTACTTCCCGGCCGGGCCCTGGTTCCACTTCCAGCGGGCGGGAAAGCATTACCTGTCGTACCTGCCGTACTTCCCCGCACTCTCTGCCGTGTTCTATGGGGTGCTCGGTTATCCAGGGCTCGTCGTGCTGCCGCTGCTGGCCGGCCTCGTGGCCGCCTGGTTCACATCGCGCGTGGTCAGCCGACGCGCCGGGGACCTCGCCGGCTGGGCGACGGTGGCGGTGGGACTCGGCACGCCGCTACTCATCTACAGCACCGTGTTCTGGGATCACAGCCTCGTCACGGCCCTGGCCGCGGGCGCGCTCGCCCTGGCGGTTGCGGCCATCGACGAGGGCGTGCGTGCGCGCCTCCCGGCGCTGGCCGCCGCGGGTGCCCTGCTGGGTCTGGGCACCTGGTTCCGCAATGAGATGTACCTCCTGGTTGCGGCGGTCGTGCTCATCTGGCCGCTGGCGGCGTCCCGACAGCGCATCGCAGGCGGTGCGGCGCTCGCCGCGGGCGCAGCCGTGACGACCGGAATCCAGTGGATGGTCAACACCCGCCTCTACGGCAGCCCGCTCGGGTACAAGGGCCAGGGTCTGGTCGCCGGACGCATCGATGATGTCGCCGGGGCCGCCGGGACGAACCGGCTGACGCTCTGGATCGCGGACAAGCTTGGCAACGTCTACTATCAGTTCATTTCTCCGGATTTCTACGCGTTCAATCCCCAGGCCGTGGCGGTCGGCCTGGCCGCAGCGTGTGTGTTCTTGCTGGGCGGGATCCTGATCCGAGTCGGGGTCAATCGCCAATCGCGATCGCTGGTGGTTGCGGGCGGCGCCCTGGCCGCGGTGATGGCGATCCTGACCGCGTCGGGCCGGACGTCGATTTCGGGTCTGCTGCCCGCGGCGCCGTTTGTCATCTTGCTCCTGCTGGGCGGGCCTCGCGCCCGCTGGGAGTGGTTCCTGTGGGGAACCTCCGCGATGTTCAGCGCTGCCGTGGTCGTGACCGGGACGCACGGTGGGCTGCAGTGGGGGCCCCGCTACCTGCTCCCGATCGTCCCGGCGCTCGTCTGGCTGGCGGCCGCGGCCGTCGACCGCGTGCGGGTCACAGCGCCGGCGGTGTGGTCGGCGGTCAGGGGGGTCGCGGTGGCGCTGGTGGCGATCAGCGTACTCGTCCAGATGGCCGGCGTCGATATCGTGGATGCCGCGATCGGGCGCAACGTGCGCGTCAACGAATCACTTCGTAGTGCGCCGGCTGATGTGGTGGTCACATCGCTGGAGTGGCTGGTGCTCGGCGCCGGGCCTGTCTATTTTGAGAAGCAGTTGATGTACGTGGACAATGTCCAGGACTTCCAGAGCCTGGTCCAGCGTCTGGCAGACAAGCGCGTGATCCGGTGGTCGTACATTCCCGTCTCGGGTGGGAAGTTCCATCAGCTGGTGGTTGAACGGTGGACCGAGGGGCGGCCCTGGCGGTTTCGAACCGTTCGCGACGGTCTCGTGAACAGCATCCGGGTCATCACGTACGAAGGATCCCCCGGTCCGTAACCGGGTCCCGATGGCGGTCGCGCGCGCAGCCGGCTCCAGCGAAACCGAAGACGCTCCAATCGTCCTCATCCGCCCCTCGTCGGGCTGGCGGGTCCTTGACCTGCGCGAACTGTGGGTCTATCGGGAGCTCGTGTACTTCCTCACCTGGCGCGACATCAAAGTGCGCTACAAACAGACGGCAATCGGGGTCGCCTGGGCGATCCTCCAGCCGCTGGCCATGATGGTCGTGTTCACCCTCTTCTTCGGCCGGCTGGCCAAGGTCCCGTCTGAGGGCGTCCCGTACCCGCTGTTTGCGTTGGCCGGACTGCTGCCCTGGCAGCTGTTCTCCCGAACGATCACCGAGTCGACGCACAGCCTGATCACCGACCAGCGGCTGATCACCCGCGTCTACTTCCCGCGCATCATTGTGCCGATCGCTACGACGGCGGCCGCCCTGGTCGATTTCGCGATCTCCGCCGTCCTGCTCCTTGTGCTGCTGGCCGTCTATCACATCACGCCCGGTGCGGCGCTGCTTGCGTTGCCGGTGTTCATCCTGCTGATGGTGATCACCGCGCTCGGCGTGGGGTTCTGGCTCTCGGCACTGAACGTCGAGTTCCGCGACGTGGCCTATGCGGTACCGGTCCTCAATCAGCTTTGGCTTTTCGTCACGCCGGTTGTCTATCCCAGCAGTATGGTGCCGGAGTCGTGGCGTGTCCTTTATGGTCTGAACCCCATGGCCGGCGTGGTGGAGGGGTTCCGCTGGGCGCTCCTGGGCGCCGGTCAGGGGCCGTCGCCCATGCTGGCCGCCTCGGCGGTGGTGGCCGTAGCGGTGTTTGTCAGCGGCATGGTGTGGTTCCGCCGGCGGGAGCGGACGTTCGTTGATGCGATCGGATCCGGGGGACAGTAGGTTGTGAGCGCCGTCGTTCTTCGGGCCGAAGGACTGGGCAAACGCTATCGTATCGGTCGTCTCGTGCGATACAAGGCGCTGCGCGATACGCTGACCGAGGCGCTGACCGCGCCGTGGCGCCGCCTGAGTCAGACATGGCGTTCCGATCCGACCGGCGACGAGGCCGTCATCTGGGCACTCAAAGGCGTCTCGTTCACGATTAACCGCGGCGAAGTTGTCGGCATCATCGGCCGCAACGGCGCCGGCAAGAGCACCCTGCTCAAGATTCTCTCCCGCATTACCGAACCCACGGAAGGTCGCGCGGAGATTCACGGGCGTGTCGGATCGCTGCTGGAAGTCGGCACCGGATTCCACCCGGAACTCACCGGCCGTGAGAACATCTACCTGAACGGCGCGATCCTCGGGATGCGCAAGCGAGAGATCGACCGGAAATTCGACGAGATTGTCGCGTTTGCGGAGATCGAGAAATTCCTGGACACGGCGGTGAAGTTCTACTCGAACGGCATGTACATCCGTTTGGGGTTTGCCGTGGCAGCGCACCTGGAACCAGAAGTCCTCGTCGTAGACGAAGTGTTGGCCGTGGGTGATACGAGTTTCCAGCAGAAGTGCCTGGACAAGATGGGGAATGTGGCGCACGAGGGGCGCACCGTGCTGTTCGTGAGCCACAATCTGGCCGCGGTCAGGCAATTGTGCGAGAAGACGATGTGGATCGACAAGGGCCAGGTCGCGCTGTTTGGGAGCACGGATTCGACCGTGCAGGCGTATCTCTCGAGCATCGAAGTGGTGAACGGGGAGTTTCGGGCGAGTCAGCCAGACCGGACCACGACGAAACAACACGTACGCCTCCTGCGCGTCTCCGTGAGGAACCACCAGGGCGCTGTTGCGGATGTCGTAGCCAGCGACGCCCCCGTCACCGTGGAATTAGAGTACGAAGTCACCTCGCGAATCGAGAACGTCCGCGTGGGGTATCGGTTGGTTGCCGCCGATGGGACGGTTGTCTACACGGCGTCAGATACGGATCCGGAGGGGATGGGCACGCTCCGGGAACCCGGAACCCACGTCAGCACGTGCACGATCCCGGCCAATCTCTTGAATGGCGGTCGCTATTACATCACGGCCGCCTGCGATCGACCAATGCAAGACGTGTTGTTTTTCGTCGAGCATGCCGTGGCGATCACGGTCCAACTCACGGGGGGCGTTGGCGGAGCAGTTCCGGACGGTCGGTTGGGGGTCGTGCGACCATCGCTGTCATGGGAGCTCCGTCGACTCGAATCCAGGGATTCGGGATGACCGATTCGCTGACCATATGGACATCCTGGACCAGCTGACCGCCTATTATCCGACGACCCCCTGGGTTGCGTTGTTGCGCGCGTTCGAAGTCGAGCAATCTCAGGCAATTCGTGCTCTCTGCGCTCAGCCCATCCTGGATCTGGGCTGCGGGGATGGGTTCGTCGGATCGCTGGCGATCGGATCCTCGATGGACGTGGGTGTGGACATCGACCCTGCGTCTTTGCGAAAGGCCGCGGATCGTGGGGTCTATCGGCTGGTCATCAATGCGGATGCGAGGCACCTGCCATTTGCGAGAGGGACCTTTCGAACCGTGTATTGCAACGGTGCGATGGAGCACATGAACGATCTCGACGCGGTGCTCGGGGAGATCGTGAGGGTGATGCTTCCCGGCGGCGTGCTCGTGACGCTGGTTCCATCGGAGCGATTTCGAGA
>JBGPNN010000254.1:0-4670 GCA_041487495.1 bacterium
CTTGAGGCCGCTTGAGACCTGGCACATGGTGCGCTGCGTAGATCCCGAGGGGATGTTCGGCGTCCTGGGTTGTTAGGGCCCTATAGGCAACGGTTCGGGGTATGCCAGCAAGTTCTGCGGCCTGTTGCAGCCCAAGCTGCCGGGGCGCATCAGGAAAGATCGGGATCTTCTTCCTCGGCCGACCCACGTTTCATTCTCCAAACGGAACTATTGATACTAGCCTCCATTGTACCATCCTGGCAGATAGGGGGTGGCGATAACTTGGGGATTCTCACACCTGCGGAAGTGGCCCGCCGGGCTGATCCTCCGGTGACGGCCGACACCGTTCACCGATGGGCTGACATCGGGAAACTGCCCTGCACCCGCACCGAGTCGGGTGTCAGGATTTTTCAGGAGGCCGACGTTGACCGATTCCTCCGCGATCGTGACCGAAGCCGCGGAAGCCCTGCTCATTCACGCTGAACGGGTCGCGCCCATCTTGGGGTTGGACTTGCGGGAGCTGTACCGCGTGGCGAGCATTCCCCCAGGCCAACCGGGTGCGCTTCTCAAAGCCGCGGCTCATGGCGTGGCTGGGCGCGCCCAGTGGGAACGGCTCGACACCGTGAGCATCGTTCGGCGCGGTCGGATCGAGGGGACGCCCGAAGGATGGGCCGCGGCGGCGCCCTGTGATATTCGCGACTTCGAGCGGCACTTTTGGCGGGCGGCGTTCCTCGCGCTCCTCAGGAGTCGCGCGTGATCAGCGAACGCGACGCTGCGTATCTCGCCCAACGTGGGATCTCGGTGAGCCACGCCGGACGATACGATCTGCGGACCGTGGCGGCGGACGAGCTCAACGCGCTCTTTGGCAGATCCGATCTGACCTCCGGTGGGCTGCTGTTCCGGTATGCCGTGCGGAATGGAAACGGGGTTCGCCGCGATCGCCATTCCCGGCGCCAAGGCTCGTTGCCCTGGATAGCCGCTGCGAGATGTAGTAATGTTGTAACAAGTTGACTGTACGCGAAGGGCGGGAAACGCATGCTGAATCGTCGGTCCCCCGAGCCCTTGTACCTCCAGCTGAAGCGGACACTCGTCTCGCAATTGTCGCGTGGGAGTTTCGATGCGAGCCGGTTCCCCTTCGAGCACGAACTCGAGCGGCGGTATCGGGTCAGCCGGACCACCGTGCGCCTGGCGCTCGACGCGCTGGTGAACGAGGGCTACATCGCCCGTCAGCGCGGGCGCGGGACCGCCGTCGTACGATCCAAACTCCGCAGCATCGGCCAATACCTGGTGGGGTTCTACGACGAGATGCAGGCGACCGGACGCCACCTCGACCTGACGACGCTCAGCCTCGACGTCAAGACCGCGCCGGACGGCGTGCGCGAGGCGTTCGAGGTCGGGACAGACCAGCGCTTCTACGTGGCCAGACGGTTGGGTCTCTCCGACGGAGAGCCGCTGGTTGTGTCCACCGTCTACATCCCGTGCCGGCCCGGCCTCGAGATCACGGTCGGCGACCTGCGCGCCCAGAAGTCACTGCTGGCGCTGTTCGAAGACCGCCTCGGCGTTAGCATCATCGGCGCGTCGCGGGTGCTGGAGGCGGTTCGAGCCACGAAGGAGGAGGCCGCGCTGCTGAAAATCAGACCCGGGGATCCCCTGTTGATGAAGTGGACCGTGGTCTATGGAGCCGATGGGGATCCAGTCCTGTGCGGCGACGCACGATTTCGGGGGGATCGGTACCAGTACTACATACCGTTCTTGCCGCGATTGAGCGATCAGCCGGGGAGCACCGGGCGCAGGCCGCTGTGGCGTGGCAAGCGGGCCGGGCTTCTGGCGTTGTCGAGGCCGTCATGAGCACCAGACGCCTGGCACTTCCCCTCGTTGTCATCGTGCTCGTTGTGATCGCCACCTCGGGCTTCATGTACTGGCGCGCCAACCGCGGTCTGGTCAAGACCGATAACGCCCAGACGAAAGGCGACCTGGCGCCGGTCAGTTCTCGAATCCCCGGGATCGTCATCAAAGTCAACGTGACCGAGAATCAGCTCGTGACGGCCGGCACGGTACTGTTCGAACTCGATCACGACGACTACGCGCTCACGGTGGACCATGCCAGGGCGCAACTGGCCGCGGCCCAGGCGGAGGTGCAGGTGGCGCGTGCGGCGCTGACCGCTCAGCAAGAAGAGTTCACCGCAGGACTCAGCGTGGCGCGGGCCGCGGTGCAGGTCAGCGTACCGAAACTCTCCCAGGCGCAAACCCAGGTCCTCATGGATGAGGTCGCGACGGCGGCCCGTATCGATCAGGCGCGGGCCCGGGTGGCGGCCGCCGAAGCCGGTATCCGGGCGGCCAAGGCCAGTCTTGACGTCACGGCTCGGACGCTGGCGCGAGACCGGGATCTCCTGGCGCAGGGTGCCGTCGCCGCCCAGGCCATCGACGGCGACACGGCGGCCTTTGAAGAAGCGCGGGCGCGCCACCAGGCCGTGCAAGAAACGCTGAACCAGGCGATCGCGGAGCTCGCCGCCGCGGATGCGGCACGCCAGCAGGTGGCGATCCAGCGACAGGCCGTTGCCGTGAACAAAGCCGAGATCAGGCGCGCCGAAGCGCTCCTGCAGCAGGCGGCCGGGCGCGAGGCGCTCATCCGCCAGCGGATCCAGGAACTCGCAGTCGCGGAGGCGCGGGCCGTGGACGCCGCGAGCACCGTGCGGATTGCGGAGACGAACCTGGAGCGCACAGTGATCCGCGCGCCCGCCGACGGCTGGATCACCAACCTCACGGCCCAGGTCGGACAGGTGCTACAGCCCAATCAGCCGGTTATGGCCGTCGCCCTCGCACGTCAGGTCTGGGTGGTCGCGAACGTAAAGGAGACGCAAATCGGCGCGGTCCGCATCGGCGCACCGGTCCGCATCAGCGTAGACGCCTACCCTGGCAGGACCTTGCGCGGGCGCGTCCAGAGCATCGGGGCCGCGACCGGGGCCAGCACCGCGTTGCTGCCACCCGACAACGCGACCGGCAACTTCGTGAAGGTCGTCCAGCTCGTGCCCGTGCGGATTGCGATTGACGCGGAGGGCGACGCCACGCCCTTGCGCATCGGGTTGTCCGTCGAGGTCACGATCGATACGCGGCAGGGCACCCGCTGAACGCGTCGACTGACGCCGCGGCCGGGTCGGGCACGGCGGCCGCTCCCGCCCACCCTGCGGGCGCCAGCAAGTGGCAGGTGACGTTGTCCGTCCTGTTCGGTTCGGTCATGGCCGCGGTCGACAGCAGCGTTGTCAACGTCGCCCTCCCGCACATCCAGACGACGTACAGCGTCACGACCCAGGAGGTCACCTGGGTCACGACGAGTTATCTGATCGCCGTGGTGATCATCATGCCGCTCACCGCGTGGGTGGGGACCGTCATCGGCCGCAAGCGCATGTACCTGCTGGCGGTAACGATCTTCACCGTGTCGTCGGTGGCCTGCGGGTTTTCCCGGAGCCTGGCCCAGTTGATCGCCTTCAGGGTGCTGCAGGGTCTCGGCGCCGGTGCGCTGCAACCCGTCTCGCAGGCGATCATGCGGGAGACCTACCCGGTCGAGGAACAGGGCGTGGCGATGGGGTTCTACGGCATGGTGGTCCTGCTGGGTCCCGCGGTCGGGCCGACCCTCGGAGGGTGGCTGACGGACAATCTCTCGTGGCCGTGGATCTTCTTCGTGAATGTTCCCGTGGGCGTGGTGGCGCTGGTCATGGCCGGGCGGTACATTGCCGACCCCGCGTACATGCGGGCACGCGGTCTGCTGCAGCGCATCGACGGTCTCGGTATCGGGCTCCTGGCCGTGGGACTTGCCTCCCTTCAGATCCTGTTGGAAGAAGGCGAGGCGGTCGGGTGGTTCGCCAGTGCGTACATTGTCACCCTGACGGCCGTGGCCGTGTCGGCCCTGCTGGTATTCGTGTTCTGGGAACTCCGTACGCCGGCGCCGGCGGTGGACCTGCGGATTCTGAAAAATCTCTCGTTCGCCGCCGGCACGGCCATCGGCGGCATGCTGGGACTGACGTTGTTTGGCAGCCTGATCCTGCTACCGTTCTTCCTCCAGAACTTGCTGCACTACAGCGCCACACAGGCGGGCCTCACGCTCATGCCCCGATCCCTCACGATGGTGCTGCTGATGCCGATCGCCGGCATGCTCTACAACCGGCTCGGCGTCTACGTCATGCTGCCGTTCGGACTCATCACCGGCAGTGGCGCCGCGTTCCTGATGGCGCAGCTTACGCTCGAGAGCGGGTCGCTGCAGATCCTGGTGCCCCAGGTCATTCAGGGCATCGGCTTCGCATTTGTCTTCGTATCGCTCTCGACGACCGCCCTGTCAACGATTCCGCGCGCCCGGATGCAGTATGCCACTGGTCTCTACAATCTTGTTCGCCAACTCGGTGGTAGCCTGGGGACGGCTATCGTCGTGGCCCTCATGGATCATCGGCTGACGGCGGTGAGCGCGCACCTCATCGGCCACGCGTCGCTCTACAACCCGGTGTTCATGCAGCGCTGGCAGGCCCTGAAGTCCGGTCTGATGGCGAAGGGCAGCGACGCGATGACAGCCAGCCAGCAGGCCCTCGCCCTCCTGAACGGCGCTCTTCACCGGCAGGCGTCGGTGTTGGCGTTCAACTATGTGTTTGCGCTCATTGGGGTCATGTCCCTCGCGTGCCTGCCGCTGGTGTTGCTGCTGCGAC
>JBGPNN010000255.1:0-4644 GCA_041487495.1 bacterium
AGCACTGCGGGTTCGACAAACGGCAGATCGCACGCCACCACCGCGGCACACGGCGTCGCGGTCGCGCTGAGCCCAGTGATCAGACCGCCGAGCGGTCCGCCGCCCGGCCATCGATCCGCGACGACCACGGCCCCGTAGCCGGAATAGTCTGAGGGTTTGCGCGCCACAACAATGACGGGGTCGCAGACCGGCGCCAGGCGCCCAACGACCCACGCCAGGAGCGTACGATCGCCCAGGAGCACGTCGCTCTTATCCTGCCCCATGCGGCGGCTCTCGCCGCCCGCAAGGATGATGCCCGCCGTCCGCGAAGTCAACTCAGTTTGGACACCACTGTGAAGCCGCTGCGCGGGCACCTGCCCCTCCTGACGCTGCTCAGCTCCGGACGCTTCCTGGCCTTCATCGCCCGGCTCAGTATCGTGCCATTCTATCCCGAACTGATGTCGCGCTTCGGGACCAGCTACACCGGGGCCGGCACCCTGTTCTCAGCGTTCTTCCTCGGGTACTCCGCGTCCTTGATTCCGGCGGGGTCCGCGGCCGACCATTCGCGCCCACGCCGGCAGTTCACCCTGGGTCTGATCCTCATGGGAGTGACCGGCGCCGTGGTCGCGCTGACAGGGTCGTATTCGCTGGCGATCGCCGCCCGCATCGTGGCCGGCGCCGCGGTGGCGATGACCTTTACGGCGTCGCTGAAACTGGTCGCGGTGCGGTTCACACGGGAGATACGCGGTAAGGCCTTCGGCGTCATGGATACGGCGACCGGCCTCGGTACCCTGACCGCGCTGAGCATCCTGCCGGTCTTCAGCCAGTGGTTTCGGTATCAATATCTGCTCTTGAGCCTGCCGGTGCTCTGCGCGGTGGCGCTGGTCCTCCTGCCGCGTGCCCGTATCGACACACCGCCGGAGGAGGAGCAAGTTGTAAGATACAAGATTCCCCTGCGCAACCTGCTCGACCGCAACCTCGTCCTCATCACCGTCACCGCGCTGCTGGGGTTGTTCACGGTGAACGGCGCACTCGCCTGGCTGCCGACGCACTTGACCCAGACGTTGCAGTACACCAAGGTGCAGGGTGGCTACGTCATGGGCGTGGTCCTCGCCGGCCAGATGATCGCCGTGTACCCGGCCGGCAGCCTGTCCGATCGTATCGGGCGCCGGCTGCCACTGGTGTATTGTGGGACGGCGACCCTCCTCGTGTCGTTTATCGGGCTGACGTTGATCGGGAGGGGTTTCTGGATCTACGGGCTGGCCTTTCTGCTGGGCACCGGGATGTCGATCAGCGTGACACCACTGACCGTGCTGGCCATGGAAAGCGTCGGTCCTGAGCGCGCGGGTGTGGTCTCGTCAATCACGATCGCCGCGGCGCAGGCGGGCTCGGGTCTGGCCGGCGTCATCTTTGGATGGATGTTGGATCGAACGGGAAGTTTCACCGCCATCTGGCTGGCGGCCGCGCTGCTGGCCGGGATCCGGCTGGTGCTCGCGTCGCGCATCCAGGAACGGCGGCCATAATACCGAGTGCCATGAAGCGGCTGACGGTCTTCTGCGGATCGAACATCGGCGCCCGGCCCGAGTATCTCCACGCCGCCCACGAACTGGGCCGGCTGCTGGCCCACCGGAAGATCGGTCTCGTCTACGGAGGCTCGGGCATCGGCATCATGCGAGAGCTCGCCGGCGCCGTCCTGGAGGCCGGTGGCGAAGTCGTCGGCGTCATCCCCCAACTGCTCGTCGACCGAGAGGTCGCGTATAAGGTTCTCCCAGACCTTCGCGTGGTCGTGTCGATGCACGAGCGGAAGGCGCTGATGGCCGACCTGGGAGACGCCTTCATCGCCATGCCCGGCGGGCTTGGGACACTCGATGAGTTCTTCGAAATCGTGTCGTGGGCGCAGTTGGGGATGCATCAGAAGCCCTGCGGCCTGCTCAACGTGTGCGGGTATTACGACCGGCTGGTTGGGTTTCTTGATCACGCGGTGGACCAGCAGTTCATCAAACCGCAATATCGGCTGATGATCCAGGTCGATGACACGGTTCAGGGGCTGCTCAACAAGCTCGAGCAGCGTCTCTAGACGGTTGTTGGAGAGGAGGGAACGAGCTGACGGCGCTGCACCTGTTCCATCGTGAAGACGACCCGGCGCGCTTCCTCCAGAGATGTGATGCCTGAAAGCACCTTGCGGAGGGCGTCCTGCTGCAGGGTGTGCATTCCGGCGGCCACTGCGACATCGCGGATCTGATCGCTCGTCCCGTGCCGGGTGATCAAGTCTTTGATGGGTTCGTCGATCGGCATGATCTCGAAGATGGCCACACGGCCCTTGTAACCCTTCTGACCGCAATGCGCGCAGCCGACGGCCTTGTAGAACGTCGGGACCGGGGACGCCGGGACTCCGAGGCGGGCCAGGAGATCCTCGGGCGGCGTGTACGGCTCCCGGCACCGCTCGCAGAGCGCGCGGATCAACCGCTGGGCGACCAGCCCAATCAGCGAGGACGCGACCAGGAACGGCTCGATCCCAATCCCTGTCAGGCGCGCCACCGCGCCGGCCGCATCGTTGGTATGCAGCGTGCTCAGGACGAGGTGGCCGGTCATCGCGGCGTGGATGGCGATGCGTGCCGTTTCTTCGTCGCGGATCTCCCCTACCATGATGATGTCCGGGTCCTGACGCAGAAACGCGCGCAGACCGGTGGCGAACGTGACCCCGGCCTTGTTGTTGACCTGCACCTGCGAGATGCCCGGGAGCTGATACTCGACGGGATCTTCGATCGTCGTGATGTTGACCTCGGTCCTGTTCAGCCGGTTCAGCACCGCGTACAGGCTCGTCGTCTTCCCCGACCCGGTCGGGCCCGTGATGAGGAGGATGCCGTGAGGCTTCGAGATGATCTTCTCGAAGCGCTTCAGGTCGTCGGGCGGCAGGCCCAGCTTATCGATCCCGACAAAGCCGCCGCGCTTGTCCAGCACCCGCATGACGACCTTCTCGCCCCACGTGGTCGGAATGGTCGACACGCGAAAGTCGATGTCGCGACCGTCCACCTTGAGCTCGATGCGGCCGTCTTGCGGGATCCGGCGCTCGGCGATGTTCATCCCGGCCATGATCTTCAGCCGCGAGATCAGGGCCGCCTGCACGTGCGCCGGCGGGGTCATTGCACTGTAGAGCGACCCGTCGACGCGGAAGCGGACCCGCAGCATCTGTTCCATCGGCTCGATGTGGATGTCGCTGGCGGCCTGTTGGACGGCCTGTGCGATGACCATGTTGGCCAGTCGCACGATAGGCGCCTCGTCCGCAAGGGCCTTCAGCCGATCCGGGTGCTCTTCCCCGGCCCGGTCATCCGCCGTGTTAATTTCCTGGATGACCGCGTCCATCGCGCTGTCCGGCGTCGGGTAGACGTTGAGGGCACGCTGGAAATCATCCTGGGTCATGACCGCCGGCTCGATCTCGAGACCCGTCAGGCGGCGGACCTCGTCGACCGCCAGGATATCCACCGGGTCGATCATGCCCAGGACGAGCGCGCGATCGGTGAGTCGGATCGGAATGACCTGATGGCGCCGGGCCAGGTACTCCGGCACGCGCAGGAGCGCGGCCTCCTCGGGTTGCACTTCACTCAGGCGGACGAAGGAAATCCCCAGTTGCTGGGCGATCGCGGAAGCGATCCCCTCCTGGGATCCCAGACCCATGCTGAGAATGATGAGGCCTAGCCGCTCACCCGTTTCCTGTTGGAGCTCCAGCGCCCGCTGGAGCTGTGCGTGGGTGAGGAGACCCGCTTCGATCAGGATCTGTCCAAGCCGGACCCGTTGACGGGGCCGGCTTGGCTTGCGAATGTCGACCGGCCCCGGACTCGGCTTGACGAGCTCGATCGTGACCGTCCGGTGGGCAGCCTGCCCAAAGCGGTCCCGGACGGTAATGCGTATTTCGGGCATCAGGCGGCGCGCCACACAAATACGTTGGGCTGATCCGTCGGCTCGATGACGCCTTCGCTGGCAAACACTTCATAGGTCAGGACTTCGTCCTCGGGGTCGTGGGCCCGGATCGTCAGGCGCGTCGCGCCACCGGCGGCGACCATGGGAGGATCGAAGACGACCTCATGGATTACCGGGGGTTCGTCAACGAGCCCGGCTGTGTCGTACACGGTCACATTGCCCATCGCATCACGGACCTTGACGTGTAGGTGAATCCTCTTGGCCATTCCTCTCACTCCTTATGGGGGTAGTCTGCACCATGTATATGCCGAATTGAGGCAGAGTTTAGTCCTGTTTCAGGGAAACCAGATGAGAGAGGGAGGAGAAGTAGCGGTGAAGTCTTAGTTCACGTCGTCGTAGTACTGCGGCTGCGACTCATCCACGGTATTCACTTCCAGAGGGATATCTGAGGGCGAGTTGCCCGCCTGAGCCCTCGCCAGGGGGGCGAGGACCGCCAGGCCGCCAACCAGCGCGACCAGAAGGCTAAAGCGGGCGAACCGCACTTGCATGAGACGTACCCCCTTGATTGACGCGTCAGAGGGATTAGGCCCGACCCCGCCGTTTTCTAGACCCCAAATCCTCCTTCCGAACGATCAGATTTCCTCCTTCGGCATGATGTGTTGTACGACGCCGGAAGTGCTCGAGGGCGAAGCGATCACAGGCGGTCTCGGCGGCGCCCTTTCTGCCGAGCACGTGGTGCAGATAGTA
>JBGPNN010000256.1:0-4642 GCA_041487495.1 bacterium
CGACCACGAAGGCGACCGCCGTGGTGAGGATCGGCGCGAACCAGGCCACGTGTTCCTTCCACTCAAACCCGAACGTGTGCCAGGCCTTGGTGGCCTCGTTGGCCATGAGGAGGTACCGCGGATACGACGTCAGGTCAGTCGTCCCCTCCGGTGGCCTCGCCCGGTACCATGGGTAGACGATGTACGTGCCGCTGTACACGGTTACCCAGGCCATGACGGCCATGAGCCAGGTCCCGCCGAGCAGACGCGCCATGCGCTCCCGGACGCCGGCCACTGTCACATACTCCGGCCGGAGACTGTACAGGCCCGCGAGGCCCCCGGCGAACGCCAGGAGGAACAACGAGCCAAAAACCATGCCGTGGATCACGGTCCAGAACTCACGAGCGCTTAATGACATGCTCTCACCTCCTATCAGGATGAGTGCGACCGGGTGCCCTTCGATGGAGTTTCAAAGCGCAGGTTGGAGATCTCGAAGCCGGCGGTCGCCAGGTGCTCCGCCAGGGCCAGCGGAGAGGCTGTCGCCACACGTACATAGCCGCGGTGGGAGACGTCGTCGATGCGCGTGGCCACGGCCACCATCCCTTTTTCATGCGTGAGGTCGCCCAATATTTCGGCGAACCGGGCCAGGTCGCGCAGCCCTCTCGGGAGTTCGACCGACATCCGCACCCCGCGGATATCTCCTCCCAGCAGGTGAATCAAGGCATCGAAGAGGTCGCTTTCCGTCACGATCCCAACCAGCATGTCACGTTCAACGACCGGCAGGGAGCCGATCTTCCGTTCCCGGAGCATCCGGGCCGCTATCTCAACTGGGGCGTCCGGGGTCACAGTAAGCGGGTCCTTCGTCATCACGTCCCTGACTTCCGCATTGTGCAAGAGGCCCGTGCCATTGGCGCCCCGGCGGCCCTTCCCTGGGAAGGGTAACATCCCCATCAGGTCCGTCCAGGTGCAGATCCCGACGAGGCGGCCGCCCTCCACGACGGGCAGGTGCCGGATTCTGAGCGCGCGCATGAGTCCCAACGCCTCGCCGAGCGTGATGTCGGGTTCGATGGTCTTCGGATCGGGAGTCATGCAGTCCCGGACGAGCATCACGGCCCTCTGCGACGTGTCATCGGCGCCAGTCTAGTCGAGGCATCCTCTATCCGCCATCGGGTGGTGCGACGAAACGTTATCAGGCGGTGACCCGATACGGAAATCAACGGCAGGCCGGATGTCGCGGTCCAGAGCAATCGCCTAGGATCAGCGGAAAAGCAAATCTCCCACGGAGGAAAACCCGCAATGCGATACCTGAAGACCGGTCTGGTCGCCATCTCAGTGTCCCTGGCTTTTGTCGCGGGCACCTACATGGCCCGATTGGCGCCGCCGGCTCTCCCGCACGTCCATGCGCCCTTCGCTCCCGGCTCGGCGCAGGCGGCGACACCGCCTGCCCAGACCGCCCAGGACCGCGCGCGTGAGATGGACGCGGGCCACGAGGCCGGCGTCAAGGCTTTCCCCGCGAAGACCGCCGGCAAAGGCGCACAGCCCATCACACCGGAGATCGTCGGCGGGGTGAAGGTGTTCAAGATCACGGCCTCGGAGATCGATTGGGAGATCATGCCGGGAATCAAGAAGAGTGCGCTGGCCTACAACGGTATGGTCCCGGGACCGACGATCAGGGTGACCGAGGGCGATCGCGTCCGCCTCATTCTCAAGAACGAAATGAAGGAAAGCACCTCGATCCACTTCCACGGCCTGCTAATCCCGAACAATATGGACGGCGTCCCCTTCATTACCCAGCCGCCGGTCAAGTCGGGTGAGACGTTCACGTACGAGTTCATCGCGCGCAACCCAGGATCGCACATGTACCATTCCCACCACGCGGCAGACCGACAGGTGCCGCTCGGGCTGCTGGGTGCGTTCATCATCGAGCCCAGGAACAAGGCAGCGGAACCCAAAGTGGGCCAGGATCAGCTCCTCATCCTCAACGACGGCTTCTTCGGCTACACGATCAACGGCAAAGGCTTCCCGGCGACCGAGCCGATCGTGGCAAAGAAAGGCGAATGGATCCGCATCCGCTTCATGAACGAAGGGCTGATGATCCACCCGATGCACCTACATGGGATGCCCATGAAGGTGATCGCGGCGGACGGCTACCCCGTGCCGCAGCCGTATCTCGTGGACACGCTGGAGATCGCGCCGGGGCAGCGGTTTGACGTGCTCGTGCACGCGACCGAGGCAGGGGTGTGGGCTTTCCACTGCCACATCCTCAATCAAGCCGTGAGCGACCACGGTATGCACGGAATGGTCACGGCGCTGATCGTGAAGTAGGAATGGTGGAGCCGATGCGCGTGGCAATTGTCGAGACGTCGCCGGAAATGCACCTGGCCATCGCGGCGCTGCTGGAAGGCGCGGCCGACCTGCGCATCGTGGAGCACGCCCGATCCCTGCCGGCCCTCTCGACCGCCGGCCCTCAGGTCATCGACGTGTTGGTCGCCGATCTGCGCGCCGTCAACAGCTCGCCGTTGGCGCTGGGGCGCCTGCGCGAGCGGCACCCCGGCCTGCGGCTGGTGGTCACGACGGAGAATGGCGGACCCGACTACCAGAATGCCGTGGCCCGTCTGGCCGCAGACGGGTGGGTGCAAAAGAGCCGCCTGGCCGGACTCTTGGTGAGGACGCTGCGGCGCCTGCCGCGCTGATGTTGACCGCCGCCCGCTCTCGTGGCGGCGACCGATCGGCGAACGCTCGCGGTTTACAAAAACAGGGCGATTCCCTCCACCGGCGGCCTCGCCGTTGTTTTCAAGGCGAATCGGGCGGTGACCCGGTTACGCGCCCGGGAGCCGCAATCATACGATGAACCTGGGCACGGCCAGGCGCGATCGCGCCGCTCGTGACCCACTGCCACAAGGAGGGCGTACCCATGCAAAGATTTCTGGTGGTCGTGGCTTTGATCATGGCCATGGCGCTGGTGCCCGGGGCGTGGGCGCAGTCGCAACAGTTGCAGGTACTGCGCTGGAACGTCGGCACCGATCTCGAGACACTGGATCCCGCGAAGAGCACGGGGATCCCCGAAGCAACCGTGATCTACCTATTGTACGAAGGCCTCACGCAACGCGATCCGCAGGGCCGGCTTACCCCCGGTATGGCGGAGCGCTGGGACGTCTCCAAAGACGGGCTGACGTGGACCTTCACCCTGCGGCAGGCCAAGTGGTCCAACGGGCAGCCGGTGACCGCGGCTGACTTTGAGTTCGCGTGGAAGCGGGTGCTAGATCCGGCCCTCGCAGCCGACTACGCCTATCAGCTTTACTACCTCAAGAACGGCAAGGCGTACAACACGGGCAAGATCAAGGACGTCTCGCAGGTCGGCGTCGTTGCCAGGGACGCGCGGACACTGGTGGTGACGCTGGAAAGCCCCACGCCATTCTTCGGCGACCTGCTATCCTTCCACACTTTGATGCCGGTGCCGAAGCCGGTGGCGACGGGCAACCCGGCCTGGGCGGGTAAGGCGGAGACGTTTGTCGGCAACGGCCCCTTCGTGTTGAAGGAGTGGAGCCGCCAGAACCGGATCATCGTCGAGCGCAACCCAAATTACTGGGACGCCAAGAACATCAAGCTGCAGCGGATCGAGTTCTCGATGATCGAGGCCGAGAGCACCGCGCTGGTCCAGTACGAGGCCGGCCAGCTCGACGGTTCGTCCAACGTGCCGGTCGCCGACATCCCGCGCCTTGTGAAGAGCGGCGACTTCAAGGCGATGCCGTACATCGGCACCTACTACTATCTGTTCAACACCTCACGCAAACCACTGGATGACGCGCGCGTGCGCCGGGCACTCGCGTTCGCCATCAACCGCACCCTGATCACCGCGCGGATCACCCGCGCCGGTGAGAAGCCGGCGGTCGGCTTCGTGCCGCCGGGTATCGTGGTCAACGGCGTCGACTTCCGAGCGGCCGGCGGGCCGCTGATGCCGGTCTACGATCCGGTCATGGCGAAGAGGCTGCTGGCCGAGGCTGGCTATCCCAACGGAGCGGGTTTCCCGGCCTTGACGATCCTCTATAACACCTCGCAGCGCCACAAGACCATTGCCGAGGCGATCCAGGAAATGTGGCGCCAGACCCTGGGCATCAAAGTCAACCTGACCAACCAGGAATGGAAAGTTTACCTGCAGACCCGCTCGCAGCACAACTTCGACATCGCGCGCGCAGGCTGGATCGGCGACTATCGTGATCCCAAGACCTTCCTGGACATGTTCATCACCGGCTCGTCCTTCAACGAGGGTCTGTGGACCAACAAGGAATACGACCGGCTGGTAGATGAGACGACGAAGACGGGTGACCAGGCAACCCGGTTGAAGGCGTTCCACGAGGCCGAGAAGATCTTCATCCAGGAGATGCCGCTGGCGCCCATCTACTTCTACGTCCAGCCGATTCTCTTCAAGACCTACGTGCAGGGGCTGGCGTCTGACCCGACAGGGCCGCCGCTGCTGCGCAACGTCTGGGTCGAGGGACACTAACCCTATCGACGCGGGGGAGGCGTGTGTTCCCTCCCCCGCGTGAGGGCACCGGTGGGCGGGTTCATCTTCAGACGCGTGCTTTCCATGCTGCTGGTCATCTGGGTGGTCAGCACGATGACCTTTTTCTTGATGAAGGCCATCCCGGGCGGGCCGTTTACG
>JBGPNN010000257.1:0-4626 GCA_041487495.1 bacterium
TCCTCCTGTTCGTCATGGCCGTCGGCATCTCAACCATCGTCCTGTGGGCCGCCGCCACGCTGCTCGGCGCCGTGGTGATCCCCCATACGTGGGACGGTTTCGTCCGCGGCGGAGTGCTCGCCGTCTTCGCCCTGGTAGTGATCGGTCTGATGGGCGCACTGAGAGTGGTCAGGCGGTTGGCCAGCCCTGTGGGAGATCTCATTGAGGGCGCGGCACGGGTGGCCGAGGGTGAGTACTCCGTGCGTGTGGCTGATCGTGGGCCTCGGGAGATACGCGGGTTGGCCCGCGCGTTCAACGCGATGGCCGAGCGTTTGCAACGCCATGATGAGCAGCGCCGCAGTCTGCTGGCCGATGTGTCACACGAGCTCCGGACGCCGCTCACCGTCATTCAAGGCAACCTGGAAGGGCTGCTGGACGGGGTCTACCCCCGAGATGACGCCCACCTGTCCTCGGTGCTTGAAGAGACACGCGTCCTCTCGCGGCTCATCGAGGACCTGCGGACATTGGCTGTAGCCGAGGATGCCGGTCTCAAGTTGGTCAAGGTGTCGGTCGGTGTGGAGGAGTGGATCCGCGAAATCCTGGCGGCCTTCACGGCACAGGCGGATTCCACCGGCGTGACGCTCAATCTTCAGGTAGCCCCCGGCCTTCCCCCAGTCGCGATGGATGCCGAGCGGATCCGCCAGGTCGTGACGAACCTGATTGACAACGCGCTGCGCTTCACCCCGCCGGGGGGAACGATCAGCGTCACGTGCACCCGCGGCGACGGCACCGTCGCCGTCACGGTTGCCGACACCGGCTCCGGCATCTCGGCGGCGGACCTGCCGCGTATCTTCGACCGGTTCTACAAGACGCGGAGTTCAGGAGGCGCGGGTCTGGGCCTGGCTGTGGCCAAACGGCTCGTCGAGGCGCACGGCGGCGGAATCTCCGCGGAGAGCACCGTGGGTCAGGGCACGCGTATTCGGTTTACTCTCCCGGTGGACTGATATGCCACCGCGAGGGTGCGACGGCGTAGAAGAGCGCGAGCAACGCGTAAGAGAAGAGCGCCGTCGTCGGGCTGACCCAGGCGATCGGGATCGTCAATCCGAACAGCACGGGCCCTAAACGGTAGCGCCGTCCGAGAGCCGCGGCTTCTTCGCGATTCAGCGTGCTGGTGAGGTGTCTGTGATCGCGGGCCGCGTACGCCCAGATCGCGTTGTAGAAGATGCCCGCCAGGGTGAGGGTGACGCTCACCGCAATCGCCGCGGCCCGTTCGTTGCTCGTATCGCGAGCATACTCGGCGAGCAGCGACGTCGGAAACGGCACGAAGGCGACGCACATGAGATGGCCGAGGTTGAGGAGGACGAGCCAGCGGTCGACGCGGACGATGTATGAGAACATGGTGTGATGGCTCGTCCACATGAGTCCAATGACGGCGAACGCGACCACATAACTGATCAGCGAAGGCCAGGCACGCAGCAGTGCCCCGCCGAGTTGCCCGTCCGCTGCGTGAGGCACGTGAACGCCGAGCACGAGCAGTGTGATGGCGATGGCGAAGACGCCGTCACTGAAGGCCTCGATCCGTTCGGTGCCCATGGCCATCTCATGCTAACATGCGGCATTGACTCCCACTGTTCGGGGAAGAGGGGTAGCGATGGAAAGTTCCGACATTCTGAAACCGATCGTCACCAACATCTTTTTCTGGCTTTGGCTCGTGCTGGCGTTGTTCACCCTGTGGGTGACGAAGACGAACCGGCCGGCACGGCGGGTCGGGGCGATGCTCCTGCTCGGTACGTGGTTGATCGCCACAAGGCCGGTGGCGGAAGGGATCCTCTGGCCTCTAGAAAGCCGCTATACGCCGCCGGCCGTCTCGAGTCTGAAGCAACAGGGTGTGCATCAAGTTGTCGTCCTCGGCGGCGGGAGTTTTCCCCTTCGCGGGGAAATGCTCTCGTCCGCTGTCGGAGGAAGCTCGCTCAGTCGCTTCATGGGTGGTGTCGAACTGTGCGCGCGCTTGGGCGAGGGGTGCCGCTTGATCATCTCCGGCTCGGCGGCGCTACGGCACGCGGAGTGGTCTGACGCCCTGACCATGCAAAAACTGGCCCTCGTCGTCTCACCGGGGCGCCAGGCCGTCGCCGAGGCCCAATCCCGCCGCACCGCCGATCACCCCGGGAATATCCGGCCCTTGGTCGGCAACGACCCCTTTGTCGTGGTGACGTCTGCGTCCCACATGCCGCGGACGATGCGGACGTTTCGCAACGCCGGGCTCGAAGCCATTCCCTACCCCACGGAGTTCCAGGTCTTCGGAGACTACGGATGGGATGATTGGCTGCCGAATGCCGATAATCTGGTCACCGTGCAGACGGCCGTGAAAGAATATCTGGGTCTCGCGTACTACGCGGTACGAAGACGATAGCCTCCCCCTTGACCGCCGCAGAGATCCTGTCTCTCTACGACGCCGAGATGCGCGTCGATCCCCCGCCCGAGGCGGGCGTACGGCACGAGCGTGTCGGCAGGATCGTCCGCACAGTCGGCACCTACAACTGCATCGCCTTCTCGGATCTGGCCGCTACCGACGCCGACGCGGTGATCGCCGAGCAGGCCGGCTTCTTCCGAGCCCTCGGCGCCGAGGTCGAATGGAAGGTCTACGGCCACGACCTCCCGGCCGACCTTGGTCCGCGTCTCGGGGTGGCAGGGTTCGAACCGGACGAGCCGGAGACACTCATGGTGTTCGATCTTGCCGAAGGTCCGCCGCATGGGGTTGTGCCCGCGGGCATCGAGATCCGGCGTGTGACCGATGTGGCCGGCCTCAGGGATCTGGTGGTGGTGAGCAGCGCGGCGTTTGGCCGGGACGACAGTTCGAGAGTCGAGGCGTTCGGCGCACGCCTCCTCGATCCCACCTTCGGTCTCTACGTCGCGTATGCGGATGGGCGCGCGGTTTCGGCCGGACGATTGGAGCTGCCGCCGGGCCGGTCTTTCGCCGGGCTCTGGGGCGGCGGCACCGTGCCACCGTATCGTGGCCTTGGGATTTATCGTGCTCTCGTCGCGGCCCGCGCTGAAGAGGCGCGCCGGCTTGGCTACCGCTACCTCAGGGTCGACGCACGCGACACCAGCCGCCCCATTCTGGAGCGGCTGGCCTTTATGGCGCTGACGAGTGTCACGGGATGGATTAGTTCACCACAAGCTGGACAGTGAGAGCACCCTTCTTGTCGCCCTGAGCGCACTGTATGTCGATTGGAAGGTTTCCCCGGACCACCTCGTTGGGGACCCGCCACGACCAGGTCGCCGTGCCATCATCGCCGGTGGTCTTAGTAGCCAGGGGCACCGTTATTGACCTGTAACGTATTTGGACCTTGCACTCGGCCGCGGTGGCCGTCTTGATCGTGAGTGTGGCCATACTTCCCGCACTCGCGGGACTCGTCAGCTTGACCACGGCGATCTCAAGCGCCTCAGCGGCCGCAGCCTGCATAGGCCACGCGGCCAGCGCGAACAGCACGAGCGCGATGCCCAAAACGTAGTGCCTCCGCATGTTCTGCCCTCCGATAGGAATTGTCTTCCAGCATACCATCACGGCAGGCCGGAAGCGTGTCAGTGAGCCTTGCCGCCGCACTTTGGCACCGCAGTCTGGACAGAACTTTACTTTCGTCGCCAGCGAGACGTCATATCCCCAGCGCTGTCTATCTTTGTACCATGGGCGGCGTTCCGCAAGCGTTCCTAACGGAAGCCTCCGGCCGGGCGGGGCTTCTGCATAGACCACGCGGCCAGCGGGAGCGGTACGAACGCGATTGTCAGTGCGCCTTGCTGCCGCACTCGGCGCAGAACTTCGCCTCCGGGGCAAGCTTGGCCCCACACGCTGCGCAAAGGCCCTCGGGCTGGATCTTGGCACCGCAGTCTGGACAGAACTTTACCTTCGTCGCCAGCGAGACGCCACAGCTCGGGCAGGTCGTCGACTGCGCCGCCGCCTCGACCGCCAGGTCGGGGGCGCAGGTCTTGCAGAGACCCTTCTGGACGTTCCAGCAGTTCTGCTTGCAGACCCAGGTGGAGCAGCGAGGACACTGGGTGAACTCCGCCCGCATCTCCTCCATGGCCTCCTGGAACGCCGCGTCGTGCCCCGTCTCCCAACTGGCCGAGCGGACACGCTCCGATAGGTCCGCGGCCTTGCCGAAAAAGCCGCCCAGGAGGCTGCCCGCGGCACCCATCGCCCCGCTCAGTGTGCCGGTGAGCGTCGCCTTGAAGTGGGTGCGGAAGCCGGTGTTGCAATGATTGCAGAAGAATTCAAACTGGAAGCCCTGGTTCGTGCTGAGATCGGAGTAGTTCCGGGTAAACGGGATACTTTGGCTCACGCGAGCCTCCTCATGTCGATAGTGGTGGGCCGTACTCACCCACCGCCACCGGAAGTCGTGAAGGGGCTTTTGGGCGAGGCGCCAAATTTCCTTCGTTTCTTCCGCAGTTCCCGTCGGACTCACGGGCCAGCGGTGAGTCTGGAATTGACTCTAAGATTTTTCGATAAGCTCAAAATGAGTCGCGGTCATATCTGAATGATTCATCATAGCGATGCAGGTCACGCACGCGGGAAGATTCGGGTGCCACTCTTAACACCCCTACGTCTGCGTGTCGCCTGGGCTTTTGACTTTCCGCCGGGCACCGAGGCCA
>JBGPNN010000258.1:0-4606 GCA_041487495.1 bacterium
GCCTGGGGGCCCAACGCTTCTTCGATACGGAGCAGTTGGTTGTACTTCGCCACGCGCTCGCTGCGCGACGGCGCGCCCGTCTTGATCTGCCCGGCGCCGGTCGCCACCACGAGGTCGGCGATCGTCGTGTCCTCGGTTTCACCCGACCGGTGTGAGATGATCGCCGCGTACCCGGCCGCTCGCGCCATGGCCATCGTCTCGAGGGTCTCGGTCAGCGTCCCGATCTGATTCACCTTCAGGAGGATCGCGTTGGCGACGCCTTCGTCGATCCCGCGTCGAAAGATCGCAGGATTCGTGACGAAGAGATCGTCACCAACGATCTGGACGCGCCCGCCCAACCGCGACGTCAGCGTCTTCCAGTCCGGCCACGCGTTCTCGTCCAGCGGATCCTCAATAGAAATGATGGGATACCGGTCGAGCAAGCCGGATAGGAAGTCGATCATCTCGGCGCCGGTCCGGGTGGTACCCTCGCCCTCGAACCGGTACGCAGCGTCGCGGAACAGGGTATCGGCGGCCACGTCCATCGCGATCGCCACGTCGCGACCCGGCCGGTAGCCGGCGGTCTCGATCGCGCGCACGAGCGCCTCGAGCGCGGCGGCCGTCGACGGCAAGTCAGGCGCGAAGCCGCCTTCGTCTCCAACAGCGGTGGCCAAGCCTTGCGCGTGCAGCGCCTTCTTGAGGTGGTGAAACACCTCCGTCCCCGCGCGCAGCGCCTCGGCGAACGACGGCAGACCCACCGGGACGACCATGAACTCCTGGACGTCGAGCCGGTTATCGGCATGCGCCCCGCCGTTGACGATGTTCATCAGCGGCACCGGCAGCACGCTCGCCGCATCGCCGCCCAGAGCGCGCCATAGCGGCAGCCCGCGCGACGCCGCGGCCGCCCTGGCCACCGCCAGCGACACGGCCAGGATCGCGTTCGCGCCCAGCCGTCGCTTGTTATCGGTGCCGTCGAGATCGAGCATCAGGCGGTCGATGCCGGATTGATCCTGGGGATCACGGCCGGTGAGGCGGGGTGCGATCTGCTCGTGGATGTGGGCGACGGCGGTCCGCACTCCCTTGCCTAGATACCGCTTCGCATCACCGTCGCGCAGTTCGAGGGCTTCGCGCTCGCCGACCGAGGCGCCCGACGGCACCGCGGCGCGCCCGATGACGCCGTCGCTGAGGGTCACGTCGGCCTCGACCGTGGGATTACCGCGCGAGTCCAGGATCTCGCGGGCGGTGATAGCCCTGATCACGCTCATGAGTTACCGGCGGTGTTCGTCGCGTGACGCGCATCACCTGTTCTCACGCCACGATCCGCGCAAGGATTCCCGCATCCGGTGCGGGAAGATCGAATGGGTTCGCTCGATGCCGCGCGACTCACACGAAGGACGCGAAAAACACCAGGCGAGCGCCGTCGTGCTGTTATCGGCGACGCTCTACGGCATCTCTCCGATTCTCATGAAGGTCGCCCTCGACTACGGCATGAGCCCCGTTCAGGTGCTCGCCGTGCGATCCATGATCGCCATGCCGCTGTTATGGGTCGCCCTCGTGCTGGCAAAGGCTTTCGTCTTCCCGTCGCGCGGGCAGCTCCGCAGCCTGCTGCTGATGGGCGGTGCGCTGATGCCCATCTCGACCTACGGTTTCATCTTCGGCCTGAAGTATCTACCGGTGTCGTCGGTCGCGGTGCTGATCGCACTCCACCCGCTGCACGTCGCCTGGATCGGCTGGATCGTGCTTGGCGAGCGGATCCGCTGGGCCGACGTCCCCGTGCTGCTCTTGGTGATCTCGGGCGCGATCCTGGTAGCCGGTCAGGCGCCATCTCTGGGCCGGACGCCGGGCCTCATCGCAGTAGGGGTGGCGACCCTGTCCAGCGCCGTCTATTCGGTGACGGCGCGGCGCGTGCTCCAGGCGGTGGAACCACTCGCCGCGTTGAACGTGCTGCTGCCGACCGCCGGCGTCGTGTTCGTGGCCATAGGGGTGCTGACCGGCCAGTGGCATCTTCCCGATCATACGCCGGTGCTGTTGGCGACCGCGGGCTCGGGATTGCTGGCGGGGGTCTTCGCGCCGCTGCTGATACTCCACGGATTCCGGCGTCTGCCCGCCGCGCACGTGGCGGTCCTCGGCAGTTTCGAGCCGGTGGTCACGGTGAGCCTCGGGGTACTCTTTCTCGGCGACCGGCCGTCGGCGATTCAGATCCTAGGGGCGCTGTGCATCCTCGGCGGCATCGCGATCTTGCAAGTCTTGCGGACGTCGCGCGCGACCTACCAGGCCTCTGTCGACCGCCGGTCTTCGACGATCTCATAGACCGGCTCCGGCGACGGCCGGCCTTCGGGGAGACGCAGCACCTTCACGACGATCTGCCGCGTCCCGAAGTCGACGCCCACTTGATCACCGGTCTTGACCTCGGCCGCGGGTTTGGCGGGTCGTCCGTTGAGCGTCACCTTGCCGGCGTCGCAGAGGCGGTTTGCGAGCGTGCGACGCTTGATGAACCGGCTGGCCTGGAGAAACTTGTCGAGTCGCACGGATTACGACCGCACGATGAATCCCTCGAGACGTGCAGCGGTGTGCAGCCGGCGATCGAGGGTGACGAATTCGCCGGGCGCCGCCTTGTCGATCCACACGAGGGCCGCCGCGAGCTGAAGTGCATCGGCACCGCTGAGCGGATGCACGCGCAGCAGCCGTGCGACGAGCGCGCGAATCTGCTCGCTTGGCTGAATCTCATACCACGACTCCTGGAGGAGGCTGAGTCTCATGACGGCTTTGTCTCCCTCGTCGGGCGAGAGACTGCCCTCGCGGCCTCGGCGCGCGATGGTGGACCAGCATTCGATCAGGGAACCCCACCACACTGCGACGGCACGGTCTGTTTGGAGGAGCGTCAGCAAGTGAGCGGATGTGGGTTCGCTCACGCAGAGTGGCATCAGCGCCGACGCATCCCAAAACCTCACCGACCTTCCTCCCGTTCCTCCAAGAGAGCCTTCAGAACGAGACCTTCCGGGTCTTCGGGCATCGGCAATGTCCAGAAGTCATCTGACAGCGGGCGCTTCGGAGGCTTGACCAGTCCGGCCGCGACGAGTCTGACCATCCGGACCTCCATGCTCTCCGCCTGCGCGATCGGCAGCAATCTCGCGATCGGCTCACCCCGCTCCGTCACAATGATCTCCTCACCCGCCTTCACGGCGTCGAGATGCTCGCTCAACTTCGCCTTCAATACGGCTATCGGCACGCTCTTCACGGATTTCCACCCCATTGCGGCCGCAAAACATAGGCACCACGTAGAGACTATTGTAGTCAAAGTGAAATGATCTGTATAGTTATATGCTCGCCGTGCACGACCAGCGGGCCCCAGGGGTGATTTACCTTTCCGGGCCAGGATTTGCGACAGCAGTTTAGAAGAACTGCAAGCGAGATATTGTCGCCGCGCCTGAATCTGTGCATCCACTCGCCCACCTGCTCGTTGGAGCTCTTGTCGGCGCGGTCGCGCCGCACCCCGGCGCATCGCTGCTGGGCGGCATCGCCAGCCACCTCGCCCTTGACTTCGTTCCTCACACCGAGGAAGAGACGTTCACGCGCGGCCGTCGGCGCGGTTTTCGGCTCCAGATCGCGCACGAGAATGGGGGACGCCGGCATCTGCGGCTGACTCCCGGTCTGATCCTCGCAGGCTGTGAACTGGTCGCCGGGGTCCTCATCGTCGTCTGGTTGATCACCCGCTGTCATGGGCTCGGCCCGTGGTCCGTCGGGCTGGGCGCCCTGGGAG
Organism: bacterium; assembly: GCA_041487495.1. GTDB lineage: Bacteria > Sysuimicrobiota > Sysuimicrobiia > Sysuimicrobiales > Humicultoraceae > JBGPNN01. The sequence continues at coordinate 3,740 of JBGPNN010000258.1, forward strand.
GGATCCTCCCCGACCTGGTTGACGCGCCCGCGCACCTGCTCTTGCGCGTCAGACTCATGCACATCCCAAAGATGCACTGGACGGTGACGCGCCGATACGCGCTGTGGGGGATCTTGACGCAGGTCGCCGCGGCGGGTGTCGCCGCCGCGCTTCTTTGGAAACTCGGAGGGTGCTAGGTGGTCTTGAGGAACCGGTCGCAGGCCGCTCGCAATGCCGACTCAGCGTCGACACCGGAGGCCTGGGCCAGCACGGCCACAGCAAATAGCAGGCGGCCGAGGGGCTCGGCTGCTGCGTCGGGCGCTGCCGTGTTGAGCGCTTCAAACGCATTGCGCGCGTCGGCAAGAGCGGCCGACGCATTCGGTGCGTAGGCGTCGGCGACGCGCGCGGCCTGCCCGAGAGGCGCGGCGCGTTCGATCAACTTCTGCGCCCGGGCGAGAGCCGGCAAGGATGAGGGAATCCCGTCGAACCGATCACCCTGTGGATTCTCGCGGCGCTTCAACGCTTCCCAATGGGCTTTGACTTCGCGGGCCGTGCCGAGGCGAAGGTCGCCAAACACGTGCGGGTGACGATCCAGGAGCTTCCGAACCAGGCTGTCGACCACCGCATCGGCGTCAAACGTCTCGGTCTCCCGCGCCATCTGCGCGTGGAAGACGACTTGAAGTAAGAGGTCGCCCAGTTCGGCCCGCAGCTCGGTCGGATCACCCTTGGAAATGGCATCGAGGACCTCGTGGGCTTCCTCGAGCAGATACGGCGCGAGCGAGGCGTGTGTCTGCTCGCGGTCCCAGGGACAGCCCTCGGCACCGCGCAGCAGTGCCATGATCGCTACGAGATCCTCGAATCCGAACCGCACGCTAGGTGCGCTCGAAC
>JBGPNN010000259.1:0-4580 GCA_041487495.1 bacterium
CTCGGACGTCACGGCCGTCGCGCTGGCGTCGGCCCTGGGCGCGGATTCGTGCGAGATCTACACGGACGTGCCGGGCGTGTTCACTGCCGATCCACGTATCGTTCCCGAGGCGCGGAAGCTTCACCGCCTCTCGTATGACGAGATGCTCGAGATGGCCAGCAGTGGCGCGATCGTGCTTCAGACTCGATCGGTCGAATACGCCAAGGCTTACCACGTCAGGCTGCACGTCCGATCGACCTGGAGCGAAGAGCCCGGCACCGTAGTGGAGGAGGTTCCCGACATGGAACGCGTTCGCCTGGTGACAGGGGTGGCTCACGATCTCAACGTGGCGCGCATCACGATCCGCAACGTGCCTGACCTCCCGGGTATCGCGCACCGGATCTTCTCAGCGCTGGCGGCACGACACGTCAACGTTGACATGATCGTGCAGACCGCCAGCCGCGACAATCTCGCGGATATCTCGTTCACGGTGACCAAAACCGACGCGCCGATGGCCGAAGAGGCCACCCGTCAGGCAGCTCGGGAGATCGGTGGCGGCGACGTCGTGGCCGCCGAGGGTGTGGCCAAGATATCGGTCGTGGGGGCCGGCATGGCCAGCAACCCGGGGGTGGCGTCGACGATGTTCGGCGCGCTGGCCGGGGAAAGCGTCAACATTCAGATGATCAGCACATCGGAAATCAAGATCTCCTGTATCATCCCGGACGGGGATGCTCAGAAGGCTGTGCGCGCGGTGCACCGCGCGTTCAACCTCGACTCGATGCGGTAGGATGGGGACGTGCCGGTGATACGGGACGACAGCGTGCTCGAGATACCGGTTCCAGACGTCGCGGAGTCAGTTGCCCCCGCGACCACCGGGCCGGACACGCTTGCCGCCGCGTACGCCGAATCGCGCGACCCCGGCCGGCGTGAGGCCTTGGTGCATCTCTGCGCGCCGCTGGTGCGCGGGATCGCCGCGGACTATCGCAATCCCGGCCAGGGCGACGACTTGGTGCAGGTCGGGTTCCTCGGTCTCCTGAACGCCATCGAGCACTTTGATCCGACCCGTGGCACACCGTTCCTGGCGTTCGCCCGCCACTACGTGCACGGCGAGATCAGACACTACCTGCGTGATCACAACGGAGTCGTGCGCCGGCCGCGGTGGCTCGAGCGCGTCAGCGGGCAGATCGAGCAGTCGGTCGGCGAGCACCTCAGCGAGCATGGGCGGTACCCGGGTCTGGCGATGCTGGCGGAATCGATGGGGATAGATGTCGCCGGGCTCGCGGAGATCCTCAAGACCCGCCAGGCGGTTCGTACGCTGTCGCTGGATGTCGAGGACGATGAGGGCCAGCCGACGGTTGACCCGGACCGATCGCGGCAGCAGCACACCTCGACGATCACGCTGCCGCTCGAGGACCGTCTGGCGGTGATGGACGCGCTGGAACAGCTGAACCCGCTCCAGCGCGCCGTGGTCTTCTACATCTATTTCACAGACCTGACGCAGGCGGATACCGCAGCGCGGCTGGGCGTGTCGCAAAAACACGTCTCACGGGTCCTGGCCAGCGCGTTGGCCAGGTTGCGCCAGACAATGGGTCCAACCCCGCCGGACAATTGACCAAGCGCCCGGACACGCGCGGGGCGGTTTAACCTCCCGCTTCTTCCTCGTACCGTTCCTTGAGGCTCTGCACGATCGTCGGATCAGCGAGGGTCGTCGTGTCGCCGAGCACACGGCCTTCGGCGATGTCGCGGAGTAACCGGCGCATGATCTTCCCGCTGCGCGTCTTGGGCAATTCCGCTGTGAAGAGGATCCGGTCGGGTTTGGCAATCGCGCCGATCTTGTCGGCGACGTGGGCGCGCAGTTCCTCAACCACCGCCCCGTCGGCGAGCGTGCCCTCTTTGAGGGTCACGAATGCCGCCAGGGCCTGACCTTTGATCTCGTGGCTCATTCCAATGACTGCCGCCTCGGCGACCTTGGGATGCGAGACGAGCGCGCTTTCTACTTCCATGGTCCCGATGCGATGCCCGGCGACGTTGATAACATCGTCGACGCGGCCCAGCAGCCAGAAGTAGCCGTCGGCGTCCCGGCGCGCGCCGTCGCCGGTGAAGTAGAGACCGGGAAACCGCGACCAGTAGACCTGCGTGTACCGCTCCTGGTCGCCATAGATACCCCGCAGCATCCCCGGCCACGGCTTGCGCAGCACCAGATAGCCACCCACGTCCGCGGGCACCGGGTCGCCCTTCTCGTCCACCACGTCGGCCTCGATGCCCGGGAACGGCTTCGTCGCCGAACCCGGTTTGAGCGTTGTGAGGCCGGGGAGCGGGGTGATGAGGATCTGCCCGGTTTCTGTTTGCCACCAGGTATCGACAACCGGGCAACGGTCACCGCCGATGGTGGTCCGGTACCACATCCAGGCCTCGGGATTGATCGGCTCGCCGACGGTGCCGAGGAGTCGCAGGGTCGAGAGGTCGTGCCGCCTCGGCCAGTCCGCCCCCCACTTGATAAAGGTCCGAATCGCGGTCGGCGCCGTATAGAGGACCGTCACCCCGTACTTCTCGATGACCGCCCAAAAACGATCCTTCTCGGGCCAGTCGGGCGTGCCCTCGTACATCACGGTCGTCGCGCCGTTGGCCAGCGGGCCATAGACGATGTACGAATGGCCCGTGACCCAGCCGATGTCCGCGGTGCACCAGAAGACGTCCTCGTCCTTAAGATCGAACACCCACTTCGTGGTGAGATAGGTGCTCACCATGTAGCCGCCGGTGGTATGGACGATGCCCTTGGGCTTCCCGGTCGTCCCGCTCGTATACAGAATGTAGAGTAAGTCCTCGCTGTCCATCTCTTCGGCCGGGCAGTCCAGGCGCATGCCCTCCAGCGCCCGGTGCCACCAGCGGTCGCGGCCTTCGACCATTGTGATGTTGGCGGGTTCGCCGATGCGCCGGACCACGAGGACGCGCTGCACCGTTGGGGTGTCGGTCAACGCTTGATCAATATTGCGCTTCAGCGGGACGATCTGACCGCGGCGGTAGCCACCGTCCGCGGTAATCACGACTTTCGCCTGCGCGTCATTGATCCGGTCGCGTAAGGCCTCAGCCGAGAAGCCGCCGAAGACGACTGTATGCACCGCGCCGATGCGGGCACAGGCCAGCATTGCGATCGGGAGTTCGGGGATCATCGGCAGGTAGATGGCGACACGGTCGCCGCGCTGCACACCCATCGCCAGCAGCGCGTTCGCGCAGCGATTCACCTCGCGGGCCAGGTCCCAGTAGGTGAACACCCGCGACTCGCCCGGCTCACCTTCCCAGATGATCGCGGCCTTGTTGCGCCGCGAGGTCTTGAGATGCCGGTCCAGGCAGTTGTATGCAATGTTCGTCCGCCCGCCCACGAACCACTTGGCAAAGGGCAGGTCCCATTGCAGCACCTTGTCCCATGTGCGGAACCAGTGGAGATCACCAGCCGCTTTCGCCCAGAACCCCTCGGGGTCGCGCCGGGCGCTCTCGTAGATGGACTCGTCATTGACCGTTGCCCCAGCGCGGAACGACTCGGGTGGCGCGAACGTGCGCCGTTCAACCAACAGCGACTCGATCGGACGGGTGGACATCGCTTACCTCCGGATCAAGGATCAGGAAGATATAGTTTCCACCTGTAGGCGGTGAATCCTACGCGGCAGGAAGGCATCGTGGCGGCCCGAAGAGGGACGCGTCCATGAGCGAGATCACGGGTTGGAGCGCCGCCGCGCTGGCGCGTGGCATCGGCGAGGGCCGCTTTACCTCCGCGGAGGTCCTCGAGGCCTTCCTGGCGCGGATCGACGCGGTTGATGGGCACGTGGGGGCGTACGTGCGGGTGCTCGGCGAGCGGGCGCGCGCGGAGGCGCTCGCCCGCGATGCGGAGACCCGGACCGGCCGTGTGCGTGGGGTGCTCCATGGGGTCCCCGTCGCGATCAAAGATTTGATCGAAATCGACGGTGTGCCCATGACCGCGGGCTCCGCGTTCCTGGGGCGGGAGCCGTCGCGGCGGACGGCGACGGTGGTCCGCCGGTTGGAGGCGGCCGGGGCGGTGATCCTCGGCACCACCACGCTGCACGAGTTCGCCCTCGGGATGACGAGCGTGAATCCGCACGGCCGGTCGCCGCGTAATCCATGGAACCTGGACTGTATTACCGGCGGGTCGAGTGGCGGGTCCGGGGCTGTGGTCGCCGCGGGCCTCGCGCCTGCCGCGCTTGGCTCCGATACCGGCGGATCGATCCGAATCCCCGCCGCGCTGTGTGGCATCGTCGGACTCAAGCCGACGTTCGGGCGGGTCAGCCGGCACGGCGTCCTGCCGCTGTCACCCTCGTTCGATACGGTCGGACCCATGGCGCGGACGGTCGAGGACGCGGCACTGATCCTGGAGACCATCGCCGGCGCCGACCCGGACGACCCGGCCGCGAGCGTTGCGCCCGTGCCCCGATACAGTGAGGTCATGGGCCGCGTGCCCGCAGGCGTGCGCGTGGGGCGTCTGAGCGGACCGTTCTTCGAGACCGATCTCGATCCGGCGATGACCCACGCACTCGACGATGCCGCCCGCACGCTAGAGGCCGCAGGCATCCCGGTGCGTCCGGTGCATC
>JBGPNN010000260.1:0-4544 GCA_041487495.1 bacterium
CCGCAATGCGCGCGTCCTGATCCTCGACGAGCCCACCTCAGTACTCACTCCGCACGAGGTCGCGCCACTGTTCGCCGCGATGCGGCGGATCGCGGGTCAGGGTCGCGCGGTGGTATTCATCAGCCACAAGCTCGACGAGGTCATGGACATCGCGGACCGGATCGTGGTGCTGCGTGCCGGCTGTGTCGTCGGCGACAGGCGCCCCTCGGAAACGACCCCGCGTGATCTGGCGCGGCTGATGGTCGGGCACGATGTCGAACGGCAGTCCAAGCCGGCGCTGCGGGCCGGGGCGACAGTCCTCGAACTCAACGGCACGAGCGCCGTCGGCGACCGGGGCCATCTGGCCCTGCGCGAGGTGACGGTGCGGCTGCGGCAGGGCGAGATCGCCGGCGTCGCCGGGGTCGCGGGCAACGGCCAGCGGGAACTGGCAGAGGTGATCGCCGGACTCCGGACGGTCGCAGCCGGCTCGATCCGCCTCGACGAGAAGGACATCACCCGCCTGGACCCAAGGGCCCGTTGGGCTCGAGGGGTCGCGTATGTTCCCGAGGACCGGCTGGGCGAAGGGCTGATCGGCGCGTTCAGCATCGTCAACAACGCGGTGCTTCGCGACTATGCGGCCCCGCCGGTCTCGCGCGGCCCGGTGTTCAACCCAAAGGAAGCGCGGAAGCGGGCCGCGGCGATCAGCGCGCGTTTTCAGGTGCGCGCAGCCGGTCTCGACACGCCCGTCCACCACCTGTCGGGTGGCAACCAGCAACGTCTGCTGGTGGGCCGCGAAACGTGGGCGGCGCCCCGTGTCCTGGTCGCGATGCATCCCTCGCGGGGACTCGACGTCCAGGCCACGGCCGCGGTCCACCGGATGCTCCTCGACCTCCGCGCCGCCGGCGTGGCCATTCTCTTGATCTCGGAAAGCCTCGACGAACTCTTCGCCGTCGCCGACCGCATCATCGTCCTCCACCGGGGCCAGGTGGTGGGCGAGCGGCCGGCCGCAGTGGCGACCCGCGAAGAGATCGGCCTGCTGATGGCTGGAGGCACCGCGGCCTGATGGCCCGGGCGACCGCCACGGCGCTCGAACCCACCGAGCGGCCGGGCCCTCAACTTCCTGGGTGGGTGGAATCGGTCGGCATCCGTGTGGGATCGATCGCGGCCGCGTTCGCCGCCGGCGCCCTATTCCTTTGGGCGACCGGTCACGACGCCGGTCATGCGTACAGAGAGATGATCGTGGGGGCGCTCGGCTCACGGTACGGCATCGAGCAAACGCTCATCAGGGCGATTCCACTCATTCTGACAGGGCTGGGCGTCACGCTGGCGTTCACGATGGGACTGTGGAACATTGGCGCCGAAGGCCAGCTGGCCGTGGGCGCGCTCGCCGCCAGCTGGCTCGCGCTGGCGGCCTCGGGCATGCCCCGCGTCATCGTGCTGCCCGGGCTGATCGTGCTGGGGCTCGCCGGCGGCGCGGCGTGGGCGCTGATCCCCGCGGCCCTGCGAGCCTACGCGGGCATGAACGAGATCATCTCGACACTGATGCTGAACTATGTCGGTCTGCTCTGGGTCGACTATCTGGTCTTCGGGCGATGGGCCGATCCGACGGCGTTCAGCTTCCCGTATTCACGGCAGTTTCCCGCGGTGGCTCATCTGCCGCTGCTCTTCGGCGACGTGCACATCGGGCTGGTGCTCGCGCTGGTGGCCGCCGCGACACTCGCCTTTGTGTTGAATCGAACGCGGTGGGGCTACGAAATCCGGGCGGTTGGCGCGAGCCCGGCGGCTGCGCGCTACGTGGGCATGCCGGTCAAGCGCAACATCCTGCTGGTGATGGCGGCGAGCGGGGCATTGGCCGGACTCGCGGGTATGGGAGAAGTCAGCGGCGTGATCCACCGCATCCAGCAAGGGCTGTCGCCCGGGTACGGGTTCACGGCGATCATCATCGCCTGGGTCGCGCAGCTCCAGCCCTGGGCGGTGGTGGTGGTCGCGATCTTGTTTGCGGTGCTGCTCAACGGGGGGTTCGTGATCCAGACGACCGGCGTGCCGGCGGCGATCGCGTACATGCTGCAGGCCATGATCCTGACGTTCGTGCTTGGCAGCGAATACACGCTGCGGCGGGTGCGGAGACGCCGCGCCGTGGCCGCCACGCGGGCCCTGCTGAGACCCTCATGACACCTGATCAGGTCATCGCCCTGCTGGCCGTTGCGGTCACCGCGGGTGCCCCGCTCGTCTTCGCCGGCCTGGGTGAGGTCCTGGCCGAGCGGAGCGGCGTCTTGAATCTCGGGATCGAGGGCCTGATGCTCGTCGGAGCGGTGTGCGGGTTCGCCGTGGTGGTCGCGACCAGGAACCCGTGGCTGGCGGTGGCCGCGGCGCTGGCCGCGGGCGGCCTGCTGGGCGCGGGCCATGCGTTTCTCACCGTCACGCTCGGATCGGAACAGGTGACAACCGGCCTGGCGCTCGCCCTCTTTGGCACCGGCCTCAGCGCCTTTCTGGGCAAGCCGCTGATTGGTATTCCGAATCCGGCGCCATTTCGCGCGGTCGCGATTCCGCATCTGGACGATCTGCCGGTGGTTGGGAGGATCTTCCTGCACCAGGACGTGCTTGTGTACCTGAGTTATGCACTGGCCGTGGCGATCTGGTGGTGGCTGACGCGGACGCGCCCCGGCCTGCACCTGCGGGCGTGCGGCGAGAGCCCGGAGGCGGCCGACGCGATGGGCGTGAACGTCGTGGCCATGCGCTACGGCGCGGTCGTCTCAGGCGGCGCACTCGCCGGGCTGGCGGGCGGGTATCTCTCGCTGGCCTACACACCCGCCTGGACGGAGAATATGACCGGCGGGCTCGGCTGGATCGCGATCGCGCTCGTGATCTTCGCCACCTGGAACCCGCTGCGGCTGCTCGCCGGCGCGTACCTGTTTGGTGCTGTCGATGCGCTGGGGTTCCGCGCGCAGATCCTTGGGGTCCAGACGAATTCGATCCTGCTGCAGATGCTGCCCTACGTGTTCACGCTGCTGGTCCTGCTCGCAATCACGGTGGTCCGGCGGCAGGTGTCTGTTCCCGCGGCGCTGGGCCGCACCTATTTCCGTGAGGAGTGAGGCGAGGTGAGCGTGATGGAAGCGTACTTCTTTGGGGAGCGCAAGCCGATTCCAGCCGGGTTCGAGGAGTGGCTGGACCCAGGCGTGGCCGCGGCGGTGAGCATCGACATGCACCGGGGGCATCTCGACGAGGACCCGGACTGCCCGTGCCCGTCGCCCCGCGGCCGCGAGATCATCGAACCCATAAACTCGTTCCACCGCGCCTGCCGGCACCTCGGGGTGCCCGTCATCCACGTGAAGACGGGCCTGCGCCCAAGCGGCGTGGATGACACGAGGGGCTTTACGTCAGCCTGGCGCCTAACATTTCCCGTGACCGCCGGCGCGATTCCGGGCATCGACCGGCATGGGCTGATGGGTACCCGCTGGGTCGAACTGATGACCGAGGTTGCGCCCGATGATCTGGTCGTGGACAACAAGAAGCGCCTCTCCATCTTCTACGCCACCGACCTCGACTTCTTGCTGCGTCAGATGCGGCGGCGCACGGTGGTCCTGACCGGCGGGATGACCGACTGCTGCGTGCTGAACGCGGCCTTTGACGCCGCCAACCGCGACTACCGCGTCGTCGTTCCGGCGGACCTGGTCCGCGGCTTCTCGCCCGAGATCGACGATGCGGCCCTGCGCATCGTCTCGCTGCACCTGGGCCTCGTCGTGAAGTCGGCAACCCTGCTGGCCACCTGGCAGCGGCAGGGCGTGCCGGCGCGGACCAACCGATGAAGGTCCAGGTCCTGCGGACGAATCGTGACTACGTGGCGCTCCCGCTGGTCGAGGGCGGTGGTGAAGTCCGGGCGGTCGTCTGGCCGGGGGTGGGGGCCCGCCACCGGTCGATGCACTACATCGCGCTGGCTGCAGGCGGGCGCACGGTACCGCAGCGGCATCCGGACTCTGAGTCCGTCTACTACGTGATCAGCGGCGAGGGCATGATTCTCGATTTGGACACGGGCGCGACACACCCTGTGCACGCGGGATCGGTCGTCTTCATGACGCTCAGCACCCGGTACCAGATTGCGGCGGGCCCAGCCGCCGCAATGACCTGCGTCGGCGGGCCGTGCCCCCCGGATCCCGCCCTGTACCGCACGGCATCCCCGGAGGCGTCCTCATGAAGGTCGTCGATCTCACGCAGCCATTCAGCATGCACACGCCGGGATGGGTCGGGTACCCCTCGCCAAAGATCTCGTATTTCCAGCGGCATCACACGCATGGGATCGTCAGCCAGTATCTCGAGACGCCCGTGCACATCAGCACGCACCTGGATGCCGAGATGCACATCAAGTCGGGCGGCAAAGACATCGCCAGCATCCCGCTTGACGTGCTGGTGGGCGAGGGCGTGATCGTGGACCTGCGCGATGTGGTGAGTGACTGGAGCCTGATCCGGCCCGAGCACATCACTCGCAAGATGAAGGTGAAGGAAGGCGATATCCTCATCTACTGCACGGGCTACTGGCGCTACTACAACGGGTGTCCGCAGGAAGATGA
>JBGPNN010000261.1:0-4502 GCA_041487495.1 bacterium
CGGCGGATCACCGCGTCGGCGTCGGCCATGATACCGCGCATCGGTTCGGCTCCGGTGTATTGCTGCAGGATGTTGATCACCACCGGCGGCGTCTCGAGCGCCTGCACCGGCCGGATCTCACCCCGCACGGTGCGCACAGTGAGTTCGGCGCACTCCGCCGCGCGCGGGCGCGGATCGACGTGCGGGTTGGTGCGATAGAGCACCGTGACCGTGGCGCCGTCGATCATGCGCTGCGACAGATTCGCGTGCAGGTCGAGGGACAGACCGATCGGGATCTTCGGCCCGACCAGCGCGCGCACGCGCGAGACGATCTCGCCGTCGGCGTCAGGGTAGCCGTCGGCGACGGCCGCGCCGTGCTGGGCGAGCAGGACGCCGTTCCACGGGCCGCGATCGCGGAGCGCCCGCAGCATTTCATCGACGATGCGCTCGAATGTGTCGCGCGCGATCAACCCTGACGGCTCGGTCCGGAAGAAGACCAGCGGGACAACCTCAACATGGTGCCGATCCCCGGCCTCGAGATACCCCGCCATCGTGGCGTGAGAGTCGCGGTACGCACCGACGATCTCATCGCCCCGAAGAATGCCGCTCCGCTCAAACGCCGCGTAACCGGTGAGACCACGCGCAAACGTATTCGTCTCGTGCGACATCCCAAGCGCGGCTAGACGCATCATCTACGCCTGCCACTCTATGTTCCTGTCAATCGGATAGATAGGTCGCGGCAGGTGTTGATAGGGCAGGCTCAGGTAGTTGACCGTGGAAGTCCCGGGCGTATCCAGATTGTGCGTTTTGACAACGATCGGATCGAAAGACGCCCGGTGGGCTTGATTTGACTTGACCACGATGATCTTCTTCTCTTCGAGCACGATGCCCGCACTTTTGAAGAAGTCGCGATCCTTGCCGGTTGTGCGTTCGCTGAAAATCACGTCAATCTTATCACCGATCCGCAGCACCACGCGTGGCCCGACGTTGGCTTCGTGGAACGATTCTTTGCGCACGTCCCTCCCCCACCCTCCATGCGTCGGTCCGACAACCATGTAGTTGCCATCGTCAAGCAGTTTCACGTGGCCTGTAACCTTTAAGGGCTTGTAGAACCGGCGGTCTATCGACGCGCCGACCTCCATCGTGAGCGTGGCGCCAACACCCGCCTGCATCGCGGCTCTGATGACATTGCTATCGCGTATCGTCAGCGCGCAATCTCGGGCCCCATGCCGGACAAGACTCTCCAGCACGGCAGGGCTGTCAGCCGAGCAAAAGCTCCCCGGATCATCACCGAGGTCAACAAGACAGACCAACCCGTCCCCTTGCTGCATGGCCAGCCCCACACCCTCCTCGATCGAAACCGACGGGCGCACTGTGCGGATCTCCTCTCGTCGCGCCCACAGTTCCCGCGCCATCTGCCGCGCCGCTCGGTCTGCCAGCGCGGGATCGCCGTCCGCCGTCGCGATGACGCACATCCCCAGATACGGCACATCCGAGTAGCCATAGCCACCCTGCAGCGTCAAGTTCAATAGTCCGGGCGTTGTCCTCTCCAGCTCCTCCCGCACCAGGTTCAACTGATACATCGGCAGACGCTGCTCTTCACCGCGATTATGCGACCATGTGCTCTGCCCGATGTTTGGCCCGATAATGGGTACGCGGATGTGCTTGGTGACCGGGCGGATCTTGCCGGCCATCATCTCAAAGAGCCGCTCTGCCGCCTCTACCCCGCGTTCGAACGAATCGATGTGCGGGTTGGTGTTTTGCGGAAAAGGTACCGTCGCAGAAACTTCCCACTCAGTGTAGTTACCGTGGAAATCATACGTCGCGACGCACGGCAGCGAGTCGCCGACCAGTTCGCGGACAGCGCGGATGAGACTCCCTTCCGCATCGGCGTAAGGCTCCTTCACCGCCGCCGCGCCATGCAGTGCGAAATAGATTGCGTCGAGGGGCCCCGCGCCACGCAGCCCTCGAAGGATGATATCGCGATAGTGCTCGAACACGTGCGCGTGGATGATGCCGCCGAGTACGAAGCGAACGTCGGCGATCGGCACGAGCTCGACGTTCGGACGGCGCGCACCCTCCATGAACCCGCCAATGTAGCTCCTGGGGTGTGCGTTGGTCAGCACCTCCTCGCCCACCAGCAACGTGGCCCCCGGCGCGTCATTTTCCTCAACGGAAAAACTGTTCGTCTCGTGAATGAAGCCGATGACGCCGATTCTCATAGTCGTCTTCTCCTCAGTGATTCATCGTCGACGTGGATCCAGCCAGTCGCGAAGACCGTTACCGAGCAGGATAAAGGCCGTTGAGGCATAGACAATCGCGAACCCGGGAAAGAGCGCGCTCCAGGGTGCAGAGGTCATGAACTGGCGACTGCTGCTAAGCATTTCGCCCCAACTAGGGTTTGGCGGAGGGGCGCCGAGTCCAAGATACGACAGCGCGGCTTCGATAATGATCGCGCGCGCCGTGCTCAGCGTCGCGTCCACGATAAGGGGTGAGGCGATATTCGGCAGGATGTGACGCCCGATGATCCGCACATCGCCCACGCCGATGGCGCGAGCGGCGGTGGTGTACTCTTTCTCCTTGACCGCGAGCACCGGCGCGCGCACGATGCGCGCCATTGACGGCATGTACACCACGGCAATCGTGATGAGCAGATTCGGAATGCTCGGTCCCAACACAGCCACGATCGTCAACGCCAGCAAGAGAGCGGGGAACGCCAGAAAGATATCCATGACACGCATGATGATCTGGTCAGTCCGCCCACCCAGATAGCCTGCGGCCGAGCCAAAAACCAGGCCCGCGATGACCGCGAGTGCGACAGATGGAATGGAGACGAGCAACGTCGTGCGGGAGCCGTAGACGATCCGCGCAAACAGATCCCGGCCCAGCTTGTCTGTGCCAAAGATGAGGCCGGCGGACGGCGGCGCCAGGGATGGACCGAGACCGGTCTCAAACGGGCTGTGCGCAACGATCAGCGGCGCGCCAACGGCCAGCAGCCCCAGCAGAGCCACCATCAGGCCGCCAACGAGCACGAGCGGTCTCCGCGCCAGGACACGCCACGCCGTCCGGATCGCCGAACGCAGAGACCGACTCGCAGCCGGCGTTTCAGCCGGCGAACGCTGCGAATGTGCGATCACTCTCGACGTCTCACTGGTAGCGGATACGCGGGTCGGCGGCAGCGTAGAGCAGGTCCGTACCCAGGTTGACGATGACCACCGCGACCGCCGTGAACAGGAGCACCCCCTGCACCAGGGGATAATCGCGCAGACTAATGCCCGTGATGACAAGCCGCCCGAGCCCCGGCAGCGCGAAGATAGTTTCGATGATAATCGTGCCGCTCAGCAGAAAACCTGTCTGAAGTCCCAGGATGGAGATGATGGGGATCGCGGCATTCTTGAGCACATGCTTCCTGACGACCACGCGCTCGGCTAGCCCCTTCGCATGGGCGACAGTCACATAGTTTTCGCGCAACACGTCGAGGACCGCCGACCGCACGTTTTCCGCGATCGTCATGGCGAGCCCCGTGCCGATCGACATGACAGGAAAAATCATCACCAGCAGGTTGCGCGCCGGGGCATCGGTCAACGGGACATAACTGAACGTGGGTATCCACCGTATGCTCGGCGCAACGAACAGCAGCAGCAACGTCGCGATGAAGAAACTGGGTACACCGACCCCAGCCGAAACCAAGAACCGCGTGAGCCAGTCCCAGGCACCCCCGCGCGTCGCCGCCAGAATACCGATGGGGGCGCCGATGACGAGGCCCGATAGGACGGCGAGCAGGGCCAACTCAACTGTGGTCGGGAGCGCACTCGTGATCGCCGACTTGATAGGAACCTTCAGGACGAGCGATTTGCCCAGGTCGCCCCGCAGGACGCCCGCCAGCCACGAAAGGTACTGCACATGCAGTGGGCGATCCAAGCCGAGCTCTGCGCGGATCGCCTTCAGTGCTTGCGGGTTGGCGTTGGCGTTCTCCTGACCAAGCATAGCGATCGCCAGATCGCCGGGAAGAATCTTGATCAGCACGAAGCTGAGCACGGTGATGCCGACGATCACTGGGATCGTCAGTATGATCCGTGAGAGGATATAGCGGCCCAGATCACCTCTCCAGCCACGTTTGGCGCAGGGAAGAGCGCGTGTTGGACGGCCGGTTCTTGTACCCCTTCACATGGTCCCACCACATCTCCCACCGCAACGGATAGCCGTACAGCACGAGGACATGGGCCCGATCGGCGATGCGCCTCTGCACTTGCTGGTAGATCTCCGTGCGCTTTGCAAGGTCAACGCTCGTACGACCGTCTTCGAGTAACTTGTCCAGCACGCTATCGCGAATGCAATAGGCTTTCGCATGGTCCGTAGAGGAGTGGAACGCACCATACAGGCCAGCATCCGGATCAGAACTCCAGACACCGCCAACCTGTACCATCCTCCCGTTGCCTTCGAACCAGTCCCTCAGGATCTGTCCGACTTCCATCGGCACAATGGTGACCTTGATGTTCGCCTTGGCCCACTGCTCCTTCAGC
>JBGPNN010000262.1:0-4457 GCA_041487495.1 bacterium
ACAGGTGTGATCGATGCCAAGGGGTGTGGCTGAATCACGGTGAGTTCGAGCGGATCGTCAAGCATCTTGAAGGAGTTGCCTCCAAAAAGACATCCTCGGAGTACATGGAGGAAGCCCGCAAGCAGTTCGCTGAAATCTTCACCGGTCCCGAAGGGACGATGTCTGAGATCAGAGATTTCTTGGCCGTGCTGCATCTCTTACGGCTCAGGATCGTCGTCGAGCATCCGGGCATCGCAAGGGCAGCCGACACGGTCTACAGAGTGTCTCCGCTCAAGTAGGGGACAACTCTGCTCCCCCTTCCCCTCAGCATGGCCGGGCGATGGCACTGATGTCCCCGGGCCTCGGCGTGCAACTGCCGGCACCCGCGTCGGGTCGCTTTGGCTTCATATTCTGAGGGGTGACGGAATGCCAGTGGTAAACGGGGAGATGCTCGAATCATTCACGACGTCGCGCGCGCGAGTTGGGGCAAAGAAGGAAAACCGATGATCATCCTCACGAACTGCCGGCTGGTGGACGGGACCGGGCGGGCCGCGGTCGAGCAGGCCGAGATCGTGATCGCCGACGGGCGGATCGCCTGGTGTGGCCCGGTAACGGCGGCCGGCCGACCGGTCCGCGGGGCCGGAGATACTGTCCTGGATGTGACCGGCATGACCGTCCTGCCCGGGCTGTTCAACGTTCACGTCCACCTCGGTCTGCGGTTGCCATTTCCGGAGCGGCGAACCGATCCGTTCCCGCAGGGCTATCGCGTGATGCTGAACTACCGCCGCGCGCTGGAGGCCATCCTCAGCGGCACCACAAGCCTGCGGATCGTCGGCGAGCCGTACTTCACCGATATCGACGTGCGCGAAGGGATCAACCGCGGACTGTTGCCCGGCCCCCGCGTGAGGGCCGCGGGCCACGCGCTGATCGCCACCGGCGGGCACGGGCACAACTCCGTCGGATGTCTCGAAGCCGACGGCCCTGATGGGTTTCGCCGCGCCGCTCGCGAACAACTGCGGGCCGGTGCCGACCTGGTGAAGATCTGCCTGACGGGGGGCATCGGCACGCCCCGCGAGTCGGCCGCGGACAGGCAGATGACCGACGACGAAGTGCGCGCGGTCGTCGAGGTCGCCCACAGCGCCGGCAAGCGTGTCGCGTCGCATACGGGGGGCAACAAGGCCATCCAGGATGTCGTGCGGCTTGGGGTAGATTGCATCGAGCACGGCTATAGTTTCGAAGATGACACGGCCGCGATGATGGCGCAGGCTGGCACATATCTGGTGCCCACGCTCTGCGTCACCCAAGAACTGGACTACATGCGCCGGCACGGGGTGCAAGAGTGGATGCTGGCCAAGGCCAAAGCGGCGGCCGACGAGCACCTCGCGTCGATCAAACGCGCGGTCACCCGGGGCGTGACCATCTGCTGCGGCACCGACCTGCTGCCGAGCGACCCTGTGGACGGCACGGTAGCGACGATTCGCGAGGTGGAGTTGCTCGCGACGGTCGGTCTATCGCCCGTGCGGGCGATTCAGGCCGCCACGCTCAACTCGGCGCGTCTATGCGGCACCGACGGCGAGACGGGTTCGCTCGAGGCCGGCAAGGCCGCCGACCTGATCGCCGTGGCCGGACGCCCTGACCAGAAGATCCGGGATCTCCGTGACGTGCGTCTGGTGATGAAGGGCGGGACGGTGTTCCGAAGCGAGGTGGCGGGTGTGCCCGATCCCAGCTTAATGAACCTGGGGGTACCGATGGCCGGCGGCACGTTCGCCAGGTTGTGGTGAGCGCCGTGCCGGATGCGTGGTGGGAGACGTTTTTCTCGGGTCTGTGGCTGGACGTCCAGCGTGTGTTCAGAGCCGCGCGAACGACAGCGGAAGCCGATTTCATCGAACGGGTGCTGCACGTACGGCCCGGCGCGGCAGTCCTGGACGTGCCGTGCGGCGAAGGACGATTGTCTTTGGAACTGGCGTCCCGAGGCTATCGCGTGACAGGCGTGGATATCACCAAAGCCGTGCTTGAGGACGCGCGGCGCATGGCCTCGGAGCGGCGCGTCGAAGCGACGTGGCATCGCCGCGACATGCGCGACCTCCCTTGGCAGGAAGCCTTCGACGGCGCATTTTGCTTCTGGGGAAGTTTCGGTTACTTTGACGACGAGGGTAACAAGGCGTTCCTGACCGCCGTCGCGCGTACGCTCAAGCCAGGCGGCCGGTTCGTGATCGACATGCCAAACGTCGCGGAGGCCCTGCTGCCGAAGTTCCAGGAACGCAACTGGTGGCCGGTCGGCGAGATCTTTATGCTGGAAGAACGGCGGTACGATCATGTCCGCAGCCGCATCGACATCGACTGGACGTTTGTGAAGTCAGGACAGGTCGAAAAGAAGACAAGTTCCATGCGCGTCTATACGTATGGTGAACTGTGCCAGCTGCTGACCGGCGCCGGCTTCACGGGTTTTGACGCGTTCAGCTCGCTCGCCGGAGACCCGTTCAAGCTCGGCCAGCGGGTGTACATGGTCGCGGTAAAGGCCGACCTGCCCGCGAAGACTGAGCCGGCCGCGCAGACTGACGAAGCCGTTCAGTCATGAAGCCGCCTCCGGAGTGTGCTGCGGTCGCGCCGCCGTCACCATCAAGGCCACACCGGATGCGACCACGATCACCACGGCGGTCGCCGCAAACGCCACGCGAAAGCTGAACTGGTCGGCGATCACTCCGACCAGGATCGGCGCCAACATGGCCCCGGCATCACCCAGCGTGCGGTTCATCCCCAGGGCCGTGCCCCAGTGCCGTTCGGGGAGCCGGTCGGTGATCATTGCGATGATGAAACTGCCTCCCAGGTTGGCCCACGACACGATGGAGACCGCCACGATCAGCCCGAGTCCCGTACTGACCGGCAGGAACGACAGCACCGACACGCCTAGACCCGCGAGACCGTAGACGACCGTGTTCCGCGTCCCAAATCGCGCGGCGAGCCGTCCGCCCACGAGCGCAGAGCCGAACCGCTGCACCGTTCCCAGCATCAACACACCGCCGATGGCCGCCGGTCCCAGGTTCAGTTCGCGCGCCGCAAACAGCGGGATCAACGTCATGATCAACCCGCTGTGGAAGATCATCGATGCCATCATGCTCAGACCGGGACCGAGAACCTCCCGCATAGGCACTCGCTCGGGCCCCTCGGACGCTGCCCGCGGCGATGGCGTGACGCTGCTTGCTGAGGGGTAAGGGAGCCCGAGACCGGCCAGCACCGTGATCAGCCCGGCGGCGATCGGCAGCGCGGCCGCATAGCGCCACGACAACCATCCCGCCACAATGCCGGCGAGCGCGGGTCCCACGGCACTCCCGGTTATGCCCGCGAGCTGGTGAAGGCTGAACAACTGGGCCTTGTTCTCGGGCGTCGCCAGACGCGCCAGCCAGAACTGGATCGCGAAGATGAAGAGCGCCGAGCCCAGACCCATGATCGCGCGTCCCGCCAGCACAAAGGCGAACGACGGCGCCACGCTCACAACCAGGGCCCCACCGGCGAGGATCGCGCCTCCGATCGCCAGCGTCACCGGCAGCCGCGAGCGGGCCACGAACCGGCTCATGGGGATGTTGAAGGCCAGGCGGATGCCGTTGTAGATCGATAACGCCACCGCGACCGCCCCGGCCGACAGGTTGAAATCCCGCTGCACCTGCGGGAGCACCGGGCCGAAGAACGAGATGCCGATCTCGAGGCCAACCAGAATCAGCAGCAGCGGCACCACGCCGGCCGCTGCTGAAAGCCTGGTCGATGGAGCGGGCCGCGCGACTGTCAAAGCACCGTCGCGGTCACCGAGTAGATGGAAGGTAGGAAGTCGGCGATCAGGTTCCAGGAGTCGCCACGATTACGGCTCGCGAATACCTGGCCGGTATTGGTCCCGGCGTATACCCCGCAGGGATCGAGCGCATCCGTACTCATCCCATGGCGCAGCACGCCGAGGCGCACGGAGGGGCCCTTGGGCAAACCCTTCGTCAGGCGCTCCCACCGGCGGCCGGCGTTCTGGGTGCGGTAGACCGTAAACTGATCAGTGACGTTCGTACGAGCTTCCTGCGTTTCGACGATCGCGAACAGCGTTTTCGCATCATGGGGATCCATCGCCAGGGGGAAGCCGAAATCCGACGGGAGGTTACTCTGGATGTCGAGCCATTCGTCGCCGCCGTTGTCGGTGGTATAGGTACCGCAGTGGTTCTGCTGGAACAGGACGCCGGGCCTGGCCGGATCGCCTAGGAGCCGGTGTACGCACTGCCCGTATTCGGGATACTTGGTCGGCAGGAAGTCGGCGCGGGTGCCCTTGTTGGCGAACGTCCAGGTCTGACCGCCGTCTTCGGTCCGCATCACGCCGACCGCAGAGATCGCCACCCACATACGGCGTGGATTGACCGGATCGACGACGATGGAGTTGAGGCACAGACCACCGAGACCCGGCTGCCAGGTCGACCTCGTCGGGTGGTCCTCTAATCCCTGCGTCA
>JBGPNN010000263.1:0-4432 GCA_041487495.1 bacterium
CGATATCTCAATGGCGATCGGTGAGCGGCGCCTGCTGCCCGCGGTGCGGCGCTTACCCCATGAGACCGAGGTTGTGGCGATGGGCGTCTCCTGCCGGCAGCAGATCGCCCACGGCACCGGCCGCCGCGCCAAACACCTGGTGGAATTGCTCGCCCCAGGTTAGCGCCCCTTCCAGACCGGCGTCCGCTTGTCCAGGAACGCCCGCACGCCCTCGCGGAAGTCTTCGCTTAGGTAGCAGCGCAGCAGCAGGTCCTCGCCGTCGACGGTGCGGCCGCGCTCCTGGATGCGGCGGATCGCCTCCTTCGTCACCTCCAGGGTGAGCGGTGCGTGCTGGCGGATCGAGGCGGCCACCTCGGACACGTGACGCTCCAGATCCTGCACCGGCACGACGGCGTTGAGCAGGCCGACGGCCAGAGCCTCCTCGGCCGACATCAGACGCGCCGTGAGCAGCAACTCCTTCGCCCGCGCCGGCCCGACGGCGTCGACGACCCGGCCGTAGTTGGCCATCGATAGACAGTTGCCCAGCGTCCGGGCGATCGGCACGCCGAGCCGCGAGCCGCTCGCCGCGTACCGGAGGTCGCAGCCCAGGGCCAGGGCAAACCCCCCGCCGGTCGCATGGCCTTCGATCATGGCGATCGTCACCTTGCGCATGCGCTCCAGCCGATCGATCACGACCCCCATGCGCCGCTCGTACGCGAGGACGTCATCACGGGTGCGCAGGTCGCGGAACTCGGCGATGTCCGTGCCCGCGATGAACGTGCCCCCGCCACCGCGCAGGATCACGACCCTCACATCCGGCCGGGCGTCCAGGGCCTCGCAGGCCGCGAAGAACGCATCGTACATCGCGAAGGTCATCGCGTTGCGGGCCTCGGGCCGGTGGACGGTGATGCGGGCGGCGCCGTCGGCGACGTCTACAGAGACGGACACAGGGCGATCACTCCTTTGTAGGCCATGACGTCGATCTCATCATGCGAGTACCCGAGCTCCTGGAGCACCTCGGCGGTATGCTCCCCGAGCAGCGGCGCCGGACGCCGGATGCGCGCGGGCGTCTGCGAGCACTTCACCGCCGGGCCGATCTGCCTGATTCGCCCGCCGACCCTGTGGTCGATTTCTTGCAGCATGCCCCGAGCGAGCACCTGCGGATGCGAGAAGACGTCGGGGTAGGTGCGGATGGGCCCGCACGGGACGCTGGCCTCGTCGAGGACGCGCAGCCAGTGGGCCGCGGGGCGCTGGATCGTGACCGCTTCGATGATATCGGCGAGCGCCTGTCGGTGGCTTGTCCGAGCGGCATCGGTGGCGAATTCGGGTTGGTCGAGCAAGGTCTCAAGGCCCAGGACCCGGCACAGTCGCTCCCAGTTGCGCTGATTCGCGGCGCCCACGGTGATGTAGTCGTCCGCGCAGCGGATGGCTTGATACGGCGCGCTCAACCGGTGCGCGGACCCGGTCGGCTGCGGGGTCTCGTTGGTGGTGAAGTATTCCGTCGCTTCCCATACCGACAGGGCAATGCCCGCCTCGAGCAGGGACGTTTCGACGCGCTGACCTTCCCCGGTCCGGGTCCGGTGGATGTAGGCGCAAAGGATCGCGTACGTGACGAGCAGCGCCGCTCCGAGGTCGCACACGGGGACGCCGCTCTTGACCGGCGGGCCTCCGGGCGAGCCCGTGACCGACATGATGCCGCTTTCGCCTTGGGCCACCAGATCGAAGCCACCGCGTGACGCCTGCGGGCCGGTCTGACCGTATCCCGACACCGAGGCGTAGACCAACGAGGGATTCAGGGCGCGCAGGTCCTCGTAGCCGAGCCCCAGCCGGTCGAGGGTGCCGGGTCTGAAGTTTTCGACGACGATGTCCGCGCGCGCAGCGATGCGCCGGCAGAGATCGATTCCTTCTGGATCCTTGAGATTCAGGACGACGCCCCGCTTGTTGCGGTTGACCGCCCAGAAGCCCGGACTCTCCGTGCCGCGGCCGGCGCCCAGCCTCCGGCTGGAGTCGCCGTCGGGTGGCTCGATCTTGATGACGTCGGCACCCATGTCGGCCAGCAGCATCGTGCAGTATGGACCGGCCATGACCTGACTGAAGTCGAGGACCCGCACGCCGGCCAGCGCTCCGGCTGCGGACGGGCTATCAGTTCGTGTCGGCATCGCGCACACCACCCCTACCTGGAGTTCGCCCCGGTGTGACCGCCGCCTCTTCGCAGGGAAGGCGTGGCGTAACCGTCGAACACCGAGAGGTGACGCAAAAACTGTATCATCTGGACGCGTATCTGCGCGAATTCACCGCCGAGGTGACCGCCGTCCGCGACGCCGGGGGCGCTACGGCGGTCGCCCTCTCCGCCACCGCCTTCTATCCCACCGCGGGAGGCCAGCCGTGTGACGTCGGCCGATTGGGACGCGTCGGGGTCACGGACGTGCGCGAGGAGGACGGGGAGATCTGGCACGTGCTGGACGGCGGGCCCGCGCCTGCCGTCGGCGAGCGTCTGGACGGCGCCATCGATTGGGATCGCCGCTTCGATCACATGCAGCATCACACCGGCCAGCATATGCTCTCGGCGGCATTTCTCCGCGCGCTGGACGCCCAGACCGCATCGGTGCACATGGGGACGAGCTGCACGATCGACCTTGTCCTGCCCGGGCTCGACGCCGGCGGTGCCGCGCGGGCCGAAGATCTTGCGAATGCCATCGTGATGGAAAGCCGGCCGGTGCTGATCCGCGAGATCGACGCTGATCGCGTGGCCGATCTCGGCCTGCGCCGCCCGCCAAAGGTGAGCGGGCTCGTTCGGGTCGTTGAGGTCACCGACTTCGATCGTTCTGCATGCGGCGGCACGCATGTGCGCTCGAGCGCGGAGGTCGGGCCCATCGTCATTCGGGGATGGGAACGTTACAAGGGCGGCGTGCGGATCGAATTCCTCTGCGGGTGGCGGGCGCTCCGTGACTATCGGGCGCGGCTGGTGATGGTCCGAGATCTCGCCGGGTCGTTGAGCGTAGGCGAACACGAAGTGCGCGACACCGTGGCCCGCCTGCGCGAGCGTTCTCGCGACCTCGAGCGCGACCTGACCGAGGCGCGGACACGGCTGCTGGGACACGAAGCCGCGGAACTGGTGGCGGCGGCCCGCCGCGCCGCGGGGGCGACCGGCCCCGTCGTCGTGGCCGCGGCCTTCTCCGGGCGCTCGATCGACGAATTGCGCACGCTGGCCAGGGCGGTGGCGGCGCATGAGCCCGGCATCGCGATCTTCGCGACCGACCCCGACCGCCGGGTGATCGTCACCCGCAGTCCCGGCGTCGCGATCGACGCGTCGGCGGTCCTGCGCGACGCGTTGTCTGCGTTCAACGGCCGGGGAGGAGGCAGGCCCGAGTCGGCCGAGGGGATGGCGGCGTCCGCGTCCTCGGCGTCCGCGCTCGTCGATGCCGCCCGCGATGCGGCACGCCGACACCTAGATGCCGCCGGTGTCTGAATCGGCGGTTCAGCCCGGCCGGCTCACAGATCTTCTACACCGTCTCGTCACCACCGACTCCGTCAATCCGTCCCTGATCCCCGGCGCATCGGGCGAAGGGACCATCGCGCAACTGCTGGTCGCCGAGTGCCGCGCGTCTGGGATGGAAGCGCGGCTCGATGAAGTTGCGCCCGGCCGACCGAACGTCGTGGCGCGGGTCCGCGGCCACCGGCCCGGCCGCACGTTGATGTTCAATGGCCACATGGACACCGTCGGCGTTGAAGGCATGCGTGATCCCTTTGACGGGACCATTGCCGGCGGACGGCTCTACGGCCGCGGCGCCTTTGACATGAAGGGCGGCTTGGCCGCGATGCTGGAGGCCGGCCGCATCGTCGCGGCCACCGGTCTTGACCGTGGGGAACTCGTCCTGGCGTTTGTGATGGATGAGGAATACGCGAGCCTCGGGACGGCCGATCTGATCCGCCGCGAACGGCCGGACGCCGCCGTCGTCACCGAACCGACGGCGCTCGATGTCTGCGCGGGACACCGCGGCGTCGTGTGGGCGCGGATCGTGGTTGCCGGGCGCGCGGCGCACGGCAGCCGCTTTGCGGACGGCGACGATGCGATCGTGCGGATGGGGCACGTCCTGGCGGCGCTGGACCGGCTCGATCGGGAGATCCTGCCCAGGCGGCCGCACGCGCTGCTGCGGCGGGCGTCGATCCACGCGTCGACGATTACAGGAGGCCTGGGACTCAGCACGTATCCCGATCGCTGCGCGCTTGAAGTCGAGCGCCGCACGCTTCCCGGCGAACGTGATGATGCTATCGCCGCCGAGTTGCGGCGGGTGGTGGAAGAGGCCCGGGGTGCGTCGGCCGGGCTGGACGCCACCGTCGAGATCCTGCTCAGCCGTCCCGCCTACGAGATCGACGCCGGCGCGCCGATCGTCCAGGCGCTCATCGCGAGTATCCGTGGGGTCCGCGGCGGCGAGCCCGGCATCGTCGGTGA